>JBBSVV010000057.1:3673-9605 GCA_038046625.1 archaeon | reverse complement strand
CCGGCTGCCCACTTGCCTGTTTTTTTCCTTTTATCCTTGGGGCCTTTTTGTGCGGAGAGCCCTTCGTTCCCCATTGATACCGGCAGGAGCTTTTTGTGGCTCTCGATTATTTCCTTCACGCCGCTCTCGATTTCCTTTTTCTGGGAATCGAGTTCCTTCAGCTCCGAATCAAGCTCTTCCCTGAGTTCCGAAACTTTCGACTGGTACTCTGAATACTTGCGGGAAAACTCTTCCTTGGTTATCGCGTTCTCCCTCAAATGCTTCTGGAGTCCCGCGGCACGCTCTTTGTAAGAATCAATTTCCGATGAGTATTCGTCCGCAGCAAGCAGGTGTTCGGCGCGGACCTTCCTCTCGCTCTCGAGCAGTGAAAGCTCGCCCTCGTACTTATCCTTTAGCTTTGCATGCGCCTGTGCGCCAATGGTTCTTCTGGAGAGCGCGGCGTCATTCTTTGCAAGCAGCTCCTTTATTTCCCTGATTTCCTGCTCAAGCGTCTTTTTCCTTGAGGAGCGGCGGATCACGGTAACCAAAAGCACCGAAAGCACTATGAGGACGGCAAGAAGAATGAGCGCCAGCCCGTAAAGCACGAGGTTCTGGGTGAAGTCCCTCACTTGAAGGGGGCTTCCCGAATTAATGCTGCCGGAATTTCCGGAGGAGTCCTCATCGGTTGAAACAATTGGCAGCGAAGAATACGCGGTTACCACTGCATTCGAGGCGTCAAAAAAGTCCTCGGCGAGGTAAATGAGGCTTATGCCGCTCTTCACGTTGTTTGCGGCATTCACGTTCAAATCGCTTTTATCGTAATAATTTGCCGAAGCCAAAAAGTATTTGGCGTGGTCAAGGTAAAGCACGGCCCAGCTTACCTTTATTTCTTGTTCGTTAGAATTCATTTTGGCTTCGAGGCCGCTTATTTTATTTTCGAGGGTTTGCTTCAGCTCCTGATAGCCCTTGTCCTGCACGTCCAGCTCCGCCTTTGCAAGCGCCTTTGCCGAAACAGCGTCAAAGTAAGAGGCCTCAAACCAGGAATTCTTTTTCTCTGTTTTTGCCGCATCAATGCGCCTCTGGATATCCTCAACCGCAGGGCTGTCCCCCAAAGCATTCACGTCCTTTTCCGCACCCTCTATTATGGAATCCATTGAGGAGCTGAACTGGCCTGATTCCGGGACATAACCGTCTGTTTCGCGGGAAAGATTGTAGAAGTCCTTTGAAACGTCAAGCCATGCCACTGCAAAGGCATAATCCTGGAGCCTCTGGAATGCGAGCGCGGTTTCGCCCTCCTGCGAACCGTTCACGACAATGGTTTGCTCCGAAACCAGCCTGTCCACGGAGTTTTTCGCGTATGTGAACCTCTGCTGTGCGCTTGCGTACCACTCAACGCCTTTTCTCGGGACGTTGCCGTTCAGCTGCTTTTCAAAAGTGCCCATCTCTTTTTTCAGGCCGAGTATCTTGAGGTCGAATGCGGATGAACTTGGCCTGAGCAACGCAGGGTTATTTGAAACCTCCTTCACGATAATGGAATTTACGCCCGCGAGGAACGCAAAATTGGCCGCGGAGTAAAGGTAATTCTGTTCGTTCAAAACCTCCGCGTGCTGAAGCGTCTGTTCGGAATTGTTGAGCGCCTCAAGCAAAAGGTTCGTGACTTCAGGGTCCTCAAGGAGAGAAGATGAAAGCGCGTTCCTTGCCTCTCCGTTGAGCTGATTTATCTTGTTTATGTAATTCGAGGTAAGAACCTTGAACGTGCCGAGGTGTTGCGGAATCGGTATTTTTTCCGGAATGAATTCAGGAATAGCCTGAACAGCCGAAGTGTTCACGTCAATTTTTTTTATGTCCGAAAAGGCGTAAACGAGCGCATCATCAATGGTTTGCACTTCAACCACTTTCAGCCCCCAGTTTTTGGGCGCATAATCAAGGATGTTCACGCTTTTTACTCCGCCCTCGAGCCTTACCGTCTGCACTGCTTCCCCTTTCGGAATCATGAACAGCTTTACTCCAGTAGAGCTCGCCTCCTTTGCCTTCTCAAAAACACCGCCAACCGGCCCCACGGAGCCATCCTCGTTTATTGTGCCAGTCATGCTGATTCCCTTCGGAATTGCCTTGTCCTTCAGCATTGTCACTGCAAGGAGGGTCATGGCTGCGCCCGCGCTCGGGCCCTCGACAATGGATGCGGTTGAGTTTATTGAGAACTTGTAATCATAATTGTCCGTGCCGCTGAAATAATTCTTTGCGACCTTTATGGCGGTTCGCTCCGCATTCTGCGTTGTTGTGCCGACCAATGGGGTTACGGCGCTCCAGATTTTGCCGGTGCCGGGGTCTATCTGCAGGTGCAGCGTTGCCACGAGGCCCTTGCCTTCGGTTGTCACTGCATAAATGCTTATTTCGCCGTTGTTGAGGGCCGCAAAGGAGTAAAGCGAAAAAAGAATTATGAATGCCAGAACCATTGGTAGCTTGTTCAAGTTTAACACCGGGGCCTTAGAATTATGCCTAAGAATTAGGCTTGATTTGTTTAAAATATATTTGGTCGGGAGGCGTTAAGAAACCCCAAAAAACCGCCTGGCACAATTTATGCCAGCCACAGGCCATGAAAAAAGAGGAAGGATGGATAGATTCATTGAACCTATCCGAAAAGTGAACCGAGCCCTTCCGCAGCTTCCGCTTCGGATTTCGCGGGGTCCTCTTGCTTTTCTTCCTTCTTTGCCGCTGCCGGAGAATGCGCGCCTGGCGCTGCTGCCGGAGCCGCCGCCGTTACAGCCGCTTTCGCTATGGCGTCATCAATGTTGACGTCCTTCAGCGATGCAACCAAAGCCTTTACTCTGAAAGCGTCCGCATGAACGCCTGCAGCCTCAAGGACTTTTGTCACGGACTGTTCGGTTATCTCCTTCTTTGCAGAATGCAAGAGCATTGCACTGTAGATATACTCCATCTTTTTCACCTCGTAAGAAACATGGTTATATCGAAAGACATTAATTTTGAAACTTTTTTAATGTCTTTCGATAGCTATCAAAGGACAAATTTTACATCATATTTTTGTCCTTTGATATTAATTTGAACCAAGCGTCACTCCGTTTTCTCCACGCCGTTTTCGGCCGGCGATACCGAGAGCCCCTGCTCCTTGTCCCCTGCGGGGACGAGGCCTCGCGGAATCTTTGGATTCTGCAAGGTCGCAGGGACTTGGCTCGCTTCGCTCGCAGTACTTTCCGGCGGCGCATCCTTCACCATTGGCTTCAGGCCCTTGGCCTGCACATCCGCCTTTGCAAGCAGTTCGTTTATGGTTGTGGAATTGAGTATTTTTCCCTCAATCGAAACTGCCTTTGCGTTCAAAAACGCCTTCGCCAAAAGCAGTTCTGCGGTTGCGGAATTCAGTATTGCGGCATTGAATGCGAGGTTGAATGCTTTCCTCTGCGCGTCAATGAAATCCGAGAAAATCTTGTCAATGTCAATGTCAAGCACACTTGATTTGAAAACGTTGTCGGCTTCAAGCGCGGCAACAAGCTTCATTCCGACTTTGAACGGCCTGATGTTGAGCTTTGAAAGCGTTCCCGCAACCGGCGCCGTGATTTCCTGCCCGGCTTTGGTGACAATCTTTTCCTCCATTATGGCTATTGTCGAGCCCTGCACACCGACCTTCAGGCCGGCGCCTTTCAGGTCGCTCAATGCAGGCCCAGGAGGCAATCCAGTGTCCCCGGCAGGAACAATGATGTCCTCTTCCGCTATCGCGCCGATTTTTGCCGGCATTTTTCCCTTGTTCTTCTTGAGGAAACCGGACAATTCAAACGGATTCATTTTCGTGAATATTGCGGCGCAGTTCTTTGTCGCGTAAGGCGCGAGTTCAGCAGTTTTCCTGTTCGATTCAAGTGCCCTCCTGAGCACCCTTGTTTTTGAAACAACAATGACTGACTTCCCGTGCATTTTTTTCCTGAGTTCCTGGAACAGGGAAGCGGGAAACATGTTTATGTCGGCAACCGCAATTACGGGGTACTCCCTGATTAGCGCCTGGATGGCGCTGAGCTTGTCCTCTTTCCATTTCCTGTTGTGGCTTGTCATTATTTCACCGCGCCCGCTTCTTTGCCCGCTTTTGGCGCCACATCCAACTGCGCTTTCGTGTCGTATTTCTCGCCAACTTTTATGGGTTTGCCCATGGTGGTTTTCACGTACACGGATTTTATGGCAGCTTCCTTTGACGGGATAACGTCAATAATGCCGGAGTAAACTGCCATGATGTTTTCCGCAATGCTTTCATCCGGGGTTTTTTCCTTGCCCACAGTAACGTGGATTACGGGCATGAATTTTCCCTTCTTGTTCGTGATTTTTGTAAAAGTGGTTGCGGTTTTCATTGCCTGCTCCACGCTCTGGACGCTCTGGGGAATGAGCTTCGGCATCCTTCCTTTCGGCGCGAGCTGCTGCCCAAGGTATTTTCCCACTGAAATCAGCGCGGGCCCTTCGGCAAGGAAAATGTTGTACTCTGACATGAGATTGTCCACATCCTTCTTCTTGAGGTTCGGGATTTCATCATCCATGACTATTCTGGAAACCTTGTCCTTCAGTTGCTGCGCGAAGTTCTTGTCCTTGAGGAAAACAACCGCCTTGACGCTCGAGTCCTTGCCGGTCAGGTGCGGCATTTTGACGTCAACCTCAATGCGGTTCTCGGCCTTCTTGAAGTCAATGCCCTTGAAGTTTATGGCGAGGTCTACGGATTGCTCGAATTTCCTGCCCTTTTCAAGGCCGCGCATGTGCTTCAGCGATTCAAGTATGTCTTGTTTCTTCACTTCAAAAAACCTACCAACGAATTGGTGTACAGCCCGAAAGGGCGTTCGGCTCCAAAAACAGAGCTAAATATAACAAAATTGTGTTCAAAGGGCTTTTAAAGCCTCACTTTTTCTTGGGCCTGGTTATGTCGGCATCCCTGCCCTTTGTTACCTCAACCTCGACCTTTTTCGCGGCTCCGGCCTGCTTCTTGGCAATGCCGACTTCCTGCTCGATTTTCTTCATGTGCTGCATGTAACTTTCCTTTTGTGGCTTCCCGGCCTTCTCTTCAGGTGCTTCAGCCTTTTGAACAGGTTTTTCAGCAGGCGCCTTTTTCATTTCCTGCGCCTTTGCAATTGCGGGAACCCCGATTTTCCGCATACCGCTTTCCATTGAAGGCGCTTCACGCCTCATTTCCTTTTCAGTGTTTTTGCGGGCGTTTTCATTTTCGCTGGCACGGGGATGCAGCACCTCTTCTACCTCTTCCTTGATTTCCTCCTCGACCTCGCGCACAACTTCCACAATTTTATGAACCGCTTTTTCAACCGCCTTCTCCGCCTTTCCGACCGCGGTCTGCTCTTCCTTCACTCCGAAAAACCCGTTCCAGTTCCCCGCCTGAATCTCTTTTTGCATTTCCTTTGCGGGCTTTCCCTCGACATAAACGGCCATTGAATTACAAGTCCCTATGATTTCGCGGGACGCCGCAAAAACCGAGGTTGATGTGAGCGCCTCCAGTTTCATTTCCGCAAGCTTCTTCACTTGCTGCATTGAAAGGTCGCCGATTTTTTCTGTTTTCTGGTTGGAGCCTCCCTTCTGCACATTGAGTTCCTTGATTATGAGCGCGCTTGTCGGCGGCGAACCGACCGTTATCTGGAACTGCTTTTTCGAGTCAACCTCGACAGTGACGGGAACCTTCATGCCCACATAATTTTTTGTCTTCTCGTTTATTTTCAGGACAATTTCGCCGATGTTGACGCCAAGCGGGCCCAACGCCGGTCCGAGAGGCGCGCCTGCAGTCGCCTTTCCGCCTTCAATCAAAACACTTATCTCAGCCATAAACAAAACAACTCCAGTGATTCATTTCTTCGTCAAACAATTTTTTACACTTTTCTTTTTCCCAAATTCAATTCTTTTTCTTTTCCGTTAACGCTTTTCTTTTTCGCCAATTATTCCGTTCTTTTTTCTTTTTCGCCAA
>JBBSVV010000057.1:0-3573 GCA_038046625.1 archaeon | reverse complement strand
TTTTCTTTTTCGCCAATTATTCCGTTCTTTTTTCTTTTTCGCCAACGTTTTTGGCTCTCTTTCTTTTTCGCCAACGTTTTTCTTTCTCTTTGTAAGAGAAAGAAAAAGGTTGTGTTACTCCTTGATTATCCTGATGTGCTCCGCGTGTATCGTGACAGGAATCTTCACTGCGGCCTCAACCAGTTCAACTGTTACCTCTTCCTTTGTGTCGTTGACCCTCAGGACTTTTGCCCTTTCGCCCTTGAATGCGCCGGCAATTAATTCAACCTTCATCCCTTCCTTGATGCTCTTCATGAGCGGCTTTGCCTCGAGCAGAGTGGAAAGTTCGTCGACCTTCACGGCGCCGCCCACAATTCCGCGCCCCTTTACGTGCGAAGCCCCCGTGATTGCGCGCCTGATGGTTATTTCGTTGTCGCCCTCAATCAGGATATATCCCTTGAGGCCGGGAATAACCGCTATTGAGTAAATGTTGAGGTCCTCTTTCCCGACCTTGTGCGAAAGCACATCAACGACAAGGCTTTCCTGCCCAACGGTAGTTCTTACAGTATAAATCATTCAAACCAACTCAAATTAATGAAAAAGGGAAAAATAAGCCCGATTCCGCATATATATATTTGATTCTCCTTGGAAAAGCTTTAAAATCATTGCCATTAGAGCCTGATGACACCCGTAAGCAGGAACTTCACTATATAGCCTATCAGGCCTATCAGGAGTATGCCTAAACCCGTAACTTTGGCCATTACCTTGTACTCATTCATGTCCGGCTTCCTCGAAACATTGAATATCCTTGTTGAGGACTGCACAAACTCGTTCACGTCAACCATTGAAAAAACCTAAATAATATCGAAAGACATTAATTGTGAAACTTTCTCAAATGTCTTTCGATAGCTATCAAAGGACGGATTTTGCATCCATATTTTTGTCCTTTGATATAAAGAGAAAGGAAAAGGAATTTAAAGGGGAAGCCAAAGGCACCCCCAAAAAACGAGAAAAGCGTTTTAATCCGCGAACTCTATTCCCAAATCAATTGGGCCATTGCCGCCGGCATTGTTCATTCCGTCAAGGTACGGGAACCTTCCGCCTGCAATCACAACCATGGCCTGAATCTGGTTCTTGGGCAATGTGTCATCTATCATTGCGCCCCAGATTATATGCGCGTTGTCGCTGATTTTCGCGGAAACAGCCTCGACAATCATTTCGGCTTCGCGCAATGTCATATCGGAACCGCCGACAACATTTATCAATGCGCGCCCCGCATTTGAAATGTCAACATCCAGCAAAGGCGAGGTCAAGGCATTCTCAACCGCCTCAAGGGCCCTTGACTCGGAATTTGCGCCGTGGGAAGTGCTTTCTCCGAGGCCAATCATTGCCGCGCCACCCTTCTCGAGAATCGTCCTCAGATCCGCAAAGTCCAGGTTTATGAGGCCGGGCTTTGTAATCATTTCCGTGATTCCCTTGACAGCGTTCGTCAGGACTTCGTCCGCGACCTTGAATGCCGCGTTAACCGGAAGATCCGGCGCAATCTCAAGAATCTTGTCATTCGGAATAACTATTACTGTGTCGGCATGCGCCCTCAAATTCGCGATTCCTTCCATTGCGTTCTCCGCCCTTTTCTTGCCCTCAACCGTAAAAGGCATTGTTACTACTCCAATCGTGAGCGCCTTGTTTTTCTTTACGAGCTCCGCAACAACCGGAGCCGCGCCCGTTCCTGTTCCTCCGCCCATTCCGCATGTGACGAAAACCAAATCAGAGTCAGCAAGAAGTTCCGCGAGGTCCTCAATGGATTCCTGCGCCGCGGCTTCCCCGACTGAAGGGTTTGAGCCTGAGCCCAGGCCGCGGGTAAGCTTTCTTCCTACAAGTATTTTCCTGTCCGCCTTGACCTTCAAAAGGTCCTGTGCATCAGTGTTAACCGCGAATGTTTCCGCGCCGAGTATTCCGACTTCGGTCATCCGGTTTATTGTGTTGCAGCCGCCTCCGCCAATGCCTACAACCCTTATCCTTGCCCTGTTGCCCTCCATCATTTTGATGAGGGATTCATCATCATCGCCGACCTTCCTTTTTCTCTTGCGGGGCTTGGATCCTTGCGCTGCCGCAGGCGCACCCATTTTTGCGGCCTCTTCCTTTGCCCTGGTGATTGCTTTTGTGACAACAGTCTTCATGCTCAAAATCCCCCTGAAACCCTCTAAAATCCATGTAAAGCGGAATAATTAATTATAATTGGACAGTAAAAGGAATTTAAACCAATACCCCAAAAACCGCGAAAAAACGCTTTGAGTTACCACTGCCAAGTTGCGAATAATCCCGGGGCGGGAAAAGGCAACTATTTTATTGGGCAAAAGAGTGTAAAATTGCATGGAGCAGAAAATCGTTTTCGCGCTGCCCAATTCAATTGGCCTGGGCGCAAGAATTGCGGAGCGTGCAAACGCCAAAAAAGGCGAACTCACGATTTCGAGGTTTCCCGACGGCGAAACCTATGTGCGCTTTGAAGAGCACATTGAGGGAAAGGAGGTTATCCTTGTGCAGACGATGAACCCAAAGCCAAACGAGGCAATGATGGAGATTGTTCTCGCCGGGCGAACGGCAAAGGAACTCGGCGCAAAAAAGGTTGTGGGTGTAGTCCCTTACCTTGCGTATATGCGGCAGGACAAGCGGTTTCATTTCGGCGAATCGCTCTCGAACAAAATTGCGGCATGGATGCTGATGCACGGCCTCGACAAAATAATTACGGTTGACCCGCATCTCCACAGGGTAAAAGAAATGGGGGAACTGTTCCACATCGAGCACAAAAAGCTTTCCGCGAACAGTGCGATTGCGGAATTCATAAGCAAAAAATTTTCCGGAAAAGACACGGTAATTGTGGGGCCTGACATTGAGAGCTCGCAGTGGGCAAAGCGCATCGCGGATTCAATCGGGTTCAGGAGCGCGATTTTTTTGAAGGAGCGCTTCTCCCCGCGCAAGGTTAAAATAAAGGTTACAACGGAGCTGGACTGGCGCGGAAAAAACGTCGTGATTGTTGACGACATTGTCAGCTCGGGCCACACCATGATTGAAGCGGTTAAGGAAATCAAAAAAAGGAAGCCCAAGGCGGTTCACTGCATCTGCGTCCACGGGATTTTTGCGGAGGGCGCATTTGAGAAGCTCGGGAAGGCGGGCGCGAAAACAATAGTGAGCACCAATTCGGTCGTGCATAAAAGCAACGGGATTGATCTCTCTGAACTCATTGCAAGGGAAATCTGAAACAGTCAGGCAACTGCAAGAGATTTTTTCGGCACGGTTTCCTCAATCATGCGCATCTCGAATTTCATTATGTCCTTCACGAACTGGCTATTTTTGTCCAGCGTATAAAGCTTTGTCCTGCCGAGAGCCCTTGTAATTTTCACCAAGCCAAGCCCCTCGACTTTCGGCTAGTGCCGGAAAAAAAGCGGCTTTGCTTATTCCCGCGAGCCCCTGAAGCTCACTCTTGGAGTATGACTCACCGATGTTGTCAACCAGCGCGTCAAGTATTCTTGTGAAAGGATTGTCTCCGAAAAATTTTATCAGGTTTGATTCACCCATACAAACTACCACACAACT
>JBBSVV010000056.1:0-20248 GCA_038046625.1 archaeon | reverse complement strand
CGAGGTCTTGGCCACATTCTCGCCTTCCCATGAGGAAACCGGAACGTACTTTACCTGGTCTTCCTTGTAGCCTATTCCTGTAAGCATTTTCTTCATTTCATCGCGGACTTCGTTGAACTTTTTCTCATCATACTTTACTTCATCCATTTTGTTAATTGCCAAAATCAGCTGCTTAAGACCCATGACCTGTGCGAGGAATGCGTGTTCCTTGGTCTGGGGCTGCGGCCCTTCTTTTGCCGCAACAACGAGAACCGCCGCATCGGCCTGCGAGGTTCCTGTAATCATGTTCTTTACGAAATCGCGATGTCCCGGCGCGTCTATGATTGTGAACTGGTTTTTCTGGCCGATGAACTTCCTGTAAGCAACATCAATGGTTACTCCCCTTTCCCTTTCTTCCTTGAGGTTGTCCATGACATACGCAAATGCAAATGTTCCCTTTCCCCTTGACTCGGCTTCCGCCTTGAGCTTCCTGTATTCCTGTTCCGGCAGGGCTCCTGTATCGTAGAGCAGCCTTCCGACTGTGGTTGACTTGCCATGATCGACGTGTCCGATAAAGACCAGGTTAATATGTGGTTTTTCTGCCATTGTTCCATACCTCCAAAACAAACATAAATGCCAAAATTACGCAAAATTGGGGCGTTTTACAGCTAATACTACTAATAATAAAGGTTTATAAAATAACTCTTCGAAACCCTTCAAATTGCCTATAAGCTTGAATTGCATTCAATTGACATTGCCCTTTTCATAAGGTCCCTTGGCCTTGGTTCCGTCCTCCTTTTTCCCCTCCTGATTTTGAGGATTGTCTGCTTCCGGAGTTCGCGCTGAGGTTATGCCAGTTCCAGGCCTTTCATCTGCCTGAAATGCTTTTGGTTTTTCGTGAGTAGGGCGCAATTGTTCCTGATGCAGGTGGCAGCTATGAACAGGTCACGCAATTCAATTGTTTTCCCACGCTCTTTGAGTTCCTTGTTCGTGTCGGCCGCTATGGCTGAACATAAATCATCAAAAGAGAAAACCTTGGTTCTGGCCAGGAATTCTTCTACCGGCTTGAGGTTGGTTTTCCTCATCCTCAGCTCAAAGGCAGTTATGCTTGTAGTGCAGTATTCCTTGCCTTCCTGGAAAGATTTTCTGAGTTCAGGATTCCTTCCTTTCAGGAACTCTATTATCACATCTGTGTCTAGGCATACTGGCGGTCCCATTTTTTCCACGCTTCCTTGATTTCTTTCGCCGCTTTCGCATCTTCCGGGCTTTCCTTCCAAGAGCCGTAAAGCCCGAGAATGCCCCCGGTTTTTGAGCTATCGCTTTCCTTTTCGAGGAGGCCATCCAGAACCTCGCTGAAGCTCCTGCTCGCCCCTTTTTTTATTTTCGAGAGCCTGCCATAGATTCTGTCCGAAACCATTATTGCACGAGCCATGTATACATATGTATATGTATACTTATTAATGTTTTTGCTTGAGGGGGTATTTCAGGGTGTTGTTTTCCCGGAGTTCACTCGAGCCAGAACGAAGCCGGCTTTCAGGGAAAGTATTTATGAATCAGGTATTCGAGTGTTGTTTTTTCCCAGTTGCGGCGTTTCACCATTTTCAAGAGGCTTTCCTTGGCGGTTTTTTTGGTTATTTGTTTCCGGTTTGCCAGTTCAACAACTGCGGCCGCCGAGATTTTGATGCTTATGCCGCGCGCCTTTGCCATTCCTTCGAGCGCGAACCCCGCGTTCAAATCATCCATGAGCATTACGGGTATTTCCCGCTCCGTTGCCAATTGGAAGCATTCGGCTTCCCCGAAGTCGACATTCTTGTTCACGAGCGCCTCGGCTTTTTTGGCATCAACGGTTTTGGCCTGAATGGCTCCGGATTTTATTATGCTTAATGCCTCTTTGGCTGCCGCCGCTTTTTCATCGGCAAAAGCGGCTATTTCTTCAAGCTCTTTTTTCACCTGCATCGGAACAAAAATATGCAGTGCTTTGCTTGCGGGTGCAAGCTGTCCGCTGAAAGAGAGTGACACAAGTGCGGAGGTGTCCGCCACTGCTTTTTTCACTTTAAATCCCTTCTTTGAGGGATTTTTCAGTTACATCAACAAGGTAAGCTACTTTTTTGGCTTCCTCATATCCAATAATCCGCACAAGCTCGTCAAAGGAAATTTTTCCTTCAGCAAATTTTTGCGCAACCACCTGCTTGATTTCGCCGAGCTCGTTTTCTTTTTGCACGTACTGCGCAACGGCTTTTCTGATAACTTCCGATTGCGATTCAAGCCTCTGCCGCAAAAATTTTGAAATCTGTTTTTTTGTCTTGTCGTCAAAACGCACGGTCACTACATCAGAAGGCACAGAAACACCAATGTAATACAGTGTAATACAACAATTTAAATGTTTCGGCGACCGGGCGCAAGAAAATCCATGCTGTTGGATGGGTGGCAGTCTCGGCAAGCCATTAATTCGTAAGTGTTTATGCTTTTGTATTGTCCCGCATCAAGTGTTCCTTGTTCGTTCAAATTCGTGTCGGGCCTTTGCCAGTTCAGTATGCATCCTGCTTTGCGTCTTTTGGCATGTCGTTTGTGTCAAAGGTTAAGCATTGCTCGTGATGTTGACATCATCTATTGTTCCGCTTCCGGAGCATGATGGGTTGGTTTTTGTTCTGTAGATTATGGCCATGGTGCTTGATGTGGGGGTGCAGTTTACCGTGAAATAATTTGTGGCTCCGTTTGGCCGATTGGAATTATTCACTCGAGCCAGAACGAAGCCGGCTTGACATCAGAATCCATGCCCTTGCGCTTCCTGATTTCAGTAATGGTTTGCTTCTGCAGTTCGCGCGGCAGCAATTCATAGCCCGCGTACTCCGCCGTCCAAATCACGCGTCCCTGAGTAGCACTCCTGATGCTCTGTGAAAAACCAATGAGTTCCTTTACCGGCGCCTTGCCGATGATTACGCTCGAGTCCCCTTCCTGGCGCATTTCCGTAATCTGCGTCCTTCTCGAACCAAGCTCCTTTGAAACCGCGCCCAAGTAATCTTCCGGAACGCTGATTGTGAGCATCTGCTTAGGCTCGTAAAGAACCGGGTCGGCATCCATCATGCATGCAAAAATTCCCCTCGTTACTGTCGGAAGCATCTGTGCCGGCCCGCGATGAATCGCATCCTCGTGCAGAGAAGCATCCTCGAGGAAAACGGCCATGCCGAAGCATTTTTCCTTTGAAAGCGGCCCCGCGTCCATTGCGTCATTGAAGCCCTGGATAACGAGTTCGCGTATTTCGTGCAGCGAATCTATTCCGCGCGTCGAATCAATCAAAACACAATTATTGTGCACCGCCCAGATTTTCTTGGATATTTCGTTGTCGAATCCCATTTCCTGAAACATCGCAATTTTGTCCTTGTCCTTCGGCTTGACCTTTCCCACAAAGTGGCTCTTAATAAGATTCTCAAGAACCTCGTTCGGCAGCTTCTGAACCTTCATCAAGAGTTTGTTGTGCCTGTTCGGGCTCTTTGATTCGAGCGAGCGGCTTCCGCTGTTTATTGTCTCGTGGTAAACAACAATCGGCGGCGAAACCTGTATCGGCACATGGTGGTGCTTCTCAATCCTGTACTGGATAATCTCAAGGTGCAGTTCGCCCATTCCGGAAAGCAAATGTTCCCCTGTCTCCTGGTTTATAGTGGCTTTGACGTTAGGGTCTTCCTTTGTAACCTGCCTGATTGTCTCGATGAGCTTCGGCAAATCCTTTGTGTTCTTTGCCTCAATCGAAATCGTTATTACGGGCTCGACCTCGGTCATGAAGCTTTCAAATGAATTCATTTCCGGGTCATCAGTTATCGTTTCTCCGGCAAACACTTCCTTCATTCCCACGAGCGAAACAATGTTTCCCGCAGGAACCTCGGTAACATCCGTGAAATCCGCGCCCATGAACAGGCCGACTTTTTGTATCGGCGCTTCCTTCTGCAAACCCACGAGCCTGACCTTCATTCCTTTCTTCACGGTTCCCGAGTAAACCCTTCCGGTTGCAATGTCCCCCGAGTGCTTGTCAACGGAAACATCGGTAACCATCATTGCGAAAGGCCCGCTCTGGTCGCACGCCCTCATTGACTTCGCAATCGGGCTTTCCAGTTCCCCTTTCCAGATGACGGGTATCCTGTATTTCTGTGCCTTGAGCGGGCTAGGCAGATGCGTTATGACCATCTGGAACAATGCGTCGCTCAAATGGCTTTTCTCGGCGAGCTCCTTCTGCCTGCCGCTTTTCAAATATTCGTAAACGTCCTTGAAGGAAATTCCGGTTTCCTTCATCCTCGGAACCGAAACTGCCCAGTTGTTGTAGGCGCTCCCGAATGTCACGGAACCGTCCTGCACCTTCACAGTCCATTCGTCCGCAAACTCTTTCGGCGCATTCTTTTTTATGAGCGCATTGACGTGCGCAATTACCTTTAAAAAGCGTTCCTGCATCTGCTGCTCATTCACCTGCAGTTCCTTGATCAATCTGTCGACCTTGTTCACGAACAAAACAGGCTTCACGTATTCGCGCAGCGCCTGCCTTATGACGGTTTCGGTCTGTGGCATTACGCCTTCAACCGCATCAATGACAAGAACGACGCCGTCAACAGCCCTCATTGCGCGTATGACTTCCCCGCCAAAGTCAACATGACCCGGAGTGTCGATGAGATTCACGAGGTACTCTTTTCCGCCGTGGTCATACAAAAGCGAGATGTTTGCCGCGTTGATTGTTATTCCGCGTTCCTGCTCCTGGTCCTCAAAATCCATTACAAGCTGCTTTCCAGCGAGCTCCTGGCTCATCATTCCCGAGGCCGCGACAAGATTATCAGAAAGGGTTGTGTTGTGCACTACGAAAGTTTCCGCCACAAAGTTCCTCGTTTCAGGGACACTGAAATCATACACCGTTTCCGTGAAAGATTCTTTTATGGATGTGACTTCAATGAAAGCCAGTTGGCTTACGTCAATATGCGCCTCAATGCCTTTTTGTTTCATTTTCATTATGAGTTTGTTGTAAGTGGAAATTGTCGGCGTGTATGAATCGCTTTCGTATTTGTAGTAATGCCTGCTTACGGCATTTCTCGAAATCCCAATCCCTTCCCTTGCCTGCCTAAGCCCGTGCATCGGCACCAAATCCGCAACAAGACTGCCTGTGGAGAGTTTTGCCAGTATTTCGGCTTTGGATTGTTTTTCCTCAAGCTTGAAACCTATTTTTGAAGCAAAGTTTTTCAGTGACTCGCCTGAAATGCTGAGCGTATTGTCCTTTTCCCTTATTGCCACGCAACCGAACCTGCTTAACAGCAACTGCATTTCTTCAATCATCAAAGCACTTGCGCTGCTTATCGTGGCGGCTTTTCTTGCTTTTTCAACAGAGCCATCGCAGTCAAAATAACCTTTGATGAAAAGCGCGGCCAGTTCGGTCGGCGCCTTCTGGAGAAACTTTGAAACCCTCACGTTGTGCGATTTTTTCCTTAAAGGATAGTCAAACAACGCATTGAGCATTTTTGCAAGCGTTTTCGACGCCCCGACTTCTGGTGTTTTTCCTTCATAGTTCCTGTCAAAGTACTTTATGCCAAACCCTAAACAAATCCTTTTGAATTCCTGTGCCAAAAACTGTTTGCCCGCAACGAATTTTTGGCCTGTGCCATCTCCGACCATGAGGCCGGCAACATAAAACAAATCATGAAAATCCACAGGCCACTGTATGTAATCGCTCCCTTTTGTCCCCACTTTTTCAACCCAGCCTGCAACAGCTTCTTCTTCCATGTGCAGTATTTTTGCGAGGCCAAACAACTCAGCGAGCCCATATTTCCCCTTCCAGATGCAGTGATAAAAAGATTTTTCCTTGAGAGCGGTTCCTGATTCAATCCAAGCCCGCTTCACGCCATAATTAATTATTGATTCCCTGAGGCGCACTTTCACATCACTCTTTACCGTGGCAAAAAACCCGTTTCTGGAAAGCAGTTTAAGTGCCTCCATGTTGACGTCCCGAATAGTTTCCACTGGTGTTTCGCGCGCAGCCACAATCCTCTCGCCAACCATTATTTCTTTTGCTTGCCTGTAGGAGAATTGTGCGCCGTCAAAAAGCATGAACTCGTGCTCGGGAGTAGTTGTAATACATGCTCCGTTTCTGAGTGTAATGGAAAGTGTCTGCCCACCCTTTAGTTTCCATGCATGTGAAATCCTTTTTCTCGAAATTTTCCCGTTTTTTTCCACAGAAAAAATTTTCACGTTATCCTTTGACTCGTAAACAATTTCCGAAGAAGTTTCCCTTACTTTTGTGCCGCTCAAGGATGTTTTGTTGAAAAGTTCCTGTGCAGTAACGAATTCGCCGTCGGCAATCTGGAGCCTCGTTTGCGGCGCCACGCATTTTCCGTGGTCTATGTGCGCGACAATCCCAATGTTGCGGATGTTTTCGCGGTTTCCCATCAGCTTTTCCGCAAGCCTCGCAATTTCCTCTTTCTTGGCCATCCAGAATCAGACCCTTACCTTGATGCCTTGGCAATCCTCTCGACTTCGTCGCGTCTCTTCACGCTGAAGCTCGTTGCCTCTTCGGCGGCGCATGAAACAAGTTCCTTTGCAAGCGCCTCCGCGGAATTCGTCTTGGTCCTGTAAGAGCCCGAAAAAGCCGCGAGCGCAATGTTCTTGAGCGCCTCATCAATCTTCTTCAACGGCGCAACGTCAACCGAAACCGCATATGAAACCCCGCCCCTCTTTATCCTTGTCGTGTCTTCGCGGGGGCCCGCGTTCTGTATCGCGTCAACCAGAACCTGAATGGGGTTTTTCCCTGTGCGCTTCTCCACAATCTCGAATGCCTTTTCCACCATGTGCATTACCATTACTTTTTTTCCGCATCCGCCCCTTCCGCGGATGTATTTTCCGGAGAGCTTCCTTTTTCCCTGTCCGCTTCTCATGCACTTGTTTATGAGCCTCTCGACAATGCTCACGTTTCCCTTCTCGAACCTTTTCCTTGTTCCCTTGCCGAAGGTGTGCGGAATCATTTTCGTCTGCAGGCTCACGTACTTCGCGAGGCTCGCGTCATTAATCATTACCTCTGCCGGATCCCATTTCCCGAATACAAGAAGATTTCCCTTTTCAACCATGCGGCATCATTTCCAAAAAAAAACAATACATTTACCTTTTCACTTTTTCCTTTCTTCCCGTCCTCAGCATTTCCAGCGCAATCCCGTTAACATGCGTAACTCTGTACTTCACTCCCCACAAATCCCCTTTCGGGCCGCCCTGCGCGCCGCCAATTCCTTCAATCGTAACCTCGTCATGCTCATCAATGAACTTTATTGCGCCGTCGTAAGGCGCAAGCGCGGTCAACTGGCGCCCGTTCTTTATGAGCTGGACGCGCACGCACTTCCTTATGCCTGAGTTCGGCTGCTTTGCCGTTACTCCGCGCTTTTCAATCACTATTCCGCGTGCTTGTGGCGAGCCGCCTAAAAGGTCCTCCCTCTTGCCCTTGCCCATTTTGGCCTTCACTTTTTTGTTGTGCCTTATGTCCTTGTGGCTCCACTTTTTCCTTTTTTTCTGAAGGCTCCTTGCCGCAAATTCTCCCGCCATTTTTTTTGTTCACCGTACTCTTACTTCGTCAATGTTATAATTCCTTTCAGCTAACTCTTTTATTTTCTTCAGTCTCCCCATGTTCTGCAGTATTATCCTTTTGTTCGTGCCGTCAACCTTTATTGTTGCGGCCTTGCTTCCTTCCTTTTCGCTTATTTCTATTTCATTTATTTTGGCCCTGTAAAAGGCCTTCTCGAAGAACTTTTTCGGGTCCTCGTTGTACTCGAACAGCTCGACGTTCTTGCCGAGCATTTTCTTCAGCTTTTCAACCACCGAACCGTTCTTTCCTATTGCCTGCCTCATCTGGCTTTCCGGGACCAAAAAAACGATGCTTTCGCCCCTGACGAAGCAGTCCTTCGCATTAACGCGCGCAATCGCGTCCAGCGAATTCATGAGCTGAATCTGCTGCATCCCAAGCTTCAATCCAAATCACTTTGATATTTCGAGCACTTTGCTCTTGCCGGGATCCAGAATCGCCATTGCGCTCACCGTGAATGGCTTTCCGCAGATGCTTCCAAGCTCCAAGCCGGTTCCGGCAAAATCGAAAACCATTATCTTCGCCATTTCGGCAAAAGAAGCAAGCTTCTCCTTTGAAAGCCTGGGTGCGTTGTTCGTGATTATTATTAACTTCGCGGAACCATTTTTAATGCTTTGCTCCGTCTCCTTTGTCCCGAAAATCACTTTGCCTGTATCCACGCTTCTCCTTATTTCCTTTGCAGAATCAACCTTCGCCATCCCCGCTTCCCCCCTTTCAGCCTAATCATTGCATTCATTTCTTCATCACCAAGTTTACCCTTCCGGTGCCCACCTTAATCGGCTGCCCGACAATGATGTTCTCGACAACCCCTTCAAGGTTTTCAACCTCTCCCTTGAAGCTCGCATCGAGAAGGTGCTTCACGGTTTCTTCAAAGGCCGCTCTCGCAAATGGGCTTGATTTTCCGCGCGTGATTCCTGTCCTCACTATTCCGCGTATGTCGCCATCCCATGTCATCAGGTCAGCGAGAAGCATTATGTGCCTGATGTCAACCGAGATTCCGTTTTCCTGCAGGACCTTGTGCAGCTCATTCACAATTGAAATCCTTCCGGCCTCAATCCCCAAAACCTTGCTGATTTCCTTTATGTCGTTCGTCATGGTTCTCGAGCCGTCAACTTCCTCTAGCTTTATGATTGTCTTGAGGTTCGTTCCCCGGGTCTTTATCACGTACTCGTTCTCTTCCTTCACGACAATGATTTTCTCTATTCCGCGTATTCCCTGTATGCGGAGATTGCGCAGCTTGTTGAGGGCTCTCCTTATTTTGAGGAGCGCCTCGTTCTTGAAAACAAAATCCAGCGTATATTTGTCCCTTTTCCTCGCTTCCTTCTTCATCTGTTTCTCAATCTTGTCAATCAGTTCCTCTGCGTTCACGTTCCTCGAGTGGATTGCATCCTTGTCCAGTTCAATCGTGACCTTTCCCGTGTTCAAGTCTTCCTTGACTTTTATTACGTCGTCCACGCGCACATCAATAAGCGTTCTCGCGAACAAGTCAACCTTGTCGAAGTCCTTCCTCATTGCGTGGTCGGCAATGTGAATCGTCATTGTGGGGTATTTTGCCTTGCTCCTGCCGTCAACGATTTCCTCGACTCTTTGAATTCCCGAGCCGACAGAAACTTCGGCCGAACCCGCGTAGTGCTTTGTCCTCAAGGTCAATTGCGTTCCGGGCTCTCCAAGGCTCTGTGCGGTGATTATTCCCACGGCCTCGCCGGGCTCGACAATGCTGTCCTCGAAGTGCTTCACAATGCGCTCAAAGAGCTCCTTCTTTTCCTTGTCCTTTACCTTGAGCTCTTCGGTCACGTTCTCGAATTCCTCAAGGACCTTCTGCGGCAGGCCGTCTTCATCCATGAGGTTGCCCTGAAGCATTACCCTTTCCACTTCAATTTCGGGCTCTGGCTTCTTCTTCGGCTCCTTTTTCTGTGCGGGCTTCTTTTCCTTTTTTTCGTGGTGTGCTTTCTTTTCAGTTTTCTTTGCCGTCATGCGCCTTCACTTGCCCCTGAGCTTTTCGAGTTCCCTTTTGACCGAAATGCTCCTTCCCTTAAATGACTTTTCCGGGAATACGCCGTCTTCCCCGTACTTGTACTGCACAATGTTCTTGTTCGCGGTCCTTACGGTTGCATCGTTGTTCACGACCAAATCCTTCAGTGAATTCGCGAGCCTCCTGTATAAGTATCCGGATACTTTTGTGGAAACCCCTGTGTCGACTTCTCCCTGCCTTCCACCCATCGCGTGGTAGAAGTACTCGAAGCTGCTCATTCCTTCCCTGAAGTTGTGGTTTATGAATCCGCCGGCATCAATGCCGACATCATCGCGCCTGTTCAATGCAATGAGCCTGTTGCTGAATCCCCTCTTGGGGCGCCCTTCCCTTACGGATGCCTGGCCCCACATTCCGTAAAGGTTCGTGAGGTTGATTACGCTTCCCCTTGAACCCGAGAGTATCATTACATTGCTGTTGAACTCCGGCTCCTCAACCATTGTGCTTTCAACGACTTCCCTCATTATCTGCTTCTGCACCTTTTCCTTTGCCGCGGCCGCAGTCCTCATCATGTTGATTTCAAAGGATTCGGTAAGCGTCCTTCCGGGAATGAGCTCGAGGCTTCCCCTGTGGAATTTTTGCACGTGCTCCTTTGCGGCTTCCCTCATTTCCTCAATCGCCTTTTCGCGTATCTTGGTTACTTTCTGGCTTGGGGTATATTCCTCCAAACTAACGGTCATTCCGACCGAAGTAATCAGTGCGGAAATGATTTTTGAAATCTTGTCGTAAAAGTCCGCAATGACAGACCTGTCATAATCCCTCGCGAGCGCATCAACGAGCTTTCCCTTTCCTTCCCCAAGGCTCATCGAGTCGATTACCCCGGACTTCAGGACGCCTTTCTCGATTTTCACAATCAAATCGTGCTTGTACGGGTCCTTCAATGCGGGATGGTTCGCATCCATGCTCTTCACGTGGTGGTAGAACCTTGACTTGTACTCCATGTTCAGGTCTTTTGGCAAAAGCTGCGAGAAAATGAGTTTTCCGCTGTACCTGTCCTTTCCCGCATCCGGCTTGGGGATATCCTCCAAACCCATTATCTGGAAGAACCTGAACGCGTCCTCCCTGCTGAATGTGGTCTGCTTCATGGTAAGCATGAAGCAGCCCGAGATTCCGTCCTCGTCAAGTATAATCACAGGCGCACCGTAGCGCGGCGAAATAATGAGCTTCTGCACAAGCATCAGCTCCGAGGCTTCCGCGATTCCTTCGGGCGTCTGCGGAACATGCATGTTCATTTCATCCCCATCAAAGTCCGCGTTGTATGGCTTGCAGACAATCGGGTTCAACCTGAAAGTCTTGTCCGGCATTATTTTCGCGTAATGCGCCATCATCGAAAGCCTGTGCAGCGAAGGCTGCCTGTTGAACAGCACAATGTCCCCGTTCTTGAGTTTCCTTTCAACCCTGTAGCCGACATCGAGTTCCTCGAGGATGAGGTCGCGGTTCACATCCACGATTTTTCTCCTCATGCCATCAGGCCTTTGCACGTAAAGGACCTTTCCTTCCTTCACCATTTCCTTGTAAACAGGCACATTTCCCTTGGTTATTGTTTCGGGAACAGTCATGTTCTCCGCAATCTCCTGCGGAACGCCCAATTCATTGATTGAAAGCATTGGATCCGGAGTAATGATTGAACGCGCCGCAAAGTTGACGCGCTTTCCCGTTAAGTTGTACCTGAAGCGCCCTTTCTTTCCCTGCAACCTTTGGACAAGAGTCCTCAATGCTCTCCCGGACCTGTGCTTCGCCGGCGGAACTCCTGCGGTATTGTTGTTGAAGTAAGTGCTCACGTGGTACTGCAGCAAATCCCACAAATCCTCAATGATGAGCTGCGGCGCACCCGCATCAATGTTGTCCTTCAGGCGCATGTTGATTCTTATTATGTCAACGAGCTTGTGCGTCAAATCGTCTTCGCTCTTTATTCCGGATTCAAGGGTAATGCTCGGCCTCAGATTTATAGGCGGAACCTGCAGAACAGTAAGGACAAACCACTCGGGCCTCAGTTTCTGCGGCTCGTAACCAAAAAATTCCAGATCCTTGTCGGGGATTTTCTCCATCCACTCCCTTATTTCCGTCGGATAAATCCTGTCCTTGTCCAAATAGAAATTTGTCGGCTTGTCCAAAAGAACGACTTTCCTTTCGCCGGTGCAATACGGGCACTTCTTCACTTTCTTCGTGCGCGACAATATTTTTTTATCAACGTCAATGTCAGAATCCCCGATGTAAGGCCTCAATTGGTCAAGCTTGTCATCGGGAATCGCAATCCTTCCGCAGTGCTGGCATGTCGCCATCATGAGCGCTTCCACCTTTTTCGTGAACTCGCTGTGCGAAACCGGCCTCACAAGCTCAATGTGCCCGAAGTGCCCCGGGCATTTCTTCATCGTGTTTCCGCAGGTTTTGCACCTCAAACCGGGGTTAATTACTCCGAGATGGTTGTCCATTAATCCGCCTTCCATCGGGAAGCCGTCCTTATCGTAAGTCTCGGGGCTCTTGATGTCTATTGCGCTCATTTTCCTTACCATTGTCGGGCCCAGGACCCTGAATTCAACCCCGACAATTCTTTTTGACAACATTTCCAATCACATCTTCCCTTTTTCCTTTTCAAAAATGCTTCCAATCAAGTACGCTATGATTCCTGCAATTAACGCAATAATAGTTGTCGAATAAATTTCAGGTCCACATGTACTAGGGTACAACTTAGTGCAAATCTGATTGAAATTTCCGACAATTATCCATGTGATAATGAACGCAATTATTCCAATTGCACTGTTCAATTTTCCTGGTTTCAAATTCATCATTCACACCTTGTCCTTCAATATCAGTTTCGGGTAAACTCCCAAAGCCTTCAACTCATCCAAAAGCAATTTGAATCCGTAGCTCATTTCAACCGCGTAAATCTTGCTGTCGCTCGCCTCGAGCACGCGCCTGGTTTTCCTTATCTGGTCCTCAAAGCCTATTACTCCCGCGGTTTCCGAAACCCACATGGTGACTTTGTCAGAATCGTCAATGAATTTTTCCTGCAGAAGCATGGCCGCGCCGTGCCCGACCAAAGTTTCGCCTTCCATTTCTCCAAACCTGAGCCCGCCTTCCTTTTCCTTTCCTTCTGTCGGCTGCCTCGTGAGTATCTGCACAGGCCCCTTTGCCCTTGATTGTATCTTGTGCGCGGTCATGTGGAACAGCCTCCTGTAAGCGACAATCCCTGTAAAAATTTCTGCGTTGATTCTCTTGCCGGTTGTCCCGTCATAGAATACTTCGCGGCCGTTCTTCTTGAATCCGGCCTCATCAAGCATCTTCTCAATCTCTTCCTCTTTCGTTCCTTCAAAAGGCGTTCCGTCAATGTGCATCCCCTTCATGGCTGCAGCCTTTCCGCCCAGCATTTCAATCATGTGCCCGATTGTCATCCTGCTTGGAAGCGAGTGCGGATTCAAAATCAGGTCCGGCTTTATTCCATCCGGAGTAAAAGGCATGTCTTCCTCCGGAACAATCAATCCTACAACGCCTTTCTGCCCGTGCCTCGAACTGAACTTGTCGCCCAAAGCAGGGACCCTCTCGCTCCTGACCTTTACCTTCACGAGCTTGTTTCCTGATTCGGATTCCGTTACAAAAACCTTGTCCACGTGCCCTTCCTTTCCTTTCCTGATGCTTATGCTCGCGTCCCTTCTTTTTTCCTGCACGACACCGAACTCGTTAATCTCCTCCAAAAATCTCGGCGGAGAAGTTATTCCCACAATTATTTCGTTTTCCCCGACAAACGATTCGGGCTGCACAAAACCGTCGGCGCCCAGCTTCTTGTAGGATTCCTCGCCCAAAAACCCGATTGTGTCCTCGGGAGGAATCTCGAACTTGTCAATCTGGCCCCCCGGATAGCGGTTCTCCGCGCTCTCATAAGTCCTGAAATAAGTGCTTCTTCCCAAGCCCCTGTCGACAGCGCCTTTATTCAGAATTATTGCGTCCAGAATGTTGAAGCCGTAGAATGGCATTATTGCAACCACGAAATTCTGTATCTCCGGCCTCTGGTCAATTCCTATAACGTCCATTGTTTTTGTCTTGACGAGCGACTTCTGTGGATAGTACAAAAAGAACCCCTCTGTGTCCGTCCTCAATCCGAAGTTGGCCGCGCCGAACCCCTGCGCCTGCTTGAACATTTTTGCGCCGTGCAGGACCTTTCCCACCATGTCATGCTCGAGGAAGGGGACCATGCTGCTGATTATGCTCAGAATCGTGGCACCGCTGATTTCAAGGTGGGTGTGCTCCTTTGAAAGCTCCTCTTCCTTTGAGGCAATGAACGCATTCTCCTCCTCTTCAGAATCCAAATATTCGACGAGGCCCTGTTCAATGAGGTCTTTCCAAGCGAGCTTTCCCTCATTGAGCTGCTTCACGTGCTCCTCTTTCATCCTTATTTTTCCGTTTTCGACAACAAGCAGCGGCCTCTGGACACGGCCCGCGTCTGTGTTGATGTAAACCTCGTTGGTGTCCTCGTGGTACGCCACATTTATCTGCGCGGAGATTTTGCTTTCCCTTCTCCTGCCGATTATTTCGCGCGTGAGCTTTATCGGGTCGCTATGGAACCCAATCAGCCTTCCATTGATGTAAACCTTTGCATTCTTCGCTTCAGACACCATAACCATCACCACAACAGTTTCCCTCTTCGAGGACTTCGCGGCTGTTGGGTACGACTGATCCTGCTTCGCAGGACCATGCTCGCTCCGCTCGCCGTAATCATTTCAACTTCACTCCCATGTCCTTCAATAATTTTTCAACGGGCTCCTCGTCATTTTCGGTTGTGACTTCCGCGAGCAAGGCAAGGTTTTTCACAAGGCCACAATTGCCAGTGAGGAATCCGTTCGCGAAGAAATTATGGTAATCCTCGAGCGTGGTTATGTCCATGACTTTTGTTGCCTGTGCTTCCACGATGCTGCCAATTGTTTCCCACATCATACCATTTTCGCTGATTGCGTGCTCCCTTATCCAGTCGTTGAACTTCGGGAAGTCAATCTCCGAAACCCTTGCCTTGGCCTGCCTGCCTTTCCTGGTTGCCTTTACCCAGTTCATGACATCGTGGTTTCTGAGTTCTCCTGCAAACTTTCTTGTTATTTGTGAAACGCTAGCCCCGTTGCTGTGCAGTGAAATGGCCTGCTCCATCATACCTGCCCTGTTTTCAGCAGAGAATTTCTTGTGTTGGAGATAAGAGTAAGTAATTCTTGCAAGGCTCTTCCTCTTGGCACAGTAGTTGAACGATATTGTCCCGTAAAGCTTCAGGAGGTTTTCAAGGTTCCCCTTGAGCTTTGCCTTGATTTTCCTTGTTTGGATTCCATTTTTCCTAGTGGTACCGTAAACTATTTTCGTGCTTGCCATTTCAATCCCAAATTTTGAAAGCAATCCTTTTATTTCCTCAACAAATGCGATGCCGTTCTGAGTAAGTCCAGCGACTTTGTTCAGCGAAAACACTGGTTGCAGCAACGTTTTTCCATCCCTCTTGTCCACTGTCGGCGTTGTCATTTCACTGCCAAAGTATGATGCCAAGAACTCTTTCACAATGATTTTCCTCTGCCCATCAATCCAATGTGGCACGTGCATTTCCTGTGTAGCCTTGTCCCCTGCAGGGGCTCCAAGTGCATGCAGGAGAATCCAGAATGGCTTTGAATAGCAGTCCATTCTCCTGCTTAGCCCTGATATCTTCCTGCCGTCGCTGAGCACTGATTCCTTCCTGTAAACACTTTGCTTTGATGCACTGAAACCTAATATGGCAAGGTCTTTGCGGATTTCCTCTAGATCGGGTTCAGTGCCACTGAACACGGTGGTGCATGCCGATTTATGTTTTTTCATTGAAATTGTGAGTGAACCATCCCCAAATGCATGCCCAAGCAGCCTTGTAAGTGCAAGAAGCCTCTGGTCGTTGTCATGCAATGGCACTAATCCTTTTTCTGCAAGTGTTGTGAGTGTCATTTCAATATCGGTTTTTGGTGGGCATGCGGATATGATGTCTTGTGCAGAGAGTATTATTCTGCCTTCAGGTTTTTCGAATTGAATGTGGTTTGCCGGCATCACTGCCACCCTGTCACCTGCCTTAAGGTTTTCGAGTTCGGTCTTGCCCACGCGTTCCGAATAGAATGGGTGGTCGATCGTTGCGGTTATTTTTCTTCCTGTTTCTGTTGTAGTAAGTTCTACCACCTTTTTGCGTGGCTCCATACTAAGGAACCTTGTGGTGTTGGCATCTGCCTCCGTCTTGCTTTGCCAGTCAAGCGCCGCTACCTTATGCTCTTTCCACATTGTCCCATACTGTGCAATCGTGACCTTTTCCCCGCTCGCAAGCGTCATTTCAGTGTCAGGCGTAACGCATTGAGGCCCGTCCGGAGTCTCAATCGGGCACAAGCGCCCCCAATGGGTTCCGTGCACGTCCCTTGCTTCATAAAGCTCGCGGTTCTTGTCCAAAGGGCTCTTTACTTTCCTCAAATCAGTCAAAGGCGAAAGGTAATTCACGCGGTCCATGAACTTTGAAACTCCGGTTGCGCGCCCGATCCAGTTGCCCGTGCTCATTGCAAACCTTATCCTTTCGGAAACCGCGCCCGGCCTCACAATAGTTGAAATGTTGAGCTTCCTTCTCCTTGTAACTGTGCGGTCAATCTGGAATTTCAAATCCTTGATGAAGTACTTGAAGCTGTACCTGAACAAATGCTCCATTAATTTTCCGGAAAGTTCAAGGCGCTTGTTCGCGTAATGGTCCTTGTCGTCCTCAACCCTCAAATTATAAGCGCGTTCAATTGCCTTTGTGGCCATCATGACCAAGTAGTATGCCTTCGCGAGCCTGTTCTTCTGGTCCTGGCCGATGTGCGGCAGCAAAAACGCGTCAATTACTTCCTGCGCTCTCCTAAGCCTGTACTCTTCAACCTGTCCCGGCGCAACGAATTTCCCGATTTTGTCCAATGCTTCCTTTTCGCTCTTCACGAGGAGATTCTCGATGTTGATCAAAACATCATTCTGTATTTCTGTTTGGTCAATGAATGCCTCCCTTATTGCCTGAGCGCTCTTCAATCCGAGCGCCTTCAGCAATACAAAGAGCTTGAGTTTTCTCGGCGAGGCAGGAAATGTTACGTTGAGCATCCCGTCCGCGCCCCTGATTATCCTGACCCGCCCCTTGAACGCCCCTCTTGTGCTTATTACTTCAGCAACAATCTTGTCAAGCTGGTCTGAAACAATTACGCGATCCGAGGCAAGCACTTCCTGCGTCATCAACGCTTTTTCCGAGCCGTTGATTATGAAATAACCCCCGAAGTCCATCGGGTCCTCGCCCATTTCAATGAGCTCCTGCCCGGTTTTTCCGGAGAGCCAGCAGCGGTTGCTCTTCAGCATTATCGGCAATTCGCCTACATGCGTTTTCTTCTTGTCCTGCTCCACGTCGCGCCTCAAAAGCCTCATTGTCAAATAAATGGGCGATGAATAAGTCCTGTTCCTGAGCCTCGCTTCCAAAGGATAAAATTCGTTCCTGATGCTCCCATCGGCCTCGACAATGCGCGGCCTCAAAACTTCAATCTTCTCGAATTCAACGCGAACCTCCTCGATTTTTGGGGTAACCTCATTGTTCTCGCGGATTATTTCAGGCAGCTTCTTGTCAATAAACTGGTTGAAGCTGTCGATTTCCATCTGCGAAATATTCTTGGTCCTGAAGTAAGAATTGATGAGTGCCCAGCCGTCCAGCATTCAAGCCACAACCCTGTAGTAACTGCATTGCCCGGCTGTGGGGCTGTTTCGGGTGATTTTGATTACATCGCCCCTTTTTGCGCCTATTTCCAGCACAATAGGGTCGTCCTTGAGAATCTGTGGGAATTTGTCGGGAGCGGAACCGAACTTCTGCACCAGTTCCTTGATTTTGTCTTCCTGCACTATTTCGTGCTTAGGAACCAAAAAATGGCCTCTGATGCTGTCCAACCCCAAGCTAACCAAACTCCAAAAATATGCCATTCCAAGCGCGGACAAGCTGACGGCAAAGCGATTTCAGGCTCAATTCAAATCGTGCCGGCCAAAAAGTCGAGTGCGCTCAAAATTAATACTTAATAGACTATAGAAAGGAATTTAAAACTACCACCAGGGTGCGAAATTTCCGCTTTTTTTTGGCAAATTCTTATTAATCTGCCTCCAAAATGCCTTTTATGGCTGGAAAGGCCTGCTTTTCGGGGCGCGGCAACCAATCCCCCCAAAGAAACAATTTCCTCAACAAAGATTTTTTAACGATTAAACACATAAAACTAAGCATGGCTGCAGACCTATTTTTGGCCGCGAACTATTTCGGCTCGGAACCCGGGCAATACGGGCTCTTCCTTTTGTCAATAATCGGGTTCGTTATCGGCGCGAAAATCATTTACTACCTCATCAAAAAATACGGCTCAATAATTGCCTCCAAAACCGAAACGGAATTCGACGACGTGCTGATAATTGCGATTGAAAAACCGCTGCTTTTTGCCGGCTTCATTGCAGGCGCCTATGCCGGCTACCAGTTCCTTACGGTTGACGCTGTTTTCATTTCCAGTAATTTCATGAACGCAATCCAGGCGCTCATAATCCTCGACATAATGTGGTTCGCGCTCAAAATAGTTGACGGAATAATAGCGCACTTTGTGATGCCGCTTGCGGCAAAAACAGATTCAAAGCTCGATGGCCAGTTCATCCCCGTAATACGAAAGCTGCTGAAGGCAAGCATCATATTCATTTCAGCACTCGTGATACTCTCATCATTCGGAATCAATGTCCTTCCATTGCTTGCGGGCCTCGGAATCAGCGGCCTCGCGATTGCTTTTGCCGCACAGAAAACCGTGGAAGACCTGTTCGGCGGCTTAAGCATTTTCACTTCAAAGCCTTTCGTTGTCGGGGACATGGTGAAGGTTGCGGGAGTTGAAGGAACGGTTGAATCCATCGGACTGCGCTACACGCGAATCCGCGACCTTGAAGGCAGATTGAACACGCTTCCGAATTCCAGTGTGGCGCAGGGTCTCATGGTGAACATTTCAGCGGAGCCATCACGCAAGGTTTCAATGACACTCGGCGTAACTTATGGAACCTCGCACGAAAAAATGCAGAAGGCAATCCGGATTCTCGAAAACACCGTGAAAAACCATCCGGATACCGACCACAAAAATATGCAGATTACTTTCAAGGATTATGGTGATTTCTCGCTCAACATCGGCATGATTTACTTCATCAAAAATTTCCAGGACGGCGAGAAAAAATTCCACGTGATGGGTGAAATCAACCTCGAAATAAAGAAGCAGTTCAAGAAAGCGGGCATAGAGTTCGCGTTCCCGACGCAGAGCATTTATATAGGGAAGATGCCAAGCGCGAAGAAATGATTTGTGGCTGATGCGGTTCTTCAAAGCCTTTCTCATGGGCTCCTGTGTGGTATGCTTGGCTTTTCTGCGGCTAAAAACTACTTCACCATCTTCTTGAAGAAAACCAGCCAATCATCATAAAGAAATTCAATTCCGTGAGCTCTTGACATTTTGTTTAAGGCTTTCCACTCCGCAGTTTTTTCCTTTTCAATGAGATGCAGGGCTTCCCTTGCCTTGTCGTTCGTGGTTTCGAACTTTGTGAGCCTGCCTGTTCCAATTATTTCAAGAGCCACGTGCCGCCTTATTGCATCAACAGTTTTTTTTGCGTTTGGGAATCTTGCACCAAAATTCCCGATTTTGTTCGAATGGTCTTCTCTCCTTTGGTTGAAGTTACCTCTGAAACCAGGCGTGTTTCTGAACGCCCTCTTTGCTGCAGCGTCAACCTGGCCCCGGATGCTGGAATCCAAATTTCGGCTGAGTGGTTTAGGATCTCCCAGTCGTTTCGGCCTCGCCATGCAAGAAAGAAGCCGTCCGCAAATAAAAAAGTTTTGCAACCCGTTTCCGTTAAGCAACACATTTTTAAGTAGTTACTGGCGCGTTTTTGGTATGAAAGAGGAAAATCTCGGCCTCGCAATGCTGCTCGCGAAGCAGTCCTCGCTGCGCGGGAAACTGGCAACCTCAACCTCGCGGCTCGCGGAGCAGACGGGGTTCTCGCAGCAGAGCATTTCCAGAAAATTGCGCGAAATGGAAACCGAAGGCATAATCGCGAGAAACGCTTCCGCTTCGGGGATGGAGGTATCGTTCACGCAGAAAGGCCGTGCGGAACTCGAATCGCTTTACCTCGAACTCAAGGAAATTTTTTCCGGAAAAAAATTTGTGCTCACCGGAAAGCTTGTTGACGGCCATGGCGAGGGCGCGTATTACACCTCGCTTCCGGAATACAACAGGCAGTTCAAGCAGTTGTTCGGAAAGGAAATTTTTCCCGGCACATTAAACCTCGAGGTTGAACCTGAACAGCGCGAGGTGTTCACTTCTGCGGCGCCGACAAAAATCGCGGGCTTTACGGACAAACAAAGGACTTTCGGCGGCATAGACTGCTGGCCATGCATGCTTAACGGAAAAGTGGACGCATTCGCGATAATTCCGCACCGCACAAACCACCCGAAAAATATTCTGGAACTCATTGCGCGCCACAATTTGAGGAAAAAACTCTCGTTAAAAAACGGTTCAATTGTGAAGGTTGAGCGCAAATGATTCCGAAGGAGGCAAGAAAATGAAAAAAATCGCGGTTGTGGACACGCAACAGTTTCGGCTGTTGGGTGCGAGTACTATCTTCGC
>JBBSVV010000055.1:0-5207 GCA_038046625.1 archaeon | reverse complement strand
TAAGCGTTGAAAAAACCCAAACACAACTCTATTATGTAGCTGCTAACTACATAATATATTTTGGTTTTAATCATTTCTGCCCTTTACTGTTCCATAATGCCGCAAAAAGAAACTCTGCCGAGGCTTAAGTTCTCTTTCCCGCGTTTCAGTTTTACTGCCAAGCTGCTTTATTCCAAAAACCCGAAAACCATTCAAAAAATAGCTGAAAATTTGCCTTTCGAGGGGTACGCGGAAAGGTGGGGCGAGGAGATCTATTTCTCGACGAATTGGGATATGCCAAGCGAGTCTGAAACCAAAAAAGTGGGCATTGGGGATATTGCTTTCTGGAGCCCCGGCTCTGCCATAGCCATTTTTTTCGGCCCTACTCCGCTCTCTAAAGGCCCGAAGCCTGTTCCTGCTTCTGCTGTTTCCGTGTTTGCAACCGTCGAGAACCTCAAAGGAGTGTTGAGCCATCTCAAAGAGGTTCGGCATGACGAAAAAATCCGGGTTTCCAGGGCATAAACCAACATATCTTCTACATAACTCTGCCCTGGCTAAAAAGCCCTTCCAAGCCACCCTGAATCCCCCTGCTCCGTACCTTTGGATTTTGTGCCCAAAAATGTTCAATTTGGGCTAAAGTCCCTCCGTAATTTTACAGTATAACAACAGCTATGCAAGATTTGGTGGAATGAAAACCCTATTCTAATTCCATTAGGAATGCGAATACCGGAACCTATGGGGTGTTTTGAGGCGTTTTAAGGGTTTTGAGGCACCGCAGGGCTGATTTGGGTTTCTGGGACATGACCTTGAATGGGGAGTAGTAGGTTGTAGGTGGTTGAACAAAATTATGTTATGTAGAATAAGTAGGGGTTTGTGCTATTGTGTGCTGCAGAGTTCTATCTGTATTTTGTCGTAATTCACTTTCGGGTACACGTTTTTCCCCTGTTTTTTCATTTCCACAAAACCCAATGAATTGAGCTGATGCAGGTCCCTTGAAACGGCCTCTTTTTTCCTATGCAGCTCGAGGGCTATTTTCGTGACGCTTTTGCCAGTCACCTGCGAGAGATATGTGAGCAGTTCAAGCCTTTTTTGCGAGAGTATGCCTGAGAACTGCCTGCAACTATCAAAATAAACCACGTGATCCGGGGCAGCGTCAACACCTTTCGGCGTCTTGAGCCCATCCAGGTCTTTGAGCATGTCCGCACCGATTTTCACTATAATGGTCTTTTTCATTCTATCCCTCCGTAATTCTCCATTAGTGCTTTTTTCCAAGCATTCCTGTTTTGCTTTATTTGGCTTATAAGCTTCTCAACGGTTTCAACCGAAATCTCCAAATCTATTTTCTCTGTTGTAGCGGGCTTTCTGTAAAACCTGTGCATGTGCAAATGCCCGTGTGCACAATCAAACCTTGCTATCTCCGTTTTCATGCTGCTTTCACTCATTGTAGTCAAATTAAGGCTAAAGCGCCTGAGCTTTCTCCCTTCATTGAACTCTAGGCGCCCGTGCAAAACATCGTTGCCGGAATCGCCAAGCACGTGCTCAAAAACCTTGATTTTCTTCCTGCCATACATAGTTAACGCCACATGTTAATTAAAAGGTTTTTGTCCGAACCTCAAAAGCAGATTTGACTTCCCGGCTCGCACAAGAAGAACGGAGCAGCGGGATTAATTAGTTTGGAAAGGGGGCAGAATGCCGGTGCGAAAGAGTGTTTGTTTTTCTAAAATTCTTTTAGTACCCCAAGGTTTATCTTATTATTAAATATTGTGGTGCCGCATGACTTCCTGCACATCATGAAGCATCCGCTCAAGTTCTCCGGGCTTCAATTTTTTTCCGCTCAAGAGCGCCTGCTCTATTTCATGCAGCCTGGGTGAGTTCACAGGGCCCTCAAAGCTGGAGCTTATGTGGCTTTCTTTTTTTACCCATTTTTGAATCTTAATAATCCCTTCCCTTATTTCGCCTCTTATTGTTTTTGGGCGCCCATCGGGAGGCGCTGCCACCAATTCAATCTCCCTGTTCTCGGCCCTTCTTTGGATTGCGGTTCTTCTCTCGGGCCCTTCATAAAGAATTCTTTCGCCCGGATGCTCCTTTACCCTGATGCGTTTTCCAAAATTGGGGTTTTCAGGCGCCCTTGGCTGTGCAGGATGCATCGGTTGCCCGGGCCTGCGTATAGGTTTCGGCGGCATGCAAAACAATAATGCGCCCGGAAATAAAAAACTGCCGCCGCAAAACCAATTGGCGCCGAATTTTTTGGGGCTTTTATTGTTTTTTTATTGTTACAAATTTACGTATTTTAAATATTTTTCTTTTAGCTTGCCTAGTTCGGTATGCAAGCCTTAAAGATGACAGTTCTAACTCCCTTTTTACTCTCTCAGTTAAACCGGCTTTTTTTTCACTCAAGTCAACAACTTTCTGACAAGGCACAATACGTTTGAGTGCTGATAAATGACCTGCTCCAACAAGTATAAACCTGGGTTGTTCTCCTAAAGAAAGCAACTTGTTCTTCCAAAATTTCTCCCTTAACGGTACAGCCATTAGCCGCCACAGCCTTTCTTTTCTCTTATCGAGTTCTGTTCCAGACATTCTGTCTGCTGTCAATTTCTGAAACCGCCGGTTCAACCGAGCATTCTCAAGCCCTAACAATCTAACTTTCTTTTCAATGAAGAAATCCAAAAGACAGAAATTAAACCACACGTGTTCAGATTCAACCGAGTATTTATTAAAATCTCCAAACGCTTCATTTAAACTCAAACTCGAATAATTATTCTTCCCGCTGTGCAAATACAAAACTGCCGCATCAACAAACCCATATTTTCTTATAAATTTTTTCATTCCTGATACGTGTTCATCGGCAAGCCCTTCAATTGCAACTAAATCGCCTTTTTTGATGTTATTTTGCTCTAATTCTTTAATCACTTTCTCAGCATTTTTAATACCGACGTGACTACAGCCAATTAGTACAGTTGCTGCTTTCTTTTCCATAGAAGAAAAAATAATCAATTTATTTATTTATAATTGTTTGCGAACAAAAACTATTATGTAGAAGTATTCGTGTTTTTCTCGCCTGCCAACAAATAAATTTACTTCCCGAGTTTTATTGTGTATGAAAAAAGTTTTTGCGCTGCTTCTGTTGAGCGTTTTCCTTTTCGGCTGCCTCGGGGATAACCCGGAGAACCCTGCGCAGTTCGGCTATTTGCAGGGGCATGTTTCCATTGGCCCTTTGTGCCCCGTTGAAAGGAACCCCCCTGATCCAAATTGCATGCCAACTGCAGAGACCTACAAGGCTTATCCTTTTGGTGTTTACACTGATTTGGGTTCAAAGGCAGGGGAATTTGCTGCAGATGCGGACGGAAATTATTCAGTGCGGTTGCGCATCGGCGAGTATGAGGTGAGGCAAGCATCAGGCATTCAAAAGTATTCTAAAAAAATCAAAATAGAATCCGGAAAAACGTCGGCCCTTGATATTGAGCTCGACACCGGCATAAGGTGAACCCCGGCGCCAATTTTTCTGCGGGGGAAAACTATTTATTTGGGTTAATTTATTGTTTTAGCATGGGCATTCTTGATTCATTTGAAAAGGTAGTGAACACCGCCTCAAGGGCAACCAGCACCGCACAGCGGGGCGCAAACACCATAAGCACGGCAAAAAACCTCGCGGACAAGGCCGGAAAGGTGCTTGAAAAAAAATGCAAGGAATGCGGCTCTCCCCTCAAAAGCGACATAGAAAAGCAGAAAGGAATCTGCGCGAACTGCGCGCTCAAAAGAATGTGAATTTCCGGCGGTAAGTATGCGCGAACAAATAAGGGCTCTTGGCCTCACTCCAGAAAGAATACAACAAATACTGGAACATTATGAACTGGCAGGAAGCCTGATAAAAACACTTGCAGGAATCGGCTTGGCAAACCCCGGCGTGGTCAGGGAAAAACAGCATGAACTGGCCGCCCAAATCTCGGCTTTAAAACAAATACCCGGAACTCTGAAATCCCACGAAGACAGGCTCGTTGTGGGGCGCGTCATAAAGAGCCTTGAAAGTTCGAGGGACGCCGCAGTAAAAAAAGTAATGCATCGTATGGCTAAAGCAAGGGGAAGAGCAGCAAATGCCAAGCCTAGGCCAGCGCGAAAAGCTGTCTTGCGTTAAGTAAAATTCTCAACGATTTTCCCCGCAATCTCTTTCTTTGCCCCTTTAACCCAGAAGCTTTTTTTCCCGCAGAAGAGCATTTCGCTCTCATCCGCGCCCACAGGGTTTTTTGAGATGTCGGTAGCCACAACCGCAAAAAGCTTTTTTTCGGCAAGCATTTTTTTCGCAGCCGATTCAAGTTCCTTTTTCCCTTTTCCATATTCCGCCTTGAACGCAATTATTTTGAGCGAAGAGAATTTTTCCATAACCTTGTTCAAAAACTTTTTCCGCGGCTCCAGCTTCAATTCAAATGCTTTTTTCGAATCCAGTTTTCCTTTGCTCCGTTGCACGTCAAAATCCGGAAGCGCCGCGGGGCAGAAAAAATAATCGTAACCATTTCTAAGCTCCGCGAGAACCTTTTCTTCTAATTCATCCGCATCCTTCGTTTCCTCGAAATGAATGAACTCTTCATGCACCCCGTTCCCAATTTGCTTAACCACTGCTCCGTTGAGCGCGCATTCAACCGCTAAAGCCGAACCCATTTTGCCGGAACTGTTGTTAGTGATTACGCGCACATCATCGATTTTGCTTTGGAATGCGCCCGAAGCAACCAAGATTTTTTTTCCCTTGAGCTTTTGCGGGTGCAGTGCCTTTTCAACCTCGAAAACAATTTCGCCAATGTTCTGCAATTTCGCTTTTCCTTCCTTTTCCAGCGGCGCAATGACTTTGACGCCGTGCTTCCGCAGCCTGTCGAGGTTCGCGACAACAATAGGGTGCGCGTACATGGGCGCGTGCATCGCCGGCGCCAAAAGAACCGGCTTTCCCGAGCCTATTGCAACCGTCGCAAAGGTTGTTACAGGAGTATCGTCAATGCCCATCGCGATTTTTGAAATCGTGTTGGCGGTTGCCGGCGCAACGAGAAGCAGCGATGCCTTTCCTTTTTTCCCGAAGAATTTCACATGCTCAATCTTCCCGCTTAATTTCGAAATCACTTTCCTTCCGGAAGCGAACTCCATGGCTTCCTCCGTAACAATGCCCTCTGCGGCTTCGCTCATAACTATTTGAACGTCAAACCCTTTGCGCCTCAATTCGCGGCACAAATCGAAAGCGCGTA
>JBBSVV010000054.1:0-6131 GCA_038046625.1 archaeon | reverse complement strand
CAGCTTAAGTCAAGAAAGCTGAATCCAGAACAAGAAATCACCCTCAAAGAAATAATTCCTTTCATTAAGAAAAACTCGGCAATACATGCTCGAAGGGCAGGAATTAAAGGCGAGGATGCAAACGAATTTCTCGGTTATGTCCTTGGCCAAGCGCCATTATGGATCATAAGCCACAACCCAAGAAAGGCCTTGCTTAAAACCTACGTTGAAATGAAAATCAAGTATGCTGTCAGGGAATTTAGGAGAATTGAATTACAGCAAAAATTAGGAATTCCGCGGACAGAAGTCGGCCAGTTAATGGGATTGGTGCGGGAAATGAGCAAACAGCCAGGCAATATCAGATTAGAGGAAAGGCTTAAGACAGCAGCAAAAAAAGCGGGAATCAATGATTTGGAAAAAGCGCTAGAACTTTGGCAGGCTTTCGGGAGCCTCAACAAAACAAAATCTATTGAAGAAACATCCAGGAATAACCGCTTTTGAATCACGTCTTGACTTTCCAGTACTTTATTTGCCCAAAAAAGCAGAATACACAAAAATCGTGTTCACTGCGGCCGCGCGTCGGCTTGTCCCGTAGGGGCTTCCTGCGCCTGCAAATCGGTTATGCCTGTGCGCTCGCTCGCGAACATTACTATGGAGAGGTTCACGTCGTCTCCCTGTGAATGCACGGGTTTCACGAATGCAGTGAAGTTGCCGTCCTTGAGCGCAAAGGATGCGTTTGCATCCGCAACGAAAATAGAATCCGCGTCAAATGTTGCGCCCTGCAGGAGATTTATTGTTGCGTTGAAATCCTTTTCAAGCGCGGAGATTTGTGATGAAATGGCATTGGGACCCGAAGCGGTTATTGTTCCGTTAAGCAGCGCATTCGGCTCCTGGAAGCCTGAAACATTGAACCGCAAACCATTCAAATCCTTTTCGAGTTTTGCCTTGAAGCCCGCAAAGGAATCCGCATTCACGTCCTGCGGAAGCGCAATGGATGCGTAGCCCTGCGCAAGCTGCAGGTTAAATGATGAAATTCCCGCGTAGTCAGTGAAGAAAGTGTTTAGGTCCTGCGCGGAGAAGGAGTTGGCGTCTTTGAAGAAAATTGCCATGGTGCCGGAGGCGGCAGAAACCTGCAGTGTTGAATCGGAAACACCGTCAATGCCTTCAATTGCAGCCCTGATTGAGTCGAGCTTCTGCTTTTCCGAGAGGTTCGCGCTGGAAACCACGCGGAAATCGTTTCCAAGGGCGGAAATTTTGAATGAGCCCTCAGTGGAGTAGAAAGTCGGGGCTGAGGCCAGGTTGTTCTCGATGAGGGCCTGCGGATAGCCGACAATGAGGTCGCCCTGGAAGGTTGCGCTTACCGTAACCGTGAGCTTGTCTCCCTGCCTCGTGCCTGAATCAACAATTGCCTGTATGCTCTGGTTCGTGATGTTGTAGTCTTTTGTCAGGTCGGCTTCAGTGTTCACGAAATGCGTTTCCTGTGGAACCGTTACAAGGGCCTGCGGATAGAGCGAGACCTGCGAAAGCGAGTCAAGGAGCTCCATTTTCTGCATCGCGCCCTCAATGCCGTCGCTCGATGAAAGCCTCACGTCCGCGCGGAAGTTCTCGCCGCTCTGCTGCGCCTCAATGAACTGGGAATTTGTAACCGAAGAAACGCCCTCGGTTCCAAGGAGTTCCGCATTCACGGTTGCAACATCAAACGCATTTGTTTTGGCGATTAAAACAACCGTTGGAAAAACCATGGTAACCGTTGCCTCGATGTTAGAGGCGGTGTAGCGTATGGTTGTCGGCGGCGCCGTGTTCGGATCCAATGGAGGGGCATTTGAATTGGGGTTCGATGAGCCGTTTCCAGATAGCGAGACAAAGCCCGCGATGGAGCCCACCATGATGGCTATTATTATGAGGCTGTACAATTGCTTCTTTGAAACCGCCATGAACTTACCTTTTAAAACGTTACTTGGGGAATAAATAATTAGAATTAATTCGGTTGTAAAAGGCTTTTAAAAGCAACTTTTTTGGAAGCATTCTTATGAAGCAAAAAACCATGGTTTTGGTTGAGTTCACGGGCAGGGAAGAGGAAAGCGGCAAGGTTTTCGACACTACTGATGAAAATGCGGCAAGGCAGAACGGCATTTATAGGGAAAACGCGGTATTCAGGCCGATTCCCGTGATTGTTGGAAATGGCGACCTCCTGAAGGGGCTTGATGACGCAATCCTTGAAATGAATGAGGGCGAAAAGCGCACAATTGCTCTTGGGCCGGAAAAGGCTTTCGGCGAACGCAGGAAAGAATTGGTTGTCGTTATTCCTTTGCACGAGTTTGCGAGGCGCAAATTAAGGCCATTCCCCGGATTGATAGTGGATTTGAACGGAGCCTATGGCAGGGTCCAGACTGTTTCGGGCGGAAGAGTCAGGGTTGACATGAACAATGATTTGGCTGGAAAAACAGTTGTTTACGAATTGAAGATACTGAAGGAAGTTAAGGATGTAAAGGAAAAGGCGGAGCTTTTGACGGAAAAGTTTTTCCCGTTAAGGGAAAAGGCAGAAGTGAAACTCGAGAAAGGAATACTGAATGTGAAGTTTCCAAAAGAAATCGCGAAGCAGCTCGGCCCTTTGGTTGTTCCGTTCACGAAAACAATAACTGAATCCATTCCGGAAATAAAGAGCGTTGAGTTCGCGGATTTGGCGGAAAAATTTGGTTCGGAAAAAGCCGGCACCTCTCCTGCGGAGCAGGGGAAATCGCACCCCTTGCACCCGCTAGGGCGAACAGACGAAACTGTTGAAGAGCAGGAACACATACATGAACACGTTCATGACCACGAACATCATGTTCACGAAGTTCCCGCGGAAAAACCAGTACAGAAAACTGCTCCGAAAACAGCGGATGCAAAGCCATTGGAATCCCGCAAAAAAGCGCCTTCAGTGAAGAGTGAGTCCACCGATATTTACAGGCCTGGAACGGCCTTCAAGAAGAAGGAAGCCCCGAAGCCCTTTTCAAAGAACGCATAAATGGCGCTGTTTATTTTTATGTCAAGTCGTCCAATTCACAGGATCAGGGAAATGAAACGAAGGCAGAAAAAGGATGACAAGGCAGCAAGGCACAGCTCCGTAAGCCAGAAACCTGTCTTGCCTTTTGAAAGGCTTGAGGAAGCAATCAGCAAATTGGAAACCGGAAAAGGAATGACAAGAAAAGAGGCAATTAAAGCCATACAGGCAAATTATACCGTAAAATGAGTTTAACACGCCCCCGGACTATAGCAAACCACGAAAGTTTTTCAGCATTTTAACGTGGTTTGCTAGATAGCAGACCAAAAATATCGCCGAAATATTTTATTGGTCTGCTATAACCCTTTTAAACGTTTGCCTTTAGAATAGGTTTAGGCTCAAACCTATTTTTTGGTGGAATTAATGGACCATGAACTAAAGGACCTTAAAACAGGGACAACTACTGTTGCAGTAGTTTACGATAAGGGCGTTGTGCTTGCCGCTGACCAGAGGGCGAGCATGGGGCACATTGCTTACGATGAGGAATCAGAGAAAATTTACAAAATCAATGAAATCATGGGCGTCACAAACGCGGGAAACGTGGGCGACAGCCAGATGGTCATAAGGTTCCTCAAGGCGCAATCGAAGCTTTACGAGCTTGAAAGGAATGAGAAGATGACTGCAAAGGCTGCAACGAATTTCCTTTCGAACATCCTGAACGGAAACAGGTATTACCCTTACATTGCACAATTCCTTATAGCGAGCTACAACGGAAAGCCCGAGCTTTTTGATTTGACCCCGTTCGGGGGCTACATTGAGCGCGATAAATATGCGGCAAGCGGCTCGGGAACGGAGCAGGCACTGAACACGCTTGATTTGGGTTACAGGAACGGCATCACTGAAAAGGATGCGGTTGCGCTTGCAGTGAGTGCCGTTGCCTCGGGAAAGAGGCGCGACCTGTACTCCGGCGGAAAAAGCATCACGGTTTTTGTGGTGGATGACAAGGGCGTCAACAAGGTTCCGCAGGATAAAGTGGAAAAAGTGAACAAGGAAGTGGCTCCGAGCCATTACTGAAACCGTTTTTTCCTTTTTTAGTTTTTTTTGCTGAAATTTTTATTCAAGGGACATTTGACTATTTTGCAAAAAGTTTTTTTTTGGATTTTTAAAGAATTCTGAGTGACACAAAAATGGATTACCTGAAGGAAGTAAAGGAAATAGTGAACTCGATTGTTCCGAAGGAGGCCGAAGTGACTTCGGTTGACCTCGAGGGGCCTGAAGTGGCGGTTTACACGAAGCGCCCGAAGATTTTCCACGACAATGAGGATTACGTGAGGCAGATAGCGCACCAATTGAAGAAAAAGGTGAACATGCGCTGCGACAAGAGCCTTTTGATTGATGAGAAAGAGGCGAAGGAAAAAATAATGCAGATTGTGCCGCAGGATGCGCGCATTGCGGACATACAATTCAACGAGGCTTTCAATGAAGTGTTCATTGAGGCATTGAAGCCCGGCCTTGTGATTGGAAAGGGCGGAATGACGAGCAAGCAGATTATACTTGAAACGGGCTGGACGCCGAAGATAGTCCGTTCGCCGACCTCGCCGAGCGAAGTTCTGAAGGGCATTAGGCACCATTTGAACAAGTACAGCACTGAACGCAAAAAGATCCTCCAGGAAACCGCCAAAAAAATTTATTCGGAGCGCGCACAGGAAAGCTGGGTAAGGCTTACAGCCCTTGGGGGGTTCAGGCAGGTCGGAAGGAGCTGCATGCTCCTCGAAACAAGGAAAACAAAAATACTTCTGGACTGCGGAATCAATGTTGCGGCGCAAACCAATGAAGATGCCTTCCCTTACCTTGACGCAATCAGGTTCCCGATCAACGAGCTTGACGCGGTTGTTCTGAGCCATGCCCATATGGACCACTCGGGCTTCATCCCGTACCTTTTCAAAGTGGGTTACCGCGGGCCGATTTATTGTACCGAGCCTACAAGAGACCTGACAACAATACTTTTGTTTGACTACCTTGACATCCTTGCGAAGGACAACAAGGAGGCGCCTTACAATGAGCGCGATGTAAAGGAAATGCTCAAGTACTGCATCACGCGTGAGTACCGCGAGGTAACGGACATTGCGCCGGATATGCGCCTTACTTTCCACAATGCCGCGCACATTTTGGGAAGCGCTTCAGTGCACCTGAACATCGGGGAAGGGGCGCATAATTTGGTTTACAGTGCGGATATAAAATATGGTTTTACAAGATTGTTCAACAATGTTGACATCAATTATCCGCGCCTGGAAAGCCTGATTGTCGAGAGCACTTACGGCGCAAAGGAGGATATCCAGACCGCGAGGGAGGAATCGGAAGCGCAATTCCTCAAAATAATACAGGAAACAATTAACCAGGGTGGAAGCATTTTGGTTCCGGTTTTTGCCGTGGGAAGGGCACAGGAACTGCAGCTTGTTATCGAGAATTTTTACAGGCGCGGCCTCATTAGCCCTGACGTGAAGGTTTACATTGACGGAATGACAAAGGAAAGCTCGGCAATACATACTGCTTATCCTGAATACCTCAGGAATGCTGTGCAGAAGCGCGTTCTGCAGAACGATTCGCCTTTCACTTCGGAAATTTTCCAGGTTGCGAAGCCCGAGGACCGTGACACAATAACGCAGAACGGCAGCGCAATCATTTTGGCTTCGAGCGGAATGTTGACAGGGGGGGCGAGCGTGCAGTATTTTTACAGGCTTGCGGAAGACCCGAAGAACACGCTGGTGTTTGTTGGTTATAACGGGGAGGGAAGCCTTGGAAGGAAAATACAGTCCGGAATCAAGAATTTGCCCGTAACCGAGAACAACGGAAGGACAAAGAAGCTTAACATTAACCTGCGCATCGAAACCCTTGATGGTTTTTCGGGGCACTCGGATCGCAATCAGCTCGTTGCGTACGTGCGCAATCTGAAGCCAAAGCCAAAAAGGATTTTCACCGACCACGGAGAGGCCTCAAAAACAATTGAACTCGCGCGCTTTTTCTCCGCAAAATTCGGGATAAATTCGCAATCCATACGCAACTTGGATTCGGTAAGGCTGAAGTGAAGAAAACAGCATAATGGCGATTAAAAGTTATAGCAAACCAATAAAGTAATTCGGTGGATTTTCATGGTTCCTTGTCCCCTACG
>JBBSVV010000053.1:5285-12066 GCA_038046625.1 archaeon | reverse complement strand
GGCGCTTCCGAACACGAGAATAACTTTCGCTTTCGGCGCGTAATGCCGGTATTTCATTCCCGGCGCGAGTGCGAAAATTTTCTTTTTATTTTTTCCGGGCGTTGATTTGACTGCTCCGTGCACCTGCACTTTCCCGATTGTTTTCTGCAATTGCTCAAGCGTAACCGCGCCCGGCCTCAATAACACAGGTTTTTTTCCGCTCAAATCAATGACCGTTGATTCGATGCCAATTCTTGTTGTCCCGCCGTCAAGAATTAAAGGAATTTTTCCTTTCAAGTCAGCGAGCACGTGCCCCGCCGTTGTCGGAGAAGGCCTCGAGAATGTGTTTGCGGATGGCGCCGCAATCGGAACCCCCGCTTTTCTTATGAGTGCGCACGCTATCCTGTTTTTCGGCATCCTGATTGCAACAGTGCCCAAATTGGCTGTTGTGATTGCCGGAACCTTTTTGCTTTTCCGCATCACAATAGTCAAAGGCCCGGGCCAGAATTTGTCCATCAGCACTTTCGCTTCAAATGCAACCTCTTCTGCAAGTTCATACACCTGCTTTTCCGAGCACACATGCACTATAAGCGGGTCGTCGAACGGCCTTCCTTTTGCCCTGAAAATTTTCCGCACGGCCTCGGTATTGAATGCGTTCGCCCCGAGGCCATAAACCGTTTCTGTGGGGAAAGCAACGAGGCCGCCTTTCCTTATTATGCGCGCGGCTTCAAGAATTTTTTTCGCCTCGGGCTTGCGGGAATCAATTTTCAGGATTTTTGTGTTCATCAACCCAATACCCTGACGGGCATTCCGTTGACGGGAAGCCTCCGCCTTTAGGCGTGGGTAATTCATGCATTCACCAGCAGGAGCACCGCAACAAGATTGTAGAGCAGATGCGCAATGTAGTTCGGCACAATAGTTTTGTTCTGCTTGTACGCAACCGCGAGTATTATTCCGAGCAGCGCCGCGCCAATCATTTCCGAAATGCTCCCGTATCCGAAGTGCAGCAGGCCGAACGCAATGCTTGAGGGAATTATGCCGATTCTCGGAACCAAAAATGCGCGGAAGAACAGTTCCTCGCCGAGCACGCGCACAGTGAAGAAATATATCAGGTAGGGCCGCGGCGCCTGGGCAAGCGTCCCAATCACTTCGCCCACCTTTTCAATGTCGTTCAATCCAAGCGCATAAAGTACGAGCGATATGAGTGTCGAGTATATGAAGAGGCAGAGGAAAAGTTTTGCTGTTGCGTTAATGTCTTTTGCCGCGCCGTTTGATTTGAAGCCCAATTCTTTCAATGCGGGTTTCCGCTCAAAAAGAGTTATGTATAAGAATGGGCCTGCTATGAGTGTTGCGTCAATGAGAAAATCCAGCAGGGGCAGGCTTATGTGCAAAGCCCCCTTTTACCTGAATTCAGTGTAGCCGCAGTTTCCGCAATGTGCTCGGTCTTTGTGTTCGGCCATGAAGACTCCGGCTCCGCATTTCGGGCAGGACTTTTTTCTCTTCACCGAGTTTCCTTCAATTTTGTAATAAGAGCCCTTCGTCTTTTTTTTGCCCTTGCCGCTTTTTGCCGCGCCCTTTGGCGCTTCTTTTTTTTCAGCCATCATCAATCCCCATTATTTTTTATTTGCTTCCGCAGGTTTTTCTTCCGCGTTCTCCGCTTTCGGAGCACCCGCTTTTGCGTCTTCCTTGTCCGGGCCGAAGTTCCTTTTCCTTATGTAAGGAAGCTCCATTTCCTTCATGTGCTTTTCATCCTTGTATATTTTCGCGGTTCCTTTTGCCTCGGTGCTGCCGAAGCGCGTTTCAAGCACGCCCACAACAACATTTTTTTCGTCCGCATTGACCATGGCGGCTATTTTTTTCCGGATTTCCATGCGCGAGGGAATTATTTTTGTTTCCTTCACTACGAATTTCACTTCCTGCCTTCCAGCCAAATGGTTTTCTGTTTTCCCCGTTATTTCCACGTTCATTTTTTTCACCTGCTAAGCCTCAATGCGTATCTTCCCGGTTTGGTGATTCCCATTTTCTTGGCAATCTCGGATTGCTCCGGCTTGAGTATGACCACATACCCGCGCCAGAATGTGGTGAAGGAATTCGACCCGCAAATCGGGCAAACATCGCCCCCTTCCTCCAAAACGTACCTGCAGCTCCTGCATGCCTTGTCCTGCTTCATTTTTTCACCATTCACTCCTTTTTCTGCTTCTCCGTTTTTTCTTTTCTTGATGGCTGCTCCTTCGCCTTTGCGTCGGATTTCCTTTTTTTCTCCTTCTCATCAATGAATACCCAATCGGTTTTTCCAAGGCCTTCCTGCCTCATTGTAAGCCCTATTTTCGAGCTGGAAATTGTTCCCTTCAGGCTGACCGTAACTATTCTCGCGAGCACGACATCCTTCAGAGTGAGTTTCTTTTTGGTTTCCTTTCCAACAAATCCAGGGAGTTTTGCGTCATAATTTATGTAATCATCCATTATCTGGCTCACGTGTATCAGCCCTTCGAGGGGCCCGGTTTTTACGAAAGCCCCGAACTCGGTTACGTTTGAAACTTCCCCTTCCACAAGTTCCTGGACCTCGGGCCTGTAAACCATCATGGTTATGTCCGCGTCATAATAGGCGGCGCCGTCCCCGGGAATTATTCTTCCGTCGCCGATGTTTCCGACTTCCGTTACCGCAATCACTATGCCGACATCCTCATCCATTACGCCCTCATAAATATGCTTGGCCTGCTCCAGCAAAGTTTTTTTGAGGCCGCTGCCTATCTCCGTGGGCGGAACCCTTACTGTGTCCTTGATTACATAGTTCCTGTACATTCGTCTCACCAACTCCCGTTCAGCTTAACTCCAAAAATTTTTTCTGCCTAAGGAAAAGCACTTGCCCATTCAATTCCTTTACGCGCTTTTTTAATTCCTTATCATTAGTAGCAATTATTGTTTTTTCCTCCGAAAGCTTTTTTAGCGCGTCATCCGCATTCAAGGCCCTGATTTTAACCGTTTTACAGCCGTTTTTTGCCATTAATTCCCTTGCAACAGCCACTTCCGCCCTGTGCCCGGGTTTTCTGCCCAGCATTTCCAATTCATAATCCACCTGCTCCGGAATAATGCAATCATAATTCCCGACCAGTTTCCTCGCCTCCATGAACACATCCACCTTGAACTGTTTTATTCCCAAGAGCATGTTCGCGTCAAACGCAATTTTTTCCCTATTGCGCAACGCCATAAGCCCTCAGCCTCCAGCCGCTCTGCTCGCGCTTGCTGATCGCGACCTTGCTGCCCTTCTCGATTATTATGGGGCTCCTCAGCCTGAACTCGAACGCATTTTTGCCGAGCGCGCGCACAACCTGCCCGACCGCGGTTGCCGTGCCCGCAGAAAGAACCACAAAATCATTCGCCTTCATTTCCGCGCTGCCCTTATCCAGGAGCCTTTCGATTGCGTGAACCTCGAGCTTTGCCGTTGTCGTTGCCTCCGGAAGCATGCCGGGCTTTGCGGACATCTGCCCGCGCATCTCATCATTTTTCGTAAAAAAAGGGTCGATTTTCGTCCCGATTGCAATCAAGCCGCCGGCGTTTGCCTCCTCAATCAATCCGCCATCAACACTGAGGCTGACAACTTCGGCCAGCACGGGCTTATTGTCAATGCCGGGCACAATCTCAATCTTGTCCCCGATTTTGACCGAACCCTGAATGATGCTTCCGCCGATAACCCCGCCCTTCAATTGCGAGGGCTTTGTGCCGGGCCTGTTCACGTCAAAACTCCTGACAACAAACATCTTGAACTCCTTTGACTCGTTTTTCTTCGGCGTGGGAATATGCATTTCAATTGCCTCAATGAGCAGATCAATGTTTATCCCAAGATTGGCGGAAATCGGGATTACCGGCGCGCCATCATAGCCATACTCCTTGAGGAACTTCTGTATCTCCACAAAACTTTCGTGCGCGCGCTTCGCATCAACCAAATCAATCTTGTTCTGCGCAACCACGATGTTCTTCACTCCGGAAATGCCGAGCGCCATTAAGTGCTCCGCCGTTCTAGGCTGCGGGCATTTTTCGTTCGCCGCAATAACAAGCACCGCGCCCTGCATCAATGCCGCGCCAGAAAGCATTGTAGCCATTAAAGTTTCGTGCCCGGGTGCATCCACGAAGGAAACGCGCCTCAATATTTCAGATTTTCCTGTGCCTTCGCACTTTCCGGTTGCATTGTACGCTTCGGCTCCTCGATTTGCCCCGCTGCATTTGTAAAAAGTTGCGTCCGCATAACCCAGCCTGATCGAAATTCCCTTCTTGAGTTCCTCGCTATGCGTGTCCGTCCATTTTCCAGTCAGGGCTTGTACAAGCGACGTTTTACCATGGTCCACATGCCCAATCATGCCGATGTTGACTTCGGCCTGCTCCGCTGATGCCTTTTTCGTCACTTCATTACCTGCCTTTTGCGCATTTCGCCGCGCGCAACCCTTTCGCCGGTTGGGAGCGACAGCGTACCCTTCGGGTACACTTGGCGTTGCTTTGCAACGCATTTACTATCGAGTCCCACGGGGACGAAGATAGTACTCGCACCCAACAGCCGAAACTGTTGGCTCACTTCGTTCGCCATATTTCATTACCTGCCTTTCTTGATGTCCTTCGGGCTGATTGAGGTCTCCTTGCCCACGTTTTCCAGCGAGGTCTTCACGAGCTCTTCCTTTGCGCTCATTTTTTCCTCTTTCTTTTCCCCGCCCAAAATCTCCTGCAGCGGCTTTTTGCCTTCCTTAATGACTTTGAGGTTCAGCTGTGCGGTTTCTCCGCTTACCACGTTTCCGCGCTTCGCAATTTTGTGCCTGACCCCCTTTTTCCTGTCCTTCACAATGTAAATCCTTTTCCGCATTGTCCCCTCGAGGTCTTTCCTCATTGGAAAGCCCTGCTTGTCGGAACCTCCCGTAATTTCTGCGGCGTAGCCCTCAAGGCCGACAATTCCCAATTCGACTTTTTCCCCTATCTTTTTTCCCGCGAAAACCATTGGGTTGTCGATTTTCTTGGAATACGCTTTCCTTGTTTTTGGATCGGAAACAACTATGTTCATTCAAGATTCCCCCTAAGTGTCATTTTAGCACCCTCCCTAAGCCTCAGCCTTTTCCTGCTCCATGTTCCTTATTTCCTCAATCAGCTCCAGTTCATCGCTCGAGAATTCCTCGCTGATTGACTCCAATTCCGCGAAATGTTTCTTTGGAATGTAAGTGTACAATTCATCATTTTCCGAAATGTCCTTGCCCACAACCGCCCCGGAAATCGAGACTGCCACTTCCATGCCGGCCTTCGCCTCCTCAATCGCCTTCCCGTCTGATTGGATTCCCATTATTTTTCCGACTACTTTTCCCTTCTTCATTACCTCGACTTCCTTGCGCAGCTTCCCGACTTCAATCCTAACGCCCACAATTGCGGGGTTGCTGTGCCTGAACACAAACCCGCGGAGAACCTTTATCTTTGCGGGCATTACAATGAATGAAAGCTTTTTCTTTTTCTCCGCGTCCTTCTCGCTTTTCACCCAGTTCTCGTAATCCTCGAGAATCCTGTAAATAACGTCGTTCTGGAAAATCTTCACATTGCGCTTGCGTGCCTCGGTTTCCGCGGCAACGCTTACCGTAGTGTGGAACGCAAAAATCACTCCCTTGAAGCGGTCCTTCTGCGCAACACTCTCCATTTCCAGGACATCCTTGCGTGGAATCTCGCCTACATCCGCCTTCATGACTTTTATCCCCCGGTCCTGCAGCAGCTTTATCATGGCCTCGAGGCTTCCCAATGTGTTGCTCCTCACAATCGGGCCGATTGAATCCGAATCGATTTTTATGCGGTGAATTTCCTCGTTGATTTCCTTCTCCGCCTTTTCAGAGTACTCGCGCACGGGCGAACCGCTCAGGGCATCATCCAGGCCAGGTGCCGCAATCTTCACTCCTGCGGCGGCCTTCACTTCCTGTACGTTCCGGAACTTGTCGTTTCCCTTTTCGCCGAAAGGCTTCGGTTCGAGCAATGCGCGGACCTTTGCCCTTATTGTCCCGTTTTTTCCGCCGAGAATTATCTCATCACCCACAGAAATTTTTCCGTCATAAACAATGACATCAATTGTTTTTCCCAATCCCTTTTCCTCGCGCACCTCAAGGACCGTTCCCTTGCAGCTCTCCTCGGTGTGAACCTCTAGCTTTTTTTCAAGGTACTTCTGCGAGAGGCCGGCCAAAAACATCAAAAGTTCCGGGATGCCGACCCCGTGCTTTGCGGCAGTGGGAATTATCGGTATTTCTTTCGTGAAATCCTTTATGCGGTCGAAGCGCTCGCTGTTGAATCCCTTCGAGTGCAGCTGCCCAACAAGTTCGTAAATTTGTGTGTCAAGGAATTCCAGTGTTTCGCGGTTCTGCTTTTCCAGCGCGTCCGTGATGCTTCCCTTCTCGGTTATCCATCCGCGTATAGTGTCAACCTTGTTTGCCGCGACAATGAACGGGCACTTGTAGCTCTTCAGGATTTCAATCGCCTCAATGGTCTGCTCCTGCAGGCCTTTATGCACGTCCACGACCAAAACAGCGAGGTCCGCGATGCTCCCCCCGCGCCTCCTCAAATTAGTGAATGCTTCGTGGCCGGGCGTGTCAATGAAAAGCAGCCCCGGAATCATCAAATCAAATTTGTATTTTCCGAGCAGGCCCTTTGAAAGGTTTTTTATCACCTGTATCTGCACCTCGGTTGCGCCGATGTGCTGCGTAATTCCTCCGGCCTCCTTTTCCGCAACCGTTGTTCCGCGTATCGCGTCCAGCAAGCGCGTTTTTCCCGCGTCAACGTGCCCAAGAACAGTGAT
>JBBSVV010000053.1:0-5185 GCA_038046625.1 archaeon | reverse complement strand
TCATTCCAGTCCTGTCGAGCCGAATCCGCCTTTTCCCCTTTTTGTTTCATCGAGCTCTTTCACTTCGATTATTTCCGGCTCCTCGATTCTCGAAAAAACCAGCTGCGCAATTTTTTTTCCCTTCTCCACTTTGTATTCCTTTTCGCCGAGGTTGAGCATAATGACTTTTATTTCCCCGCGATAGCCCGCGTCTATTGTTCCGGGCGAGTTCGGAATCGTAATTCCGTGGTTGATTGCCAAGCCGCTCTTCGGCCGCACCTGCGCCTCAAAGCCCTTTTCTATTGCAATGCTTATCCCCGTTGCAACGAGCTTCCTTTCCATCGGCTTCAAAATCATTTCTTCGTTGCTGTAAAGGTCAAATCCCGCGTCTCCCGCATGTTCGAGCTTCGGAATTATTGCGCCCGGAGAAACTTTTTTGACCTTCACTCTCAACCCGGAACACCTTCATTCCCCTCTCTCGCTTTCGGAGTAAATGAGGTCGCTGTCTATTTTCTCGTAATCGTATATTTCATCTTCCTTGAAAAATCTCCTGATTTCCTTTTCCGCGGTTTCTTTTGAATCAGAAGCATGTATTATGGTTGCCTGCAGACTCAATGAAAAGTCGCCGCGTATTGTGCCGGGCATTGCGTCGGTTCCTTCGGTTACTCCCGCGAGCTTGCGGGCAACATCAACCACTCTGCGCCCCTCAAGCACCATTAAGATGCTGGGTGCGCGCTGCATGAACTTTTTTATTCCCGGAAAAAACGGCTTGTCCTTCAAGTGCGCATAGTGCTCCTCAAGAACCTTGTCCGAGAGGTGCTTCATTTTCATTGCAACTATCTTGAACCCCTTTCTCTCGAAACGATGCACTATTTCCCCGGCCAGGCCGCGGTTTGTCGCGTCAGGCTTTATTATTACCAGTGTTCTTTCCATGCTGCTGCGCCTCCTTGGATTTCTTCGTTATTTCCTTCTCGCGGTGGTAGAAGTTCGTCCACTTGGTTTTTGCCGGCGTCCTTCCGAGCTTGAGGAAGTTTATTTCCGACTTCTGGTTCCTGAACCAGTAAACCGTGCCGTCCTTCTTCACGTACATGTGGCCAGTTCCCTTCGGAATCTCTTTCCCTGTAAACGAATCCTTCGGCATTACGCGGACACCTCCGCGTACAGAGGTGCCCCATCTCCTTGCACCCTTGGGTGCGAGGCCTCGTGCCCATTGGGTACAAGGTCGTCCCTTCGGGGACTCGATAGGCCTTTGCTCACTTCTTTCGCAATCATTTCCATTACCTCGCCTTGATGTCCTTCGCTTCCCTTTCAGTTGAAAGCAAAACTATTACGTCGCCTTTTTGGGGATTTCCCTTGACGTTCCTTCTTTTTACCCTTCCCTGTTCGGGGCCCTCGAGGATTTTGCACAAAACCTGCACTATTTCCCCGTAAACTCCCGTGCGGTTGAGAATCTCAACAACCTCTGCCGGTGTTCCTTTCTCCAAACCAAATCACCTTTACTTCGCCATTTCGTGGAGCTTCTTAGTGAAATCCGCGAACTCCTTTTTTGCGTCGCCCTCATCCGTTATTGCGATTGCCGCTGTTCCGACCGCAATTCCTGCAAGTGCGCCCAAATCTTTTTTTGTCGAGGCGTAGCTGAAAGGAATTCCCCTTTCCCTGCACACAATCGGCAGATGCATCACTATTTCGGGCGGCGAAACGTCCTCCGCAATTATAACAAGCTTTGCGGTCCCGCGCTCGGCCATCTTTGTTGCTTCGTTGCTCCCGATTTTTATTTTTCCGCTCTTCCTGACCTTTTCGAGCAGTGAACTCTGGGAGTTCCTTAGTCCATCCGGAATGCTGAACTTTACATATTCTGCCATGAATTGCACCTCCTTGTCCCCAAACGGGGAGTCATCGTCATAGGCAAAAAACTAGGCGCAAAAGCGCTGTTTTACGCAATAATAAATGCCTTCCCAAGGCTTTATAAAGGTTTTCCGGGATCCCCGGCATGCCGCACCTGCAGAATGGCAAATTTTATATTGCCTATCGGGGTTAATATGTTCATGGAAACTATAACCATATCAAAGAAAAAGTACGAGTCACTAAAGAAGAAAGCCACCGTAGACAAAGCGCTTGTTGCAAAACTGCAGAGGGCTTTTGAGGATATAAAGCACGGCAGGGTTACTGAGTGGAAACCCTCTAAAAAAACTACTTCCTGACTATTTCATCAACATACTTTTTGTAATTCAATAAGTTAACCATGGCGTTGTTTATCACTGCCTGTTGGGCTTTTTTATCGCTTATTGCAACCGCAAGGACAACAAAATAATTCTCATAAACCAAATAGTACAGCCGCTTTCCGTTGAATTTCTTTTCCCTGAAAAAAGGCAGGCCGGAAAGCGGTTTGCCGACACTTGAGCCTTTTTCCGAAAGCTGCATCAGGAAATTTTCTACGCGTTCTTTTTCGGCTTTTTCAAGTGCCTCAAAGTCGGCAGCGAACTCGGCTGTCTTGAGTATCCTGTATTTTGCCGCCATAAAATAAGTTCGCCGCGGATTGTTTTATAAACATTCCAAAGTGTTCCCCTTTTTCTGCCGGGCTTTCACTCGTGCGTGAACCATGCTTTTGGCCTGCCCTCATCAACCGAATCGATGATGCAGTAGCCCTTCTTCTCAATGTAAATGTACTCCCCTTTTTTGAGTTCCTGCGCCTCGGTTGCCCCGACTATGCGCGAGCCGTCGCCCAGCAATAACTCCAAATCCATTGAATCCAGAACCCAGGGCAAAACCTTTTTGCCCGTCGCCTCTTTTCCGGCAAAAACCCCTTCAAGGAGCAGCCCGTCCTTTTTCTCGACGCGGGCATTGTAGCAGTTCCTTATCCTGAACACGGGCTCCTTGATTGCCTTCACTTCCTTTTCCGAAACAAAAAATTCGTGCATTCCCCTTGGCAAGGTAAAGCTCATTCCGTCCTTTTCAACAACCATTTCCTCCTGCATCGGCACCTGCAGCTTAATGGGGTCGGTGATGAAAGTGATTCTCGTTGCCTCATCCTGAATCAGCGCCTGATTGTATGAAGCGAGCTTCTGCGTTGAAATAGTTGCGTCATTAGTATTCAAACCGAAATCAACGATGATTTTTTTCAGCGCCTCCGCCTTGAACCCGCGCCTCCTCAAAGCGCGTATGGTCCCCAATTGTATGTCATCCCAATCCAAATATTCGCCATTCTCAATTCCTTCCTTTATTTTGGAAGTGCTGAGGACCATTGTGCCGATTTTGAGCCTTCCGAAGTGCACTGCGTGCGGATATTTCCACCCGAAGTACCCGTACAAAAATTCCTGCTTGGTCTGGTTCTGCGAGTGCTCCTGGCCGCGCAAAATAAATGTTACTCCCATTTCGTGGTCGTCGATTGCTGACTGGAACATGTAGCTCGGCCACAAGTGCTTCGAGGTTCCCGCGCGAGGATGTTCGGGCTTGTCAACGATGCGCGCAAGCCACCAATCGCGCACGCTCGGATCAGGGTTGTTCAAGTCAGTTTTGATGCGCAGCACCGCGCTCCCTTCCTTGAGCTCATGCCGCAGCATTTTTTCGAATTCCTTCAATTGTTCCTTCACATCAAGTTCCCTGTGCGGGCACGGCTTTTTTTTCTGCGTTAGCAGGCGCCATTTTTCCGAATCGCAAAAGCAAACATAAGCCTTGCCCATTTCAATGAGCTTGTGCGCGTAAGAGTAATATTTTTCCAGCCTGTCAGATGCATAATAAACCTCGCCGACTTTTATTCCAAGCCAGCCTAAGTCCTCGCGGAAAACCTTTTCAGCATCAGCTATAGGCTTCTTGACTTTCGGGTCGGTATCCTCAAAGCGGAGAATGAATTTGCCGTTGTATTTTTCCGCGTACAAATAGCTCAGGTATGCGGCGCGTGCATTCCCCAAATGCAGGGGCCCGTTAGGGTTCGGGGCATAACGTGTCACAACTTTTTCACCCTTTTCAGCCCATTCGAGATTTGGCAGGCCTTCACGCTCCGGCTTGGGCTTGAGTTCATAATGGCCCTCCATTTTCCTGAATTCCTCCTCTATTTCCTCAAGGGTCATGGAGTTGACTTTTTTCACGGCTTCAATCACGAAAGGCATTAACTCCGGCACAGGCTTGTCCTTGTGCAGGGCTTTTAATTTTCCGACCATTGCGCCGATTTCAGCCTTTCCCTTGTGCTCGAACGCGTTCTTGATAGCGTAGCGGTAGGCGTCATTCTGGATGTTCATTGCCATAAAGAATTAGCTGTGGGAATATAATATATAAGTGGTTACTGGGCAGTTGTTTCAGTTCGGCAATTGCGGGGGGTTTGCTGTTCCGTTGCTTAATGTGCATTCGCTTGAAACTTTAACAATTGCGGATGTTCCAATATCTGAAATTTTAACTGTCGTTGGATTTTCTAAACTGCCCTTTTTCCACTGTTGATTTTGAGCGTCCCATCCATAAATTTTCTCAACGTTGCAGTTCTGGAAAATTTCACTGGGTTTAAGTCCATTCATTAATCCGCTTATTGTAATAAAGTTCCATCCTGTGAATAATTTCATGTCAAGTTTTTGCGGATTTATCCCGCCTGTAATGGTTAAATCGCATTCATTGTTGAAGTAAAACCATGCACTTGTGCCTGAATCGCCAGGGGTAAGATAAGTGTCTCTATATTGCGAGTATATTTGGCCTAGGCTTGGGTCATTGAAATTTCCATTGGTTGTTTGACCGCCGTGATATTTATTTTCTAATGGGGAGTACAAATACATGGCTGAATAATCATTGATTGTGCATTGGCCACTAACAGGGATTCCAACAGGAACTAAATTCCAGCCTTGATACATTCTAATTGCATTATTATCTGCAATCGCTATGCTGCTCATCAATAAAATTAATCCAAAAATCAGTTTTTTCATTTGTTTCACTCCGGGAAAGCCGGCGGTTGTGGAACCGCATTATTTGGGTTATTATTTGCTCCGTCATCTTGCGGCAATGCGGGCGGATTTGGAACATTCTCATTTGAATTATTTTGGCTGGGTGCAGTTGCACAGCCTAGCGAAAAAACCAACGAAATTACAAATGCTAAAATCAGGGCTTGTTTGATTTGTTTGTCCAAAAAACCACAGCCTTACAATGCCTTTTCCCGTATTTTAAACTTCCTTGCCGTTCTGCCACGCGTGCTCGAAGTATTTTGAGAGCGCGTTAGCCATGTGCTTAT
>JBBSVV010000052.1:0-5487 GCA_038046625.1 archaeon | reverse complement strand
TTGAGCCGCTTTCAAGCGATGGCATGTAAAAATAATACTTTATTTCCGCGAGCAATTTGTTTCTGCCGAGCTTCGAGCACGCATTGAACATTATCTGTTTTTCCCTTGGATTGGCAAAAACCCCGTTGAAATCGAAAACAATAGCCTTAATCACAGCAACCACCAAAGCCTAATTCCCGGAAGCATTTTTCCATTTTGAGAGCTCGGAGTAAGGGCCTGTAATAAACACGCGGCCATTCCGGAACTGCGCTTTGAGCATTGAAGAAAAAATCGTGAGCGCGGGAGCATTGGTTCCGGGGCTTTTCTGCAGGAAAAATGAAATCAGGTTCCGGAGCATTTCCTTTGGAAAGGAAAACGAGTTCTCCCTGAGCTTTGCAGCGCAGAGCCCCGCCAGTTCCGCAAGAAGTTCCTTTGAGTGGCATTCCGCAACCAGCTCCGGTTCCTGGACAGAGAAAAAAATTTTTTCTATGAGACGAAGGGAATTTGAATCCGAAAGCACGGCAATGCAATCGTTGAAGTCGAGTTCCTTCAGGGCAGAAACCTGGTCGGAAAGGATTTTCGAAATGTACTCCCTGTGCTTAATGTTCTTCTTGAGGTCGGCCTCAACCTGTTCCAAATCGGCAATGTTGAAGTTCAGGGAACTCTTGCATGTTTTGAGCAGGCTCTTGTCCTGCCTGCTCCGTTCAATGACAACCTGCAGCTTGACCGCGATTTCATCGGCCTGCGTGTAAGGCTCCTTCTGTGCCATGGTTGAATTCAGCGCGAGAACCAGCTTGTTCTTTATTTCGGAGTAAATTTCGAGTTCCCCTTTTTCCATCAGATAGTAGCGGTTCCCCTTGCGCGCCAGGTAACCGAAAGTAGTCAGGTCTTTGAGCGAGCGTGAAAGCGCGGCGCGCGCCGAATTGGAGTTTGAGTAGGAGCTTGAAAACTTGTTCAGCATTGAATTGTAATCAATGCCGTCGCTCTGCTTCACAATCATTAAAATGGCGTTTTTTGTGGTCAAAACAACACATTAACAAAACGAATGAAAAGGAATTTATGTTAATTGGTTTTATACTGCCGCGCCAAGTTCGGTTTTCTTCATCCTTTTGGGAATCACTTTGTAACATTTCCTGCCGCAAACCAGGCATTCGGCAATGAAAGTCGGTTTCTTTGTCTGCTTCTTGACGGTTGCGGTAAACTCCGCCTTTCCGCCATAGCCCTTCTTGTGCTTCCTGAGGTTTTGCCTTGTGCCCCAGGCCATTGTCCTCGCCTTCCCGGGCTTGAACTGCTTAAGCTTGTGGCTGGTGTGCGTGCCGCACTTGGTACAGTACATTTTCTGCTCTTTCGGAATATGCATCAAAAAACACCCTAAAAGGAGTTTTATTTAACTAATAACAAGAAATCAGGAAAGTTTAAAAATCGTTAGTTGGCGGGGGGTTTCCGTGGCACGCCTCCGGCAGTGCTGACCTTACTATCGAGCCACAAGGCGAAGATAGTACACCGTACCGCCGGCGGTCTCCGGCGCGAAACGGTTGCGAGTAATCATTAAATATTGTAAAGCACATGGTTTTAGCATGTTAAAAGAGTTCATAGGGGGCTTTACCGAACTTGTTTCGAGGCCGCTTTACTTCCTGCCCGCGCTCCTGGCGGGCATCATTAACCTTTTTGTAATGGTGGCGGTTTCGGAGAACAGCTTCAACTTCTTCATGCAGACGCTTGTACTGGGCAATGTTCCGGACGTAAACCTCTGGCAAATGCCTTTCTACATAATTAATTCTTATGGGCAGGACCTAATTGCAATGCTCCTCGGAACCCTCGCTTCGCTCGCTGTGGGTTTTTACATTCTTTACGTTTACTCCGCGCTGATTGCGGCAAAGGAAAAAGGAATCGTGAAGGCAATCGCCGCAACCGCGAAAAAGATTCCCGAAATACTCGCGCTTTCAGTTTTTGTGCTCGCGGCTTTTTTCATTTACAGCACAATAGCATACTTTGTTTTCGTTGCGGGCGTTTCAATCGAGGCAATCGGCATAATACTTTTCATTGCGCTCCTCGCGTGGCTCGTTCTCGGGGTTTACTTTTTCCTCATGCTTGCCTTCACTCCGCTCTTCATGGCTCTGAACGGGACGAAGCTGAAAAAGGCGCTCGCGGAGAGCTGGAAATGGAGCCCGAAAAGGCTTTTGCACATAGCGGTTTTCCTCGCCGTATTGTGGTTTCTCACCATGGCAGTTGCAACGCTTTTCTCCATGATTTCTGATTTTGCGGGTTCTGATGAACTGATTGCCGGCACACTAATGCTCGGCATGGCGGTTTCCGGGGCGTATTACAACATTACTTTCATAAAATACTTTTTGGCTAACAGGGAAAAAGCATAATGAGCAATTGCCCCCGGCCAAAAAAAATTTTGCGCGGCATAAACGGTGAGTCTCGGTGACGGTAATAACAAAGCTCAAGCTCAAGAACTTCAAGTCCTTCAGGAAAGCCGAGATTCCGTTCGCAAAGGGGTTTACCGCAATTGCCGGCCCAAACGCATCCGGGAAAAGCAACATCCTTGACGCGCTCCTGTTTTCAATGGGAATCACTTCCCTGAAGCTCCTGCGCGCATCAAGGCTTACGGAGCTCGTAAACCACGATGCTTCGGAAGGATACGCGAAGGTAGAGCTATACATTCAGGACAAGGGCGGCAAGGAAATCGAGGTGACAAGGCTCATTGACCGCCAGGGAAAATCTATTTACAAGCTCGACGGGAAAAGGAAAACGCTCAACGAGATACAATCGCTGCTTCTTGAGCTCGGCATAAACCCGAACGGCCACAATATTGTTGTGCAGGGCGACATCACGCGCGTAATAGAAATGAATGCAAAGCAAAGGAGGCAGATGATTGAGGAAGTAGCCGGCCTTCAGGAATTCGAGGAAAAAAAGGGCGAGGCATTGAAGAAGCTGGAGAAGGTCGAGCAGCGCGTGAAGGACGCGCATCTTGTCCTCGGGGAAAGGGAAACTTATTTGCAGGAACTCGAGAAGGAGAAAGAGGACGCGCTTAGGTACAAAGAATTGCAGGAAGAGCTTAAGAGGGCGAAGGCAACGATACTCGAGGAGGAAATAAAAATAATCCGCAAGGAACTCGGGGCCGCGCGGAAAAGGCTTGAATCCATGGGGAAGGAAATAGAGGGCAAGAGGAACGACAGGAACGGGCTGCAGGAGGAGGAGCGCGAACTCGAAAAAAAGGTTGGGGAAATAACCACGAGGCTCATTGAGGCGGGCCAGAAAACTTACTCAAGCTTTGGAAAGGAAATAGAGCAGAGGAAAGGCCGGCTCGGCATTCTGGAAGAGAAGCTGCGCGGCAAAAACGAGTCAGTTGAGAACGCATTGAAGAGGATTTTCGAACTCAAGGAAAGGATAAAGGAGCTCAGGAAAACGAGGTCGGAGCGCGAGGAAGAGCTGAAGAACGCGAATGATTCGCTGGATAAAATCAACGGGCAGATATCCATGATAAAAGTTTCCGTTGATTCGAGGGCGCCCGGTTTCGAGAAGAGGAAGGACGAATTCAAAAGGAACGAGGCGCGCGTTTCTGAACTGAGGAAGGAACTCGAGGCCGCAAAAGAAAAAAAGTTCGAAACGATTTCGAAAAAGAATTCCCTGCTCAAGGACATTAAAGTTGCGGAAGCCTCATTGAAGGAACTTGAGGCCGCGCGGAAAAGGCTCGAGGAAAGGGCAGCGGAAAAAGCTGGCCTGGAGAAAAAAATCACTTTGCTTAATTCATCAAATCCGGCCGCAAAGCTCGCCACAAAAGAACGGGAACTCGAAGAGGCGCTCTCCGGAATACATTCAATTAAGGGAAGGATTGAAAGCATGGAAGAATCGCTCGCTGTTCTCGCGAAAGCGAAGGCTGATTGCCCCACCTGCGAAAAGCCGCTTGAGAAAAACCGCAAGGACGAAATAAGAGGGAAAAAGGAGTCTGAAATTGCCTCGTTAAAGGAGAAAATCAATGGGCTGCAGGAGAAGAAGGAGCGCATCGAGGCTGAAAAGCAGAAACTGAGGATCGAGGAGAAGGAACTTTCTGAAAGCACGCACGCTTTGAAGCACTTTGCCGGAATAAATGAGGAGCTTTCTGCCTTGAAGGCGCGCATTGCCGGGAACAGGGAGATTGCATCCGCGAAAAGCCTTTCAGCGATGGAAGCCGGGGAGAAAAAGGCCATTGAAAACTCGCTTTCAGTTGAAAAGGAATTGCTGAACCTCGAGGCGAAGGTTATTGAGTTCAGGAAGAGCCAGGGCACAATCGAAATGTCGGACATGATGCAGAAAATGCACGAACTCAACGAGGAAAAGAGCGCCAAGCAAAGCGTTGTAACGAGGATTTCAACGGAAATAGATGCGGTTATCGGTGGAAAGACGGAGGCCTCGGAGCACGAGATAAAGCAGCTCGAGGCGCAATCAGGAGAGGCAAAAAAAGCCGTTCAGGAAATGGAGGAGCAGAAGAAAACGGGCGAAAAGGAGCTCGCAAAAATAGAGGCCGAAATGGAGAAGTCCACCAGGGCGAACAGCCTTCTGGATGAGGAAAAGCAGAGGCTCACGACGAAAATAACGAACATTTCGGAGAAGCGCGATTCTTTGGGGCTTAAGGCCGAGTCGCTTGAAAGGGAAATGAACGAATTCAACATCCAGCAGTCAAGGAACGAGGTAAGGATAGTGGATTTGGAGGAGGAGTCCAAGGATTACGCCAACATAAAGCCCTTTGTGGAATTCAACCTTAACGAGCTGAGGAAAAGAATTCCGAACATAGAGAAAGAGGTTGAGGGGCTTGGCGCAATCAACATGAAGGCGCTCCAGAACTTTGATGCGTACAAAAAAGAGGTTGAGGACGTGCGGGAAAAGGCGAACAAGCTGGATGAGGAGCGCAAAGCGGTTGTTGAAATGATTGACAAGATTGAGGTGCGCAAATTCAATGTCTTCATGGAGTGCTTTAACCACGTGGGCAAAAAGTTTTCCGAGCTCTACTACACTTTCTTCAACGGCGAGGGAAAGCTCGGTTTGAGCGATGAAACCAACCCGCTTGAAGGCGGCCTCCTTATTCAGGCAAAGTACAAGGAGGACACCCTGAAAAGCATTGATGCAATGAGCGGCGGGGAAAAAAGCTTGACCGCGCTCGCGTTTTTGTTCGCGATACAGTCATTCGAGTCCGCGCCGTTTTACATTTTCGACGAGGTTGACGCGGCCTTGGACAAGGACAATTCGATAAAGATCGGGGCCTTAATCAAGGGGCAGAGCGCCTTCAGCCAATTCATTTCAATAAGCCACAACGACTCCGTGATAAACCAGGCGGACCAGATCATAGGGGTTGCGCTGAACAGGCAGAAAAGCTCGGTAATAGGATTGAGGCTCAGGAAGCATGCCGGCGGCGCGGAATCCGAGAAGGCAACGCAAGAGGCTTCGGAAGCGTAAATAGTTACTTTTTCCCGGCTGCCCACTTGCCTGTTTTTTTCCTTTTATCCTTGGGGCCTTTTTGTGCGG
>JBBSVV010000051.1:6519-38578 GCA_038046625.1 archaeon | reverse complement strand
AATGTTCACGTATCTTGTCCTGATTCCTTCCCTGACCATGCGTTTTATAAAGTCTCGGATTTTCTCTGCTCTTACAATAACTCCGCGTTTTTCCAAAACTTTTGACCTTTTCCGAATTGTTTTCAAGAATGTTACGCGGTGCGGATCGCGAGCCAGCATTGCTCTTATCAAGGATTTTTTACCGTAGAGAGGCTCAACTATAGCGTATTTCCTTTGAGGGTTTTCTCTAGTCTTTTTCAAAAAGCCAATCGGCATTCCTGTTCCAACATCAACTGTTTGAATAATTCCTTTAGGCGTTGCTCCGCGGAAAGGCCCTTTTCCTCTTCTTTTCAATCCGGGCATTTTTTCACCAATCCAAAGTCCTCTTCCATGATTTTTTCAATTCCTCGATGTTTTCTTCGAATAATTTAGCTCCTGCAGCGGCATTCACAACCAGATTCTTTCCGGAAGTCACGCGCCCGATTTCCGTAAAGGCAACCCCTTGCATTGCTTTTTCGAACTCTTTTTTCTTCTGGGAATCAACTTCGACTAAGAACCTTGAATTGGATTCGCAAAACAGGATTAAGTCATTGCGCAAATAGGATGCCGAAAGAATATCACAGGGTGGAAACATATTTGTGTTAAATGTTATTTGCGCTCCTTTCATCCCCGCAAAGCACATCTCCGCAATTGCAACGCCGAGACCGCCTTCGCTCAAGTCGTGGCACGAAACAACAATCTTTTCATCCTGCTTTTGTGCCTTCAGGAGTTCACTGAGTTTAGAAAAAGTTTTTTTCGCTATTTTAAAATTCACTTTCGGCACTTTTCCGCCTTCAAAGCCTAACAATTTCGAGAAATGGCTTCCGCCCAATTCATCCGGAACGGTCTCGCCGATGATGTAAATTGAGTTCCCTTCTTTTTTGAGGTTCATTGAAACCTTTCTGCGCGAATCTGGAATAGTTCCAAGGGCTGAAATGAGCAAGGTTCCAGGAATCTCTATATCCTTTCCTTCAATGGAATAATGGTTGTAGAGGCTATCCTTTCCGGAAATGAAAGGCACATTGAGACCTTTTGCGGAGTCATAGCAGCCCTTGCACGCGCGCACCAATTCTCCGAGAACCTTCTTGTTTTCTGGGTTGCCCCACGAGAAATTATCCAAAAGAGCAATTGTTTCAAAGTTGGCGCCGACGGCGATGGAGTTCCTTATTGCCTCATCAATGCAAGAGCACGCCATCCAGTAAGGGTCGATGTCAGAGTAAAGCGGATTGATTCCATTTGCAATTACAACTCCCTTCCAGTCCGAGAGAATCGGGCGGACAATTGCTGCATCCATTGGGCCATCCGCATTCGGGCCGTCAAAAGGCTTTCCCACCGTGCCGCCCATTACTTCGTGGTCGTAGCGCCTAACTGTGATTTCTTTGGAAGCGATGTTAGGCATTGCGAGCAATTGCTTGAGTGTTTGCCCATAATCTTTTGGTTCAGGAGTCGAGAGTGATTGTTCTTCATGCGCTGAACTCCATTCTGCGCTCATGATTTTGCATGGAACCCCATCGTGCAAAAACTCCATTTCAATTTCGCCGACTAATTTATTGTTGTAAAACAATTCAAGGTTTTTTGTGCTGGTGAATTCCCCGATTGCGGTCGCTTCTGTTCCTTCGATTTCGCAGATTTCCTGAAATTTTTCGAAATTCTTCTGCGGCATCGCAAGAACCATGCGCTCCTGAGCTTCTGAGAGCCAGATTTCCCACGGCTCTAATCCTTTATACTTCAAGGGCGCTTTTTCGAGGAATACTTTTGCCCCGATTTCTGCGCCCATTTCTCCAACTGCTGAGGAAAAGCCTCCTGCGCCGCAATCCGTGATTGAATTGTATAAGCGCAAATTGCGCGCTTTGAGTATCGCGTCCATCATTTTCTTTTCCTCAATCGCATTTCCTATTTGAACGGCGCTGCTCGAAGTGCTTGAATCTAATCCTGTTGAGGAGAAGGTTGCGCCGTGAATTCCATCCCTTCCGGTTCTTCCGCCTACCGTTACAATCAAGTCTCCTGATTTTGCTTTCTTATTTTCCATTCCTTTTGGAATCAATCCAACGGTGCCGCAGTAAACCAAAGGATTTCCTAAATACCTTTCATCGAAAAGAATTGCTCCGTTTACTGTTGGAATTCCCATGCGGTTCCCATAATCCTGAACTCCTTGCCTAACCCCTTTGAAAATTCTTTTTGGGTGAAGAATTCCCTTCGGAACTTTCTCTGCTGGGAATTCAGGCGGCGCGAAGCAGAATACATCCGTGTTTGCGAAGGGCTTTGCTCCGAGGCCGGCTCCTAAAACGTCGCGGATTACTCCGCCGAGGCCGGTGTTTGCCCCGCCGTAAGGATCAAGCGCGGAGGGGTGGTTGTGGGTTTCCGCTTTCATTGCAATATTATATTCATTATTGAATTTCACGATGCCTGCGTTGTCCGAGAATACTGAAACAAGCCAGTCTTTTTTGTTTTCTTCGGTTGCTTTGCGGATGAATGTTTTGAAGAGGCTCTTGATTTTTTGCTGTTTGCCGTTTTCCGTGTAGGTTATTTCCGCGTTGAATGTTTTGTGCTTGCAGTGCTCGCTCCAGGTCTGCGCAAGCGTTTCGAGTTCGATTTGCTTCGGTTCGCGCTTGAGGTTATTGTAATAATTTTGGATTGTTTTCATTTCGTTCAGGTCAAGGGATAAAAGCATTTTTTTGCTCACTTGCATGAGTTCGGCTTCGGAAATTTTTGTAAGTGTGATTTCTGTCATTTTCCCGCCTCGATTGAATAGGTTTCAATTACTCCGTTCGCGAGCATTTCGCGCGCGATTCTTTCAACATCGCTTTTCGTGATTGTTCCGAAGAAATAGTATTTGCGCGAGGTTCTCACTGTTCCTTCCATTTTTTTGCCTAAAAAATCCGAAACCGCTTCGAGGGAAACAATGCCGACATTATCAGTAACATCCGGGTGGAATTTCACTTCGAGTGAGTAATCAAATTTTTTGAATGAGTTCTGGTTGATGAAAGCCCCTTGGAATAAAGGGTCGATGAACACTTTTTCCGCAATTTGAGAAAGCTCTTTTTGTGAAAGTGGAAAATCGAGGTAGAATGCCTCTGCATAGCGCAGGGTTTCTATTCCAGCAATGCCAAGGTCTTCAAGAACGTCGTTTTTGATTGATTCGCCGATAGGGTCGAGGTTTTTTTCGAGAAATGAGGCCTCTATCCTGTTCAATTGGCTCACAATATATTAAGGGTTAGTAAACTTTTAAAACGCGTTGTGGCGGGCGTTTTTTTGCGTGGAAATAAGTTTAAATTGGCGAAGTGAGCCATTATAGTATCGGTTAGTGATGGTTTATGGCTAATGGTAATCAAAGCGTTTCTTTGCAGAAAATGATGAAGAAAATAGATGCTCTTGAGAACAGGCTCAAGAGGGTTGAAAAAATGAATAATATTCCTGAAATGAAGTTAAGCGAGAGAGAACTGGCTGAAATCGAGAAGGCTAAAAAGGAAATCCGCTCGGGCAAATACATGAGTGAAAAAGAGCTGTTTGCCATACTGAGCAAGTGAGTACCCGTGACTTTTACAATAAAGTCCTCGAAAAAAATCGAAAAGCAGCTGCGCAAACTCGATGAAAAAATGAGGCAACGGCTTTCTTTGTTGTTTCTGGATTTAAAGGCAAATCCTGTGCCTGTGCGCATTCATGATACGGTAAAAATCTCCGGCTTCAAAAACCGGTTTAGGGTCAGGATGGGCAAAATAAGGGTTATTTATGATATTGAGTGGAACGAAAAAACAATAGAGCTGTTCAGCGTGGAAAGGCGCAGTGACAATACCTACAATTTTTAGTAACCTTTAAATTAACTAAGCGCTCCAAGTTCTATTGGTTTATAGATGCCTGGTGAGGTCAAGGACGAGTGCGGCGTAGCAGCCGTCTATCTGCCTAGGCCTCTTAAGGAGTATCCTTTTGGCGGAGCCGCCTACTACTTGTATAAAATGCTTGTCCAGATGCAGAACCGCGGCCAGGTTTCCGCTGGAATAACGACTTTTAATGCAAACAGGCAGCAGTTGATTGACACTTACAAGAAGCGTGGAATGGTTTCCGAGGTATTCGCAACCAGAATTGAGGGCAAGGCTCATGCAATTCTCCAGCGCTACGAGGGAAACAAGGGCATAGGGCACGTGCGCTACACAACTTCTGGAGGCAATGACGAGGGTTCCGCCCAGCCTTTTGAGAGGCATCATGGAAGGAAGTGGAAGTGGTTTTCTTTCGGTTTTAACGGGAATATAGCAAATTTTTCGGAACTCAAAAAGGATTTGGAGGACAGGCAATACCATCTCGTAAGGAACCTTGACACGGAAATGATAATGCATTTTTTGGAGAAGGAGCAGCTCGGGGACAAGAAGAAGCCAATGGACAAGATTTTCAAGAACATTTCCGACATTTTTGACGGCGCTTATAACATGAGTTACATTAACGCCGAGGGAACGGTTGCGGCGATGCGCGACCCTCTTGGAGTCAGGCCCATGTCTTACTTGATTTCTGATGATTTTGTGGGCGCGGCCTCCGAAACAGTTGCTTTGAACAAGTTTGCGGAGAATGGCGTGAAGACCATGGAGCCGGGGGAAATGCTTTTGGTTGAGAATGATTCTGTAGAGGTAAAGCGCTATGCAAAGAGCAAAAAGAAAGCGCATTGCATGTTTGAGTGGGTTTATTTTGCGAACGCTGCCTCAATGATTGACGAGCGCTCCGTCTACCAGACGCGCTGGAGGCTCGGAGAAGAACTTGCGAGGCAGGAGTACCTGAAAGTGAACAGCGATGATTGGGTTGTTGTTCCTGTTCCTGACACCGCAAAGCCGGCTGCGGACGCGTACGCGCACACTATTGGAATTCCTTCCATGGAAGGCCTCATAAGGAACAGGTATGTCGGGAGGACCTTCATTGAGGGCGGCGACCGCCTTGAAAAAATCCGCGAAAAATTCAACCTGAACAAATCAGTTATCAAGGACAAGAAAGTTATCCTGGTTGATGATTCGATTGTGCGCGGCAACACCTCGAAATCTTTGGTCGAGTATTTGCGGAAGTACGGAAAGGTGAAGGAGCTTCATATGCGCGTAACCTGCCCGCCGATCCGCAGTCCTTGCTTTTATGGAATTGACATGTCAACAATCGGCGAACTGATTGCGAACAGGCATTCCTCAAAAGAACAATTGAACCGCGTTGGCTTCTTGGATTTGGAGCAGGATGCGGTTGACAGCATTGGAAAGAATATTGGCGTTGATTCTTTGAGGTACATGACTTTAGAAGGCCTCGTGAAGAGCATCGGCTTGGATGGCGGGAAAAAGGATTTGTGCCTGGCCTGCCTCACAGGAGAATACCCCACGCCGTGGGGGGAAACCCTGCGCGTGAAGGCCCTTGAAAGGTTCGAGCGCGGGCTCGAATCAACGAGAACTTATGAGTAATTGATTTTATTTTTTATTTGTTTTTAGGTGTTTGGCATGAAGGTTCTTGTAATAGGTTCGGGGGGAAGGGAGCACGCATTGGTTTGGAAACTCTCTCAGAGCAAGCGCGTGAAAAAGATTTTCTGCGCCCCGGGAAACGCGGGAACCGCGGAGCTCGCGGAAAATGTTCCGATTGATGCCGAGGACATTGATGCCTTGCTGAATTTTGCCGTGAAAAATAAAATTGATTTGACTGTTGTGGGCCCAGAGGGTCCGCTCGTTAATGGTGTTGTGGATGCTTTTGAAAAAAAGGGCTTGCGGATTTTTGGCCCTTCGCAAAAAGCCGCTTTGATTGAGGGCTCAAAGGCTTTCTCGAAAGAAGTGATGGTTGCTGCCGGAGTCAAGACAGCTGCCTACAAAGTGATTGTAGGCATTGATGAGGCGCAGATGTCCCTTGGTGATTTTGAAAAGGCTGCCGTGAAAGCGGATGGACTTGCCTCGGGAAAAGGGGTTTTCATCTGCAATTCAAAAAGCGAAATCATGGGCGCGGTGAACAAGTTGCTGCAGGAAAAGATTTTCGGCGACGCGGGTTCAAGGATTGTGGTTGAGGAATTGCTTGAAGGGGAGGAAGCAAGCATTCTCGCTTTCTGTGACGGCAAGAATGTGAAGCTCATGGTTTCGAGCCAGGATCATAAAAGGATTTTTGACAACGATAAAGGCGCAAACACAGGCGGAATGGGTGCTTACAGCCCCGCGCCTGTGGTTGAGGGCTTGGAGAAGCGCATTGAAAAGGAAGTGATGCTTCCCGTGATGAAGGAGCTCGCGAAGCGCGGTGCGCCGTACAAGGGTGTTCTGTACGCGGGTTTGATGATTAAAGGAAAGGATTTCAAGGTGCTCGAGTTCAATGCGCGCTTTGGCGACCCCGAAACGCAGGTCGTTATTCCGCGCCTTGAGAATGATTTGGTTGATGTGTTAGAGGCATGCATCGATGGCAAGTTGGATAAAATTGATTTGAAGTGGCGAGAAGGTTCCGCGTGCTGTGTTGTGCTTGCTTCGAAGGGCTATCCTGATAAGTATGAAAAAGGGAAAATAATTGAGGGGCTGGATAATGTAAAAGCATTCAAGGATGTTTTTGTTTTCCACGCCGGAACGGCTTTGAAGGATGGAAAAATCCTTACAAGCGGCGGCCGCGTGCTCGGGGTAACCGGCCTCGGTAAAAGCATTAAGGAAGCGATTGCAAACGCTTACACAGGCGTTTCACAGATTGATTTCGAGGGGATGCAGTTCCGCGCCGACATAGGAAAAAAGGCAATAAACAGGAAATGAATGTTTCTAGTGGTGCGGCGTTCTTCTTATTCTTCCCAATATTCTTTCCATTTTAGCTTTGGCTCTTGGGATTTCTTCATGCTGCAGCCTGTAATTATCTTGGTTTGACCTCCAAGGCGAACTAGTTTGGAAAAAACCGTCTTTTTGGGTGAGGTTTATTACCGTACTTTCTCGTAAGCTGTTCATATATTGTCTAAAAAATTCTTCTAACCCAAACCCTGGGGTGCTGTGTCTTCTTTCTCTTCTAAAATGGTGATAATTGAGGCTGGCCAACTTTGCTATTGCTGCACTGTTGAAACATCTAAAACCAGCATAATCGCGCATGAATGTTGGTTGATTGTCTTCCCGCTGAACTGCTTGGACCATGGCAGGGGCAGCATATGCCAATGACTCGGTTATCATTTTTTTAACTACTTTTCCTTTTATCGACCATACATCGGCATCGCATAGTAATATGGCTGAGGGCTTCAATTTTGAAAAATGTTTGATGCCATACATTGCAGCATAGGCTTTTCCCATGTTTTTTGGAAGAGTCAGCACTTCTGCATTTGCCCTCAATGCGGCTTCTCTTGTTCTATCCGTACTCCCGTCATTTACAACAGCAATTTTAACATCGAATTCTTTCAATTCAAAACGTTGCTTGAGGGCAATATTCCCAATTGCTCTCTCTATTTTGTTCTCTTCATTAAAAGCGGGAATAAGCATGACTACAAGTGGCTTAGCCTGGCCATTCATAATAAAACTATGGTTTTCTGGTTTAATAAATCCAGTCAGGCCAGTTGGTCAATGTTGTTTAGTTTTTTGTAGATTGTTAGGCTCACCTAAAAGTACTTTTTTTAAATTGCTCGCTCCTATTGGATTACGATGCAATCCAAGTACCTGGTTGGTTTTATTTTCATAGTTTTTTTCGCTACTCTTGCTTCCGCGGCCGATTACCAGTGTGTTTACAAGAATCAGGGGCAGGTGAACTGCAATTTGGCGGGCGCTAAGGAGAGTTTCTGCAAGCTTGGAATGGCCGTAACCGGAACAACGACTTTTGGTAGCGTGATTTCGTGTTCCAACAACACTCCTTCTGGCAACGGGCAGGTTGTGTGCGGGGCTTCGCATTCAGGCGCCGCGAACCAAGTGAAGTGCAGCAACACGACTTACCTCAAGTCCGGGCCCACGCAAACAAGCGGCTCTGTTGATTCGTGCTCTTACAATGACTGTGCCTTGAACCAGGTTTCGTGTGCAAGCGCTTATGCCTATCAGCAATGCGTTCCCGATTCGGCCTCGCCGGGATGCAATAAGTGGCAGGCAACGAATTGTGCTGCCAATGCGCCTTGTTATTCAACGACCGCGGCGCAATTGGCGACGTGCATGGGTGTTCCGGCTGCAAACATTTCCAGCAGCAACGGAGTTTACTTTGTTTCGGGTTCCTCGGGAAGCGGTTCAAGCGTAACAGGTTCAGGTAGCAATGGCAATTCAGGAAATTCCGGTTCTCAGGGAAACGCCGACGGATCAAATAATTCAGGCTCGGGAAATAATGCTGCCGCGGGTTCGTGCTACACTTACAACGGCAAAACATATTGTGTTGTCACTTCAACCGACAGCGCCAAGAATACGGGGAACGAGGTTTGTGTTTCCGTTGGAAAAACATGTGTAGGTTACACTGCTTACACAACCGATGTGTGCAAGTACTTCCACCCCAGTGCTTCGGTTACAACTACTGTGAACGGCAGCAAGGCAGGATTCTATTGCAATGGCCCGCCGCAGACAGGCTTGGCTTGTGAAAGTGCTTTCAATAATTGCCAGGTTTGCCCCGCATGCAATGTGAATGTTACTTGTGGCGAAGAGATAGGCGGCTTGTTCAGGGAAATGTATGTTGAGTGCTCCGGCGGTTCAAGCGGTGCCGGCAATTCGGCTTCGGTGAAGGAATTAGGGAATTATTTGTACGGGATTTTTGCGAACGAAATAGTCCAGGCCGACATTCAAACCGATGCTGGTTTGGAAAGGTTCTGTGTCCAGGTTACGAATCCCGCGGTTGTAAATGACGGTGTTTGCCAGAAGTCAACCATGTGGTTCAAGGCTAACCAGAATGCGGTTACCGCGATTTCCAGTGCGCAGGGCAAGAAGGCCGAATTCCTGAAGCAGAAAAGCGCGGGAAACATTTCTTACGGTTCGAGCGAGATTGTTCTGGGCATAAAGATATTTTTCATCGATTTGTTCGGCAGCATCTTCAGATAAAAGTTTTTTGGCTCCTAATTATTTCGGTTGAACTGTTGATGGATAAAACCGCTTTGCGTTCGGAACTGCTTTCCAAAAGAAGGGCCTTGAAGCAGAAAGAGATTCTGGAAAAGAGCCTCGCGATTGAAAAGCACTTTTTTCTATTGAAGGAGATTTCGGAAGCGAAGATTTTCGGCGTTTACGCTGATTTCGACAACGAGCCTTCCACGCGCGGAATAATAAAAAAACTGTTGTCTCTCGGCAAAAGAGTTTGTGTTCCCGAAACGGACTTCGAGAACAACACGCTTTCCTTTTGCGAAATTTCTTCGCTTTCCGAGCTGAGGGAAACGGAGCATGGCATTCCGGAGCCTGAAGGGCAGAATCCTGTTGCCGCTTCGGAGATTGGTGTTTTTGTGGTTCCGGGTGTTGCTTTTGATGCGAAGGGCCACAGGCTGGGTTTCGGAGCCGGCTTTTTCGACAGGTTCTTTTCAAACCCAAAAATTAAGGGCTTGCGCGTTGCCTTGGCGTTCGATTTCCAGTTCGTTGAAAGCGTTCCGAAGGAGACGCATGATGCTAGGATGCATTTCATCGTTACCGAAAAGAGGATAGTGAAAATTTAGTCCGCATTATGAAAAAAATTGTGGATTCAATGCTTAAAGTGCCACAACCGTTTCGTCGGTTGGGTGCGAGTACTATCTTCGCCTTGGGGCTCGATAGTAAGGTCAGCACTGCCGGAGGCGTGCGCCCTAACAGTTTGGCAATAAGAAGCATTGCAGCATATATTCATTAGCCAAACTGTTACCCAACGCGGGCTTGCGTTGTGCGAGTACCATCTTCGCCCTTTTGAGGCTCGATGGTAATTGTTTACAATTAATGCCTGAAGTGGCGCTCACCAGTGAAGTAAAGCGCAACCCCGAGCTTTTTCGCGGCCTCAATCACTTCTTCATCCTTGATGCTTCCGCCGGGCTCGACAACCGCCTTGATGCCTGCCTTTGCAATGAGTTCAATTGAATCCTTGAACGGGAAAAAAGCGTCGGAAGCGAGCACCGCGCCGTGTGTCTTGGCATCCGCCTGCTCAAGTGCCTGCCTGACCGCCTTTACGCGCGAAGTCTGGCCCACTCCAATGCCTATGGTTGCGCAGTGCTTTGCTATCACTATTGCGTTGCTCTTCACGTGCCTCACGATTTTCCACGCGAACTCCAGGTCATTCAGGTACTCTTTTCCGGGTTCAATGCCGGATTTGTTTTCCCATTCTGAAGTGCCGGTTGAATCGTTTTCCTGTGCGAGCAAACCCCCGGAAATGTGCCTAAAATCCAGTTCCAAAGCTGTTTTTCCGCTTGTTTTGAGCCTCAAAACGCGCAAATTCTTCTTGGCTTTTAGTTCCTGCAGGGCATTCGCATCGTACTCTGCTGGGGCAATGACCACTTCGTTGAAAAAAGCGGTAATTTGCCTTGCGGTTTCAATGTCGCATTTTTTGTTGAGCGCAATTATTCCCCCGAAAGCGCTTTCCGGGTCGCATTCAAGGGCTTTCCTGAACGCATCGGAAAGTTTCTGTGCAGTTGCAACGCCGCACGGGTTAGCGTGCTTCACTATTACCGCGCACGGCTCCTGGAATTCGCGCGCGATTGCGATTGCGGCATTCGCGTCGCCGTAATTGTTGAACGAGAGTTCCTTGCCGTTCAATTGCTCCGCATCAATGAGGTTTCCGTTCTCCAATGGGTTTTTGTAGAGCGCCGCCTCCTGATGCGGGTTCTCGCCATACCTCAAAGAGCCTGCTTTTTCGAAACCGAGCGAAAGCTTTTCCGGAAACCTTGGCCCGCCGAATTTTTTTGAGAGGTATTGCGAGACCATTGAATCGTAAAATGCAGTGTGCTGGAACGCCTCGAGGCACAATTCTTTTTTTAGCTGCTCTGACAATTCGCCCTTTGTTTCAAGTTCGCGAAGAACTTTTTCATATTGCGCATGTTCAACAACAACTCCTAAGCTTTCAAAGTTTTTTGCCGCAGCACGAATCATTGCTGGCCCGCCGATATCAATGTTCTCGATTGCTTCTTCAAGCGAAACGTTTTGCTTCGAAACAGTTTCCCTGAACGGGTACAAATTCACGGCAACCAAGTCGATTGTTTCAAGCGAATGTTTTTTCATTTCTGCGAGGTGCTCCTTGTTCCTTTTCGCCAAAATGCCTGCGTGTATTTTCGGGTGCAATGTCTTCACGCGTCCATCAAGCATTTCCGGAAAGCCCGTGAAATCCTCGACTTTAACTGCTTTTATGCCGGCTTCATTGAGCGCTTTCCATGTTCCGCCCGAGGAAATTATTTTCACGCCGAGCTTTTCAAGCCTTTTCGCGAAATCAAGGAGGCCTGTTTTGTCGGAAACTGAAATCAGCGCGGTTTTCACTTTCATTTTTGCCCACCTATGCTTATTTGCCCCTGTGTAACCATTTTAATTGCTTCCAGAAAGGATTCCTGTTCGAGCTTCTGCACCTTTTCCCTCAGGGTTTCGGGTGTCTCAGAGGCGGCAATCTTCACTTTTTTCTGCATTATTATTTTTCCGGCATCAACGCGCTCGGAAACCTCGTGCAAAGTGCACCCGCTTTCCTTTTCATTGTTGCGCAGCACCTCTGCGTGAACATCGAGATTCATTCCGCCCGCATATTTCGGCAAAAGCGAGGGGTGAATGTTCCAGATCCTGTGCCTGAATTCGTGCACGAAGTAAGGCGTGAGTATTTTCATGAACCCTATCAGCAGCACGAGTTCCGTTTTCCTTTTCCTGAGTGCCTTCACCATTGCCTCTTCGGCCTTTTTCCTTTCTGCAAGCTTTTTGTAATCGACACAAAGGGTTTCGATGCCGTGTTTTTTTGCGCGCTCCAGAATGAACGCGTTTTTCCTGTCCGATGCAACGAGCACTATTTTCGCGTCCAGTTCGCGCTTTTCAATCGCATCAATTATTGCCTGCAAATCCGTTCCTTTGGTGGAGCCGAGCACCGCGATTCTCAATTCAGGCATTTGTGATCTCTCTGCATGCTTTAACTGTATTCTCAACAACACTTGCAATCGTCATGGGCCCCACGCCTCCGGGCACGGGCGTAATCCAAGAGGCTTTTTTCCTCACTTTCTCAAAATCAACATCCCCGCATAATTTGCCGTTCTTCATTTTGGTTGTGCCAACGTCAATCACTATTGCGCCCTTCTTCACCATGCTTTCCTTCACGAGCTTCGGCTTTCCCGCCGCGGAAATCAGTATGTCGGCTTTCAGTGTGTGCTCTTTCAAATTCGTTGTTTTGCTGTGGCAGATTGTTACAGTGCAGCCCGCATTCAAAAGCATTATTGCAATTGGCTTTCCGACAATGTTGCTCCTTCCAATAACCACTGCATTTTTTCCCTCGAGTTTCACGCCGGTTTCGTGCAGGATTTTCATTATTCCTATGGGTGTCGCGGGCCGGAAGCATTCCTTGCCCAAAAGATTCTTTCCGTGGTTCGCGGGATGAAGGCCGTCAACGTCCTTGCAGACATCAATTGTTTCAAAGACTTGTTTGTGGCTCAGATGTTCAGGCAAAGGAAGCTGTATCAGTATTCCGTGCACTGAATCATCCTTGTTGAGTTTTTCAATTTCAAAGAGAAACTCGGTGTAAGTGATTTTTTCGCCGAATTTTTTTATTTCAGAAGCCATTCCGAGCTCGAGGCACTTGTCGCGCTTCTTCTGCACGTAAATGCTTGAAGCGGGGTCATCGCCGACCTGAATTACAACGAGTTTCGGGGTGGTGCCTTTTTCCTTGAGCGCTTTGACGTCTTTCTTTGCCTTCTCGAGGATTTTTTCCGCGATTTTTTTTCCGTCAATGATTTTTGCGGGCATTTTTTTCACTTGTAAAAAATGAATTCGCTGCAGAGCTTAAACACTTTCTGCTTCACGCCTTTGAGCTTTGCCTCGTCCTTCGCGTTGTGCAGGGCTTCCGTGATAAGGTTTCCGGTTTCCTGCATTTCCTTTTCCTTCATTCCCCGCGTGGTTAGAACTGGGGTGCCAATCCTTATTCCGCTCGGGTCCCATGGCGAGCGCGTGTCGAAAGGAATAGTGTTCTTGTTGCAGTAAATGGCCGCCTTTTCGAGCGCGGATTCGGCCTCTTTTCCCGTGATTCCGAATCGGGTGACATCAACAAGCATCAAGTGATTGTCTGTTCCGCCTGAAACGAGCCTCAGGCCGTTTTCGTTGAGGGTTTTTGCAAGCGCCTTCGCGTTCTTCACTATCTGCTGCGCATATTTTTTGAATTCAGGTGTTGAAGCCTCCTTGAATGCAACTGCCTTGGCCGCAATCACGTGCTCGTGCGGCCCGCCCTGAAGCCCCGGGAAAACGGCCTTGTCTATTTTTTCCGCGAACTCCTTTTTGCACATTATTATTGCGCTCCTCGGGCCCCGCAAAGTCTTGTGGGTTGTGGTTGTAACCACATCAAAGTAAGGCGTCGGGTTTTCGTGGACTCCTGTTGCGCAGAGCCCCCCAATATGCGAGATGTCCGCCATGCAGATTGCGCCTGTTTCGTCCGCAATTTTGCGGAATTTTTTGAAATTAATTTCGCGCGGATAAGCAGTGTATCCTGAAAGAATGAGTTTCGGTTTTTCGCGCGAAGCCTGTTCAGTTATTGCGTCATAATCGAGGCGCTCGGTTTCCTTGTTTACGCCGTATTGAAGGAAATTGTAGAGTTTTCCGGAGAAATTCACTTTGTGCCCGTGTGTCAAGTGGCCTCCTTCAGTGAGTTTCATTCCAAGAGCCTTGTCTCCGGGCTCCATCAGCGCCCAGTAAACCGCCATGTTCGCGGGGCTCCCTGAATTCGGCTGGACATTCACATGTTCTGCATTGAAAAGTTTTTTTGCGCGTTCAATCGCGAGGTTTTCTATTTTATCTATTACTTCGTTGCCGCCGTAGTACCTTTTTCCGGGGTAGCCTTCAGAGTATTTGTTTGTTGCGACGCTTCCCAAGGCCTCCAAAACGCCCTGCGAAACAAGGTTTTCGGAGGGGATTAATTCGAGTCCTTCCATTTGCCTCTTTTTTTCGTCTTCTAAAAAGCCGTAAATTTTCGTGTCATGTTCCTTCAAATAATCCAGGTGCTGTTTGTACAAGAACGAACCACCCCGCCAAGCCGTTTGTATTAGAATTACGGAACCATAATTATTAAGGCTTTCGCCGATAATTTTAGATTATGGTTTCAGTTTCAGCCGCGGACCTGCGGAAAAAGGCCCGCGAGATTAACGACTCGATTTTCGGCGGGGACAGGAAGGGCAAAGTTGCGCTGAACCTGGCCATTAAAAAATCCGTCGAGGCCTCTGCCTTGTTTGCGCTCGAAAAAACGCTTTCAAAAACCAGGGTGTCGGAGGGCGCGAAAAGCTCTTTTGTCGACATTATCCGCGGGCAGCCCGACGCAATAAACCTTCTTTTTGCGTCCGAGCAGAACAAGGCGCAGGCAATTGAAATGCTCAAGCCCTTGTTCGGCTACAAGACAAAGCAATTATTGGGTGATTTCCAGAAAATTTTTTTGGACCTGCAGAGGGAAATTCAGGAAGAAAAGAAAGTATTCAGGGCGGGATGACTGCGTGGCGCTTATTTTTTCAGTATTGTTTCGTGCCTCTGCGGCCCCACGGAAACCATTTTTATCGGCGCGCCGATTTCCTTCTCAATGAACTCAAGGTACTTGCGCGCGTTCTTGTCCAACTGGGAATACTTTTTTTCCTTTCCCGTGATTTTGAATCCCGAAAATTCAGCGTAATTCGGCTCCGCTTTTTCAAGCCCCTTGTTGCTGTACGGGAAATACTTTATTTCCTTTCCGTTCACGGAGTAGCTCTTCGCAACCATTATTTTACCCAATCCGGAAAGCACGTCAAGCTTTGTAATCGCGAGTTCGGTAAAACCATTTAGGCGCATTGATGTACGGAGCATCGGCAAATCCAGCCAGCCAACCCTTCTTTTTCTTCCTGTGGTTGTTCCGAATTCAGCCCCTTTTTCAACGAGGTGTTTCCCGACGGAGTTTTCCTGTTCTGTGGGAAACGGCCCGAAGCCAACCCTTGTCGTGTACGCTTTCACTATTCCTATTATGCGGTTGATTTTGTTCAGCGGCATTCCAACTCCTGTTGATACGCCTCCTGAAATCGGGTGTGAACTGGTCACAAACGGATATGTCCCGAAATCATTGTCCAAAAATGTTCCCTGCGCCCCTTCAAAGAGAACGTTTTTTTTCTTTTCAAGCGCCTCGCAGACCTCGAGGCTCACGTCGCACAAATATTCCCTGAATTCTTTTCCGAGTGAGGAGTATTCCTCAAAAACTTTTTCCGCGGTAAAAGGAACATTGATTCCGTGCACTTTTTCGAGTATGGCTTTTTTTATGGGGAAAACTTCATTGATTCTTTCGCGCAGGCGCGCTTCATCAACAAGATCTTCAAAGCGTATTCCGAGGCGTTCCGCCTTGTCCGCATAACAAGGCCCTATTCCCCTTTTTGTTGTGCCGATTTTTGTTTTGCTCCTGCTTTGTTCCCTGCCTTCATCAAGCAAATTGTGCCAAGGCATTATTATGTGCGTTCTCGGGTCTATGCCCAAATCGATTTTTTTTGTTTTGAGTTCGGAGATTTCCTCTTTTAGCACGCGCGGGTCTAAAACCACGCCCGCGCCGATGAGTATTCTTTTTCCCTGCACGACTCCCGAGGGCAGCAAATGGAATTTGAGCGTTTGCCCCTTCACAACAACCGTGTGGCCGGCATTGTTCCCGCCCTGGAAGCGCACAACGAGGTTTGCCTTTTCGGAGTAAAAATCCGTTACTTTTCCCTTGCCTTCGTCGCCGAACTGCGAGCCGATTACAACTGTTCCCGGCATTTAACCCCTAGAATAGATTAAAATTCAGGTTTTTAAAGTGGATGTTTTTATAGCCTGATGCATTTCTTTTATTGGTATTCAATGGCTGCAAAAATCGGTTGCCCAAAGTGCGGTTCGCGGGAATTCATTCCTATAGCCGACCAAAAATATCGCTGAAATATTTTATTGGTCTGCTATAAAAGACTTTGGCATTATAACTTATACGGTATTTGCTTTGGCTGATGTTTTCGTTATTTTTGGTTCCTCGAGCGATGAGGCCGTTTATTCCCCCCTGCTGGAAAAGCTTAAGCAAACAGGAATTTCCTGCGAATTCAAGGTGCTCAGCGCGCACAAGACCCCCAAGGAGCTGGATGAGGAAATAGCGTATGCGCATGAATCCATGTTCATTGCCGGCGCCGGCCTCGCGGCAGCGTTGCCTGGAGTTGTTGCGGCGCAAACCGTGAAACCCGTTATAGGTTTGCCGTGCGACGGCGCGTTCAACGGCCTTGATTCTTTCCTTTCGATTGCGCAGATGCCTCCCGATGTTCCTGTGATTGCAGTGGGAGTTGCAAAAATCGATGAGGCCGTCAGGCTCTGCAGCTCCTATCTCCACGGCCTGAACAAAATTGTCCTGGTTGAAAAGAAGTCCGGGGACGAAAAAAAGTATTTCGCGAAGTGCAAGGCCTTCATGGAGGAGAATAACATTCCTTTCCAGCTCGCAAAGAGCGCAAACAGGGTTGATTATGGCGCGGTGTTCATTGAGTTCATCAAGCTCGGAAAAAAGATTCCGCACAACAACAACATTGTCCTGCACGTTCCGGTCAAGGACGGCTCGAAAAAATCGGATGCCCTGAAAATGTTCGACCAGATGCAGTCCGCATACGCAATTTCCCTGAACGGGTACAAAAATGCGGCCATTGCTGCCCTCGAGCTGGTTAACCTGAGGAAAACACATGACACTGTCCTCGGCGGGCTGCGCAGGAAGGCCTCGCAAAAGGTCATGGATTCCAACAAGTGATTGCGAAGCAAGGCCTCAACGCGGGCACGGCATTGTAGTTTTGTTTTTAAATCAAACCTAATTAATTTTATAGCAGGCCAATGGAAAAAGCCGAAAAACTTTTGTGGTTTGCTATATCAGGTGTTTAGATGGGTTCTGTAAAAAACTTGATTGTGGAGAAGGAAGCAACGGAAGAGCGGATGGGAATAGGCATTTTCGAGTTTACCGATGACTACAGCGTTTTCGATTACGGCAAAATGCCGGATACAATTCTCTCGAAGGGCGAGGCCTTGTGCAGGCAGTCGGCTTACAATTTCAGGGAAATAGAGAAAAGGCTCGGAGTGAGAACGCATTTCCGCAAGCTTGTGAACGGCAACAAGATGGAGGTAGAACTCGTTCGCGTGCTGATGCCGCAGGACAACCAGATTTCCGAGGGAACCCGCAATTACCTTGTTCCACTTGAGGTAATTTACAGGAATTCTTTGCCTCAGGGAAGCTCGATTTTCAAGCGCCTTGAAGCCGGCGAACTGACTCTTGATGACATGGGTTTAAGCGAAATGCCGCAGCCCGGCCACAAATTCGAAAAGGCCTTTCTTGATGTGAGCACGAAGCTCGAGGAAACCGACCGCTATCTCTCATGGGATGAGGCGCTTGACCTGTCAAAGATTTCCGAGGACCAGCTCATCGACCTCAAGGAAATAGCCCTGAACGTGAATGATTTTGTAACCGAGAAAGCTGAAGCGATTGGCCTGGAGCACGCGGACGGAAAGGTCGAGCTCGCAATCACGCCAAAGAATGAGCTCATGGTTGTTGATGTTTTCGGAACCCTTGACGAGAACAGGTTTTTGTGGAACGGCATCCATGTTTCAAAGCAGGTTTGCAGGGATTATTACAGGGCAACTCCATGGTATGCCGAGCTCGAGGCAGCGAAAAAGGCGGAAGTTGAAAAGCACAACTGGCCCGTGCCCGAACCGCTTCCCGCGGAGCTCAAGGAAATTGTTTCCAGCATGTACAAGAGCGTCTGCGAAGCATGGATTGGGCAAAAAATCTGGAGAGCGCCCCCGATTGAAGAGGTAATGAATTCCTACAAGGCTTTCCTTGAGAAGCAGCAGTGAAACCGATGGCTTTTTCAGTAAGGCCAGCTAAGTTCCGGGATTTAGAGGCTCTGAATCAGATTGAAATTGACTCTCCTGATGAACTGCCTTTTGGAATCCATGTTTCGAAGTCTGATGAAATCCCTGCCAATACAAGGCTTCTTGTTGCGCGTGTTGACGGGGAAATTGCGGGTTTTGCGTTCATTGAAAAAATAAGCCCTCGTGAAACATTCATTAGCGCCATGGGGCTGCTCCGCCCTTACAGGGGGGAATTAGGGGGCAAATTTTTGAGGCTGGTCGAGTCTACAGCTTCAAGGATGTTTGGCTCGACAAGGTTTTCCCTAATGCCTGCAATGTCGGAATATAAAAGAGTAAATATGGAAAGGGTAGTCTTTGAAGGAGGAAAAGGTGTGCGGAAAATGGTTTTCCCGCATCAAGTCAGGGAGCGATGGTTTCGGCGCCATGGCTATGTTCCGCACCCTAATCTCCTTAATCCGAAGTACAAGAGTTACATGCTGAAAGTAAAAAAAGGTCCAGTGAAAAAGGTACCCTTAAAAAAACCTTGATGCACAATTCTTTCGGTGCCGATGGACAAGTTTGACCTGTTTTCCCCGCTTGATTACAGGTACGTTGACGGGTCCCTGAGAAAAAGGGCCGAACTGTTTTTTTCCGAGAATGCGCGCATTTCATACCAAGCCAAAGTCGAGGCCGCGCTTGTAAAGGCGCTTGCAAAGCAGCGCGTTTGCAGCCCGAAGATTGCGAAGGAAGTGGAGAAGGCCGCGCGCCTGGTGAAGGCCTCGGCGGTTTATGAGGAAGAGGCAAGGATAAAGCATGATATTCGCGCGCTCGTGAATGTGCTTCGCTCAAAGGTTTCAAAGGAAGCAAAGCCATTCATACACTTTTCCGCGACATCCTATGACATTGTTGATACTGCAAGCGCTTTGCGCTACAAAGAAGCAGTGCTTGAACTGGTTCTTCCGGAGCTCAGGCTTCTGCTCAGGCAATGGATAAAAATTGCCGAGCGCGAGAAAAACACTTTGATGATTGGGAGAACGCACGGCCAGCACGCGGAACCCATCACTTTCGGCTTTGCAATGTCCTCTTACATCAACCGCCTCGGAAGGGCAATGAGTTCAATGGAGTGGTGCGCGAACAATTTGGAAGGAAAATTCTCCGGCGCGGTCGGCGCATACAATGCGTCTTCCCTGCTTGTGAAGAATCCCTTGAGGCTCGAGCAGGACATAATGAACGGGCTCGGCCTCAAAACAGGTTTGCACTCGACGCAGATTGTTGAACCGGAATCGCTCTTGGATCTGCTGCACTCGGCCATTGAGGCTTTCAATGTGCTCGCGAACTTTGCGGATGACATGCGCAATCTCCAGCGCTCGGAAATTTTGGAAGTGACGGAATCCTTCGGCGGAAAGCAGGTTGGCTCGAGCACGATGCCGCACAAGCGCAACCCGATTAATTTTGAAAATATCAAGAGTTTGTGGAAAGAGTTCATGCCGCGCATTGTAACATTTCACATGGATGCAATTTCCGAGCACCAAAGAGATTTGACAAACAGCGCATCTGCGCGCTTTATTCCTGAATTGTTTTTGGGCTTGCTTGCGGCTTCGGAGCGCGCGAATAAGGTTTCTTCGAATTTAGTGGTTGATAGGGATTCGATGAGAAGAAATTTTGATTCTGCCGGAGAATCAATTATTGCCGAGCCTCTATACATTCTCCTTGCAAAGCACGGGCATGAGGATGCGCACGAGGCCGTGAGGAAACTGGCTTTGAAGGCCTCTGAAACAGGCTTTGGCGTGCTTGAGCTCGCAAAGGGCGAAGAGGGCCTGAATTCATTCATCAAAAAGTTTTCAAAAAAAGAATTAGAACTTTTAAAAAACCCCGGGCATTACACCGGGCTCGCGGCAAGGAAAACCGGGCAGGTTTGCGCGAACTGGAAGAAGAGGTTCAGGTGATGGCTTCTTACAGGGATTCCGGCGTCGATATTGATGCCGGCAATGAATCGGTAAAATTAATGAAAGATTCTGTTCGCTCGACTTTTAACAAAAATGTTCTCACTGATTTGGGCGCGTTCGGCGGCGCCTACTCAATCGCGTCGCTTTCGAAAATGAAGCACCCTATTTTGGTTTCCACCATGGATGGCGTGGGCACGAAACTCAAGGTTGCGGCAATGATGAACAAGTGGAGTTCCGTTGGCGAGGATATTGTGAACCACTGCTCGAATGATGTTCTCTGTTTGGGTGCGAAGCCATTGTTCTTTCTGGATTATGTTGCCGCATCAAAACTCGAGCCGCAAAACTTAGCTTCGGTTGTTTCCGGAATGGCGAAGGCCTGCCGCGAGGTTGATTGCGTTTTAATCGGCGGAGAAACGGCCGAGATGCCGGGAGTTTATGAAAAGGGCGAGCATGATATTGCGGGCTGCATGGTTGGCGTTGTCGAGAAAAGCGGAATGGTTGACGGTTCAAAAATAAAAAAAGGCGACGTGATGGTTGCATTGGCTTCGGATGGTTTGCACACAAATGGTTACAGCCTCGCGCGCAAAGTTCTTTTTGATGAAGCGGGATTCTCTCCCAATGATTTTGTGAAGGGACTGAATAACACTGTCGGCGCTGAATTATTGAAGGTTCATAGAAGCTATTCCGTGGCTGTTTTGGCGCTCGCGCAAAAAATCAGGGTGAAGGGAATAGCGCACATCACTGGAGGAGGCCTTGTTGAGAATGTTCCGCGTGTGATTCCGAAAGGATTGAAGCCTGTTTTTGATTATTCTTCGATTGTGGTTCCGCCTGTTTTCAGGCTGATTCAGGAAAAAGGCTCAATAGGCGAGAAGGAGATGTTCAGGGTTTTCAACATGGGCGTTGGCCTGGTTTTGGTTGTTCCAAGGGCTGATGCCTTGAAATCCCTGGAATTCCTTTCTTTGAGGGGCGAAAGGGCCTGGGTTTTGGGCAAAATCGCTTCAGGCTGAGCATTTCGTAAACACTTATAAACAAGGGTTGCGTATAATTCCTTCGATGCCGATTCAGGAAAAGGGAGGCCCGTTTGGCGCGAAAAAAAAGAAAAAGGACGCCACGGATTCCATTATAGGGAAGCTTCCGCAGAAAGAACCGCCAAAGGGGAAAAAGAAGCCGGTTTTTGAGGAGCTCGAGGAGCCGATTGAGGTTGAGGACAATGATTTGCCCGAGGAGCTTGAGCCTTTGAAGGATGAGCCTTTGGAGGAGCAAAGCGAAGAGGAAGTGCATCAGGCCGAGGAACCTGAACCGGAGAGCAATGATTCCGAATCAGATTCACGCAATGAAGAGGCCGGGCCTGAAATTGTCGAGGACAAGGAAAGCCTCAAGGAGAAGTTCTCGCCTTTGCCTGAGGAAAGCGGGGAACAGGATAAAAGCACGTTTTTTGATTCTGAAGCTGAAAAAATAGAGGAGCCAAAGGAAGAGGATTTCGCGGCTAAAGGCCAAAGGAAGCCAAAGAAAGAGGATTTCGCGGTTGAAGGCCAAGAGGGGCCAAAGGCGAAAGAAAAGGGTTTTTTCGGGGCTAAAAAGAGCCCAATTTATGCCGAAGAAAATCCCAGTTCTTTGGAGGACAAGAAGAGGCGCCTCGGGGTTTCTGAAAGGGCTGTGAATGTGAAGGCGGAATCCGATGCCTCGATTGCAAAGGACCTGTTTGATAATGAGGCCGAGGATAAGCCGGAAATGAGGAAGGATGAAAGCCAGGCGCTGAACATTGTTATGGTTTTTGCGATAATGCTGTTGCTGATTGCCGTTGCGGCATCCGCTTTCCTGGTTTCGGGCTGGCTTTCGGGTTAATGGTTTACAGCAAAAAATGGTAAGGCAATTGTCGTTTTTTCGGGTGGCATTTAACGAAATCTTTATATATGTTATATTGTGTGTTAGATATTCTACGGAAAGGTGTTTGGTTTTGAAGGAACTCAGGTTTCATGGAAGGGCAGGGCAGGGCATGGTCACAGGTTCGGATTTGATTGCGCTTGCGGCGAATTATGAGGGGAAGCACAGCCAGTCTTTTCCTTTCTTTGGCTCCGAGAAAAGAGGCCCTCCTGTCGAGGCTTACTGCAGGATAGACACAAAGCCAATTACGGTTCATGAGGAAATCGCGGAGCCTGACATTGTTCTTGTTGCGGATGCTTCGGTAATGGATTCGGTTGATGTGTGCGCAGGCCTCAAGAAGGACGGCATTGTGATTGTGAACACGACAAAAAAGGCCCCGGATTTGAAGCTCAAGGCGAAAAGGGTTTTCACTGTTGATGCAAGCGAGGTTGCCCTCAGGCGTTTCGGCAAGCTCATACTGAACACAGTAATGCTCGGCGCCCTGTGCAAGGTTACGGATATTGTGAAGCTTGAATCCATAAAGAAAGCGATTAAGGAGAGGCTTTCCGAAAAATTTTCGCAGAAAGTAATTGATTCAAACATCGAGGCCATTCAGGAAGTTTATGACAAGATGCAGGTTGAACACGCGGTTGCGGGTGCTAAAAAATGATTATTCCGCATGCAAAGCCCGGGACGAGCGTAGCAAATCTCACTGGCGAGTGGAAGGCATTCATGCCTGTTGTCACGGGAGAGAAATGCATCAAGTGCGGAATCTGCCAGAACTTCTGCCCCGAAGGAATAATGGGCGTCGTTAAAAAAATTCCGGAGATTGATTACGAGTACTGCAAGGGCTGCAGCATCTGCGCGAATGAATGCCCCGTGAAGTGCATTGAAATGCAGAGGATTGATGAGGCATGATTCGCACTAAAGAGGGCGCGCGCGTCATCGGCGAAATGGTTCTGCACTGCAAGCCGCAGGTGGTTGCTTGTTATCCGATTACTCCGACTACGCATTTGACAGAGGAGATGAACAAGTATTATGCGGATGGGTTGATTCCCGAGTACATTACTGTTGAGGCCGAGTTTTCAGCCATTTCCGCGCTGATTGGCGCGAGCGCCGCGGGCTCGAGGACATTTACAACCACTGGGGGGCAGGGATTGCTGTACATGCACGAGCCTCTTTTCAGCGCCGCGGGAATGAGGCTGCCGATTGTGATGCTCGTGGGAAACCGCGCCGTGAGTTCTCCCCTGAACATTTGGAATGACGAGCAGGACAGCATTTCACAGCGCGACACGGGGTGGATCCAGATTTACTGCAAGAACAACCAGGAAGCCGTTGACGCGATGCCACAGGCGTATTATGTTGCGGAAAAAATTCTTTTGCCGGTAATGGTCTGTGTTGATGGGCACTACCTTACTCATGCAGTTGAGCAGGTTGATGTCGTTGACTCCGCGAAGGTGCAGGAGTTTTTGCCCCCTTACAAGTATCCGTTGAAGCTTGACCCGGAAAATCCCGTGAGCCTCGGGGTTTACGCTAATCCCACGCATTACCAGATGTTCCGCGAGGACCTGATGAAGGACATGGAGAAGGCAAAAGAATTGCTTGTCGAGGCCGGCAAAAAATGGGGAAAGGTTTCAGGGCGCTCTTATGGCTTGATCAGCGAGTACAGGGTAAAGGATGCGGAAAGGGTCATTGTGGGCCTTGGTTCGGTAATGGATAACGTGATTGCGGTTGTTGATGAGTTGCGCGAAAAGGGCGAGAAGGTTGGCGCTTTGCATTTGAGGGTTTACAGGCCGTTCCCGCGCGAAGAACTAAGGAAGGCCCTTGCGGGAAAGAAAGTGGCGGTCATTGACAGGGATTTGAGCATTGGCGCACAGAGCCCTGTTTACGTTGATGTTCTCGAGGCATTGAACGCAACAAAGACCGAGATTTCAAGCTTTTTCGGGGGCCTTGGCGGAAGAGGCTTGAAGAGGGAACACATAAGGAAAATGTTCGAGAAAATGAGGAAAGGCCCAGTGAAGGAATGGGTTGCAACCGAGCCTCCAAAGGCTGCGATGAACGGGTGAATGGTTTTTATGAGCAGTCAGTCTGAAATGCATTTGTATGCGCCCGGACATTCGGGCTGCCCCGGCTGCGGGCCGAGCAATGCACTCATACAGGTCTGTGACACTCTTGGAAAGGACATTATAGTTGTGAATGCAACCGGGTGCATGGAAATCACTTCGAGCCAGTATCCCCAGACCGCGTGGAGGGTCCCTTACATTCATTCGTTGTTCGAGAACGCGCCCGCAGTTGCCTCCGGCGTTGCGGCCGCATTGAGGGCCCAGGGAAACAACCACACAAAGGTCGTTGTAATAGCCGGGGACGGCGCCACTTACGACATTGGGTTCGGCTCGTTCAGCGGAATGATGGACCGCGGGGAAAACGTGCTTTATGTTTGTTACGACAACCAGCTTTATGCAAACACCGGCGTCCAAAAGTCCGGCGCGACCCCTTATGGTGCCGAAACCACAACCACCATTGTCGGCAAAGTGCATAAGGGGAAGGAAACCGAGAGAAAGCAGATTGTTGAGATTGCGGCCGCGCACGGAATTCCTTATGCGGCATCGGCCTCAATCGCTTATTACGCGGATTTGCAGATGAAGCTCAGGAAAGCCAAGGCAATAAACGGAACGACTTTCGTAACCATTGACGCGCCATGCTGCCTTGGCGCGGGCTTTGACGGCGGCATCACTTTTAAGGTCGCAAAGCTTGCGGTGCAGTCGAGGCTCTGGTTTTTGTTCGAGGTTGAGAACGGCAAGTACAAGCTCAACTTTAATCCCGCGAACCCGAAACCTGTAAGGGAGTACTTGGAGCTCCAGAAGCGCTTCAAGCATTTGAGCGAGGAACAGTTTGACCACATCCAGAGGCAGGCGAACCTGACTTACGAGGTTTTGCTTGAGAAATCCGGAATGGCATCGCCAAAACCAGAGCAGAAGCCGGGCCAGTGAAACAAACGTTTTTTTCTTTTTTTTGATTCCACTTTCTTGCTTATGAAGACCAAGTATGGCGTAACCGGAATCCTGTTTGACGTTAAGGGCGGGAAGCGCTATTTTCTACTTCTTCACCGGGTTTTGAACTGGAAGGGCTGGGAATTCGTGAAGGGCGGCATTGAAAAGGGAGAAGATGCCGAGCAGGCGGTTTTGCGAGAAATAAAGGAGGAAGCCTCCCTGGATAAAGTTTCCATTGTTTCTGTCCTGCCGAAAAAGTTTTCCTGGGCCTCGAATGGCACGAAATACATTTACACTCCGTTCATTCTCAGGGCCGACATGAATGCGCCGGTAAGCGTTGAGCAGGAAATTGTTGAGCATGATGATTTCAAGTGGGTAGAGGAGGAAACGGTCGCGAAAATGCTTACTCATGGGGATAACAGGCGCATTTTCGCGGAAGCCATTTTAGTTCTCCGTGATTATAATGGGTGAAAGGCTCGAGGTAACCGTGAAAGGCCGCGTTCAGGGCGTCGGATTCAGGAATTTTGTTCAAAGGCAGGCAACTTCCTTAGGCCTAAAAGGCCATGCAAAAAATCTTCCGAATGGAAATGTTGAAGTAATAGCAGAAGGCTCTTCTGAAAATTTAGAAAAATTAGTTGCCGCCCTGCGCAAGGGGCCTGCGCTTTCACGCGTGGACGAAGTGAAAGCAATATGGTCAAAGGCGGGCGGCCCTTTCAAAGATTTTTCCTACGGCTAATTTTTTTTATCCTGAAACAGTGAGTGTGGCGCTTTCAGTGAATATTTTGCCGTTCATCTGCGCGGTTGCAACAAGCGTATAGGTTCCGGGAAGGACCTCGCCGACAGGATTTATCAGGAACGTGACTTCCCTTGAAGTGCCCGCGGAAATCAGCGGAATAGTGTCCCGGAATTTTTCATTCACGGGAAAAATGTCGAATTCTGTTTTTTCTTTCGGCTGGAGGAAAAGCTTTACGTTCTGCGCATCCATTTTGCCGTTGTTGGAAATCGTTATTGTTACCTTTGCCTGTTCGCCCGGCCTTATCGGGTTTTTTTCGAACCTGTACTTTATAGGGTGGTCATCGAAACTGATTGGCGCGAGCACGAGAATGCTCCATATTGCAACCGCAATCACGACTGCCGCCAGCACCCCCATGGCAATTTTCTTCTTTTCCTCGCCGAATTTTGCGTAAATTCCTGAATCGTACAAACCCATTTTCAGCGCCTCTCTAAAACATTGTTTTTCGTGTATTTAATTTTTGTGCCGGCTTCACGGGAGAACGAAGAGCCTGTCATCGCCCCTCCCATCAAGAATGCCCAACCTGACTCCCGCATCAATCCACGCGTGCGCGTAACTGTATGCGGCCAAGGCTGTGAGCGGCATCCCGCTTTTTTCGAAGAACTGTGCGTCACTATAATACGATTCGGCCATTTCGAGGAGCTTTTTCCCCATTTCGTTTTCCTTGGTGCCTTTCTTTGAAGTGAGCCCGGCCTTTTCAAGCGCTTTTCCGGTCAGTTCGCGGTATTTCCCGAGCTTTTCCTTGAGTGTTTCTTCCTTCATTCCAGCCCCGCCAATAGGGTCAGCGCTTCTATTTCCTTTTCGTTGAGCTTTCCGCAGATTATGAGCGATTGCGGGTATGAAGTGAACCTGAAGCCCTTGGCCTGTTCCGTTGTCCCTGCTTTAAGCTGCTGCGCATCCGAACCCATTCCGGCGAGGCCCACGACAACGCTTTCGGAAATAACCGCCTTTTCGCGCTTGTTCTCAATCATTTCAAGCAGCGAAACCGCGTGGCCGATGCCCATCATTTTTTCTTCATCCTTTTTGATGTCAAGAAGGCACAGCGTGTGCAAACCAATTTTCTTGTTTTCAAGGATTGCGTCATAAAAGCTCTCGGGTTCGTAATCCGGCTCGTGGAAAACAAGCGTGGTTGTCCTTCCGAATTTGTAGCGGTCAAGGCCGCAGAATGAAACCATTTCAAAAATGCTTATTCCGGGAATGGCTTTCACAGGCACTTGCTTTTGCTTCGCATCCAGAAGCAATTGCACGTGCGTTGTTGCGTTGAGCGGGCTGCCGAAGACAAGCAACGCAATGTTTTTTTCGCGCGCCTCCTCGAGTATTTCCGAAAAGCCCTCCTCGATTATTTTCCTGCCGACTTCCGTAACTGCCTTTCCGATTATGTCCTCGAACTCATCGCGTTTTCCTGATGAGTATTTTGAAGTGTAGTTTTCAAGGTAAACCTTTTCGCAGTTCCTTATTTCCTCGAGCGCCTCAAGAGTGAGTTGCTTGGGCGTTAATCCTATTCCAATCAGGCAAAGCATACTGCATTATTGTGAAGAAAAAAGGTTTTTATAACGGGGCTTTGAGGGCTGCATTGGTTCAGGCCGTTTTTCCTCGGCGCATTGATTAGGATTCGGAATTTTACAGGCAGGTTCCCGCGGCAAGCGTAATCAGGTCCCTTGTTCCGGTAGCAATGCCGAGTATTACAACAGCTATTTTGATGAATCCCGCGAAATTCCTGTCCTTTATGTCAGAATCAACGAAATAAATGAGGAGGAGCGCGATGCCGATTTTAACCAAGGGGAAAAGGAAAGGGTTCGCGCCGAGGATGATTTCGCTTATGGGGTGCTGTTCGCCGCAATTATAAAATGCGGTTGCGGTCACGGTTGCAAAGCCGTCAAGAATCTGCCCTCCAAGAACCAGCACGTTGAGTTTGTCGGAAAAGAATTCTTTGTATTTTAATTCAACAAGCTTTTTCACGATGAATGTTGCCGCAATTGCCGCTCCAAGAGTAATGAGGAAGCCATCCCAGACAACGAACATGGTTACATTAAACATGACAACCGGAACCGCGAAGAGCAGCCCGAATCCCGCGAACCACTTTCCGAATTCGTTTTCTTTCGCGAATTTTTTTGCAACAAGGATTCCAAGCATGGCTATTGCGGCGGTGAGTATCCATATTCCGGGCGTGAAACTCAGGAAGTTCAGGTCCAGCGGATTGCAGGTTTTGTGCAGAATTCCTTGGTCATTCAGAACCCTCAATGCGGAGCCGAAAACCACGTAAGGCAGGAGAGAAAGCATGAATTTGAAATCGGGCTTTATTTTGTTGCTTTTCAGGAACGGCCACACGACAAAAATTGCCGCCAGAAAAAGTATTGCCGCATAAACGCTCGTGTTGACGAAATTATACCCCTGCACGGAAGGGTCAATCATTGGCCTGCAAAAGTACTCGAAAATCAGGTCCTGAGCCATTCATTTATAAGTAATTATAAAAGATTAATAACTTATGCCAAGTCCAGCGGTTTCGGTTGAGGCGCGTGAGGCACAAAAGCTTCACGGGTTCCTGGTTGCGAATTCTTTGTTTGAGGCCAGCCTGAAGCCCAAAAAAATCGGCTCAAAAGTTTTTTTTCCCGTGAAAAAAATCACGAAAGAACTGCTCGCTGAAATGAAAACCGTTTCCAAGAGCGCGGAAAAGTGCAGTGCAAAGTTCAGTGAAAACGCGCTGAAGCCGCGCAGCCTCAAGGATGCGCTTGCGGGAAAGCTTTCGGAAAAGCTGCTTTCCTTTGTGCAGTCCTCATTTGATTCGCTTGGGGATGCCGCAATAATTGAGGTTCCCGAGGAACTTAAAGGAAAGGAAAAAATCATCGGCAAAGCGCTCATGGAAACCAACAAATCAATTGAATCCGTTTACATGAAAACCGGGGCGCATGAAGGGATTTTTCGCGTTGAGCCGGTTAAGCTGATTGTGGGCAAAAAAAAGAGGTTCGCGACTTACAAAGAACACGGCTGCACCTTCAGGATTTCAATCGGGAAAGTTTTTTTCTCGCCGCGGCTTTCAACGGAACGCAAAAGGATTTCAGCTTTGATAAAAAAAGGCGAGGTTATTGCCGCGCTGTTTGCAGGTGTCGGGCCTTTTCCCATTGTTTTTGCGAAGAACTCGAAAATGGAAAAGGCGGTTGCAATTGAATTGAATCCCGCCGCGGTTGAGGACATGAGGCAGAACATTGCCCTGAACAAGGTTGCCGGCAGGGTCGAGCCTGTTTCGGGGGATGTGAAGGCCCTTGCGGAAAAATATGCGGGAACTTGCGACCGCGCGGTAATGCCTTTGCCAAAAGGCGGAGAGGATTTCCTTGCGGACGCGATAAAGTACATCAGGCCTTCCGGCGGAGTTGTGCATTATTACCAGTTTGTTTCGCGCGAGAATCCTTTCGAGGCCCCTTTGCAGCAGATTGCGGAAGCGTGCAAAAAACTTGGCAGAAAATTCAGGGTTCTTGTGAAAAGGAAGGTGCGCGAGTACTCTCCTGACACGATTCAGGTTGTGGTTGATTTTGAGGTAAAAGCCCCGCAGTGAATTCTCCTTTCAGCCAATTTCTTTTATTTATTCAGGCCATACAAATGCACTTTCTCCGGTTGTTTTGTGCCTATACGACAATTGCATTAATAAGCGTTTTCCGCTTGTTTTTGTCTGATCCGCTTATGCATTTGATTCTCCTTGGCCCGCCCGGAACCGGGAAGGGCACGATTTCGGAGTTCATCGAGGCCAAGTTTGAGGCCGAGCACGTTTCAACAGGCGATTTGCTGCGCGACGAGGTAGCGAAAAAAACAGAAATTGGGAAGAGCGTTGAGCCCATCCTGAATAAAGGCGCCCTTGTTGACGATTCGGTTGTGGTGCAGGTTTTGCGCAAGAAGCTGTCGCAGGCAAAGGCAAAAAACTTTATCCTTGACGGGTTTCCGCGCAACCTGAACCAGGCTAAGATACTGGATTGGCTGCTTCATGAGCTTGATGTTTCGCTTGACGCTGTCCTGAACATTGATTCTTCGGAGGACGTGATTGTGAAGCGCCTCTCCGCGAGGAGGCAGTGCGTGAAATGCAAACGCATTTACGGCCTCGATGTTCCGTCAAAAAAGAAGGGCGTTTGCGATGACTGTGGCGCCAAAACAATGCAGCGCAAGGATGACAAGCCCTCAATAATAAAGAAAAGGCTCCGCCTCTACAATGAGCTCACCTTGCCGCTTATTTTTTTTTACGGGGGAAAGGGCCTTCTTATCCATGTGGACGGCAACAGGCCGCTGCAGGAGATTTTCGAGGAAGTGGAAACCGTCCTCAAAAAATTTGATGGGTGATGCGCAGTGGTTGATGTTGTCGTTGTTGGAACAGTCGCTTTGGATGACGTGAAAACGCCGTTCGGCGAAGTGAAAAATGCTTTGGGCGGTTCCGCCACATTTGCTTCGCTTGCGTGCTCGCTTTTTTCCAAAGTTGGTTTGGTTGCCGTCATTGGAAACGATTTTCCGGAGAAGCACATTGATTTCCTTGCGTCGAAAAAAATTGATTTGAAGGGCCTGCAGAGGGACAAGGCAAGAAAGAGTTTCCACTGGAGCGGCGAGTACGGCCTTGACTTGAATGTCGCGAAAACCCTGCGAACCGATTTGAATGCCCTTGAAACTTTTTCCCCGAAGCTTCCGGAAGAATACAGGAAAGCGGATTTCCTTTTTTTGGGGAACCTTGACCCTGAAATCCAGCTGAATGTTCTCGCACAGATGAAGAAGAGGCCGAAAATGGTTATTGCGGACACAATGAATTTGTGGATTGAAAGAAAGCGCGAGAAGGTTCTGCAGGTTGTAAAAGAGGTTGACATTGCGCTGATGAATGATGCGGAGGCTAGGCAATTGTTCAGGACGCCGAGCATTGTACGCGCTGGCCGTGAAATTCTTTCGCTTGATTCGAAGGTTGCGATAATAAAGAAGGGCGAGCATGGCTGTGTGATGTTCACGGATAAAAAGCATTTCGCGTGCCCGGGTTATCCGCTTGAAAAGGTAATTGACCCCACCGGTTCCGGGGATTCTTTCGGCGGCGCACTCATTGGCTATCTTGCGCGCACCCGAGATTTCACGGAAAAGAACATGCGGAAAGGAATTGTTTACGCTTCTTCGGTTGCGTCCTTTAATGCAGAGGATTTTTCCGTGAAGAGGCTTTCGTCGCTTTCAATGAAGGATGTCGAAACCCGTTTTGAGGAATTCAGGGGTTTCGTGAAATTCTGAGGCTTGTTTCGGGGTTTGCCCTAAAACCTTTATAAAGCATTGCGGAACCAATTCTTACTGTTTGTTTATGGATTACAAGGTCAAGGACATAAAGCTTGCGCGCGAGGGAAAAATGCAGCTCGAGTGGGCTGAAAAGGAAATGGGCGCGCTGCTCGAAGTGAGGAAGCACTTTGCGAAAGAAAAGCCATTCAAGGGCGAGCGCGTCGGAATGGCGTTGCACGTCACAAAAGAAACCGGAATTCTCGTGCGCACTTTGATTGCGGGCGGCGCAAAGGTAGCAATCACCGGCTGCAATCCTTTGAGCACGCAGGATGATGTTGCTGCCGCGCTTGCGGAGGAAGGTGTTCATGTTTACGCGAAAAAAGGCGAGACGAAAGAAGAGTATTATGAGTACCTGAACAGGGTGCTTGATTTCAATCCAACGGCAACGATTGATGACGGCCTCGATTTGGTTACGGAATTGCACACGAAGAGGACAGATTTGCTGAAAGATATTAAGGTCGGCACGGAGGAAACGACAACAGGCGTAATAAGGGCGCGCGCAATGGCGAAGGAAGGCGCATTGAAGTATCCCGTGATTGCGGTGAATGACAACAAGACAAAGCACTTGTTCGACAATTATTACGGGACGGGCCAGAGCACAATCGACGGCATTTTGAGGGCAACGAATATTTTGTTTGCTGGAAAAACAGTCGTTGTTGTTGGCTATGGCTCCTGCGGAAAGGGCGTTGCCATGCGCGCAAAGGGAATGGGCAGCAATGTCATTGTTGTTGAGGTTAATCCTATTGCGGCCTTGCAGGCCAAGATGGATGGCTTCATAGTAATGCCGCTCGAGCACGCGCTTCCTCTTGGCGACATTTTCATTACGGTTACGGGCAACAAGCATGCCATTCCCAAGAGCGCTTTCAGGAGCATGAAGGACGGCGCAATCCTCGCCAACTCGGGGCACTTTGATGTCGAGATTGATGTGAAGGGCCTTGAGCAAATGTCCTACTCGAAAAGGAGGCTGAGGTGGCAGCTTGACGAGTACACTTTGAGGCGCGGCAAGAAAAAGATTTATTTGTGCGCGGAAGGAAGGCTGGTTAATTTGGGTGCTGCGGAAGGGCATCCGAGCACTGTAATGTCACTGAGTTTCTGCGGGCAGGCGCTTGCGCTTGAATATGGCCTGAAGCACAAGCTTGAGCCGGGAATTTACACTCTTCCTGAACACATTGATGAGAGGATTGCGCGCCTCCAATTGAAGGCCATGGGCGTGAAAATCGGCGCGCTCACGAAAGAGCAGGAGCGCTACTTGAACAGCTGGAAAGAAGGGACTTAAACACGTTGATTGAAGCCGCGTGTCAA
>JBBSVV010000051.1:0-6419 GCA_038046625.1 archaeon | reverse complement strand
GCGCCGGTTGTGGTGATTTCTGACCCGGACGGCGACGGAAACTACTTGAAGGGGACGCAGCGTATCACTTTCACTGTAAGCGACTCGGACGCCAACTCCAATGCCGACTCTAACCTTTTTGCGAGGATTTATATGAGTGTTACAGCAGGGGCACACACAAATACAGTGGTTCTTGACCTGAACCTGATGGCTACTGCAAATTGCGGCGACCAGAACTTCGTGACCGTAAACACGTGCACTTATGCCTTCAACAGCGCAAGCTTTGGGGATAGGAACTACTTTTTGGACGTCAATGTTGCCGACTGGACTCCTGCAGGCGTTTTACGGGATTCTGCTGAGGATTCATCCGGCGCCAGTTTCACTATTGACAACACGAATCCGGCAGTGAATTTCAGGACACCGGCAGCGGGCGCAACAGTCAATTCACAGACGGTGGCGTTTGACCTGAACGATTCACTTTCCCCCATCAATCTGGGTTCTGCAACAGTGAAAGTTAATGGGACCGCGTCAAGTGCATTCACCGCCGCAACGGCCTGCACGAAAAACGGCGATACAAACTACGTGTGTTCTTACACTGAAACAGGGGTATCTGCCAATGGCGACTACAACATAACTGTGGCCGTAAGCGACTTTGCAACCAACGCCTCAGGAGACACGAACAGGAGCTTCACTTATGACAGCAGCGCCATCACCCCTTTAATAGATTCGCCGCGTTCCGGCCAAACCTTCGGGTCAACTGACACGGTAACTTTAAATTACCAGACTTCTGACTCTGACATAGCAAAGTACTGGGTTTATGCTGATTCGAAGAGCCCGATAGACAACGGGACAAACCTGAGCTATACTTTCTCGGGGCTGGCTGCGGGAAGCCACACATTGAATGTAAAGAGCATGGATAACGTGGACAACAACAGTGCAGTGGCAAGCGTTACAATAACAATTGCCGGTGCAGCGACGGGGGGTGGCGGGGAGTATTGCGGCAACAGTGTTTGTGGCGGCAATGAAACGAGTGCAACCTGTCCACAGGACTGTGCCGCGGTTTGCGGCGATGGGGCCTGCACCCAGACTGAAAGCGTGAATACCTGCCCCGCTGATTGCGGTCCGGCAGTGGTTTGCGGCGACGGAGTTTGTGGCGCAGGGGAAACTTTCCGGAATTGCCCATCGGACTGCGTTGCCCCGATTAAGGGAACCCCTGATACTGGTTCAGGAACCGGCGGCACCCCGGGCCAAGGAGAAAGGCCTCCCGCCCCTGCCTGCGTTGCCTCACAGTGCAATGACTCAAACCCGTGCACTTCTGATTCATGCGGAAACGCAAATTCGTGCCTGAACATCCCTGTTGCCGACGGAACTTCATGCGGCTCCGAAAAAGTCTGTAGTTCAGGCAGTTGCGTGGAGCAGCAGGCCAGGGAGATTTCCCAGTCACAGGCCGATAACACGCCATTGATTGCCGGCGGAATTGTGGTTGTTCTCGCGGCGCTCGCGTACTTCTTTTATTTCAGGAAACCGTAAGTAGTGCTTATGAAAAAGTTGTTTTTGGCAATCGTTTTCGCATTCATTTTTTTTGCACCTTTTTCATTTGCGGAATGCGGCAACAGCGCCTGTGAATCAGGAGAGAACTCATGCACATGCCCCGGTGATTGCGGCTCCTGTTCCGGGGAGGTGGATGGTAGGCTATGTGCCATCTATTATTGCACGGCTGAAAGCATTTGCTCGATTGACGTAGCGCCGAACTGCTGCGGGAACGACCTGTGCGAGGAATCCGGCACTTATCTGGAGAATTACGGGAGTTGCGCCCGGGACTGCGAGCCGAAGACCCTCAACATAACAATACTGAGTCCGGTCGACGGATACAAGGCACGTTACGGCGAAGAATTGCATTACAAGGTAGTGCTTGATGCGGACGGGAGGAATGTGGCGGGTTCGGACGTGAGTGTCCGGGGGCCGTTCAACAAGTTCGTACTTTTCAATGACGGGCTGCATGACGATAACCTGTTCAACGATGGAGTCCACGCGGCATGGGTGCCGGTTCCTGAAGGGACACATGAAGGCCTTTGGGATGTGAATTTTTTTGCGTCCTTCAGGGGCATTGACGGTAACGCCTCGATAAAAATCGCTGTTTACCCCTACGTTGATTCCGAAATCATTGTTCCTTCAGTCCACGAGATAGGGTCCAACCTTGACATGAACGGCATGCTCTCCATAAATGAAAGGCCTGTGCAAATGCCCTTCAGGGTCTTGGTCGGAACAGAGTCAGGAAAAGTAATTGCTTCAAAAGAGGTTTTTTCCGGCAGCGACGGAAGATTCTCGTTTTCATACCGCTCGTCTTTCACGGATCGGCAGGGTTTGTGGCTGCTTTCTTTGCTTGGCGAGGATGATTCAGGCAACGACCTGAACAGGTTTTTCGAGGTAATGGCTTTCGAGCCGGGCGCGGTTCCAAAGCGCGGCCTTGAACTGGCCAAGCCGCTTTTGGATTCATACCTTCCGGGTGGTTCCTTGGAGCTCGCGGTGAAGCTGACCCAGGACTTGAAGGCACTTGATGCGAACCGCGTCGAGGCATCCATCATGGGCAAAAAAACCGCGCTTTTGCGCATCGGCGAGGGCATTTATGCCGGTTCTGCCGCCATTCCTTCAGGGGCTTCCGGCGAAACTTTGGTCAAAGTAAGCGGTTTTGATGCACGGGGCGCGTTGGTGGCATTTGGCTCCTTCAATATTTCCGTTCTTCCTCCAAAGCTGGAAGTAACAATTTTGTCCCCGAAAACCGGGCTATACAGGGTGGGGGAAACAATTGATTTTACCGTGGCTGTCACGGGCAAGGGAAACGGGCTTACGGAAAATCCCGAGGTTTTTGCTTTGTTCAACGGCAAGCGCCTTCCCCTTGAAATGGTGCAGGACGGGCTTTTTTCGGCCCAATACAAAATCGGCGAGGATGACATGGGGAGCCTTGAAATAAGCGTTCTCGCGAAAACAGGTTCGGGCTCTTCCGGCGAATCCAAATCGGATATTTTTGTCGCGGTCGAGACTGCGGAACAGGGGTTTGCCGAATTGGCTGTTCCTGCGCTCGTCCTAATAGGCATTGTTCTTGCAATATTGGTTATAGCGTCGCCCTTCATTAAATCCAAAACGTTAAAGAAGAGCAAGGCCTCTAAATTAGCTGAACTTGATGCCATGGAAAAGAGGGCACAGGAAATGTACTTCAGGGAAAAAACACTTTCAAAAGAAGAATTCGCAAAGCTTAGAGAGGAGTACGACAGGAAAAGAAGGGAACTGAAGGGGTGAGGGGAGCATGCTTGAAAACGTGAAAAAATTTTTGGCGGGGCTGAAGTCCGGCCTGCTAGGGAAATCAACCGCCCCTGAAAAAAATTCCCTGTCCAGGCAGAAACAGAAAAAAGCTGATGATAATTCCGACATGATTTTTTCCTTGAAGAACGGCGGGCTTATGCCGACAAACTATTCCGTCATTTCCAGCGGCATAAGGGAATTTGACTTGCTGATACATTCTCGTGGCTTCGAGAGAGGTTCAAGCATACTCATTTCCGGCGGAGCAGGCACGGGAAAAACAACCTTTGCCATGCAGTCGATTTATTTTTCCGCAATGGAACTCGGCGAAAAAGGCATTTACATTTCCTTTGAGGAGGACCCGCAAAAAATCAAGTTGCACATGAAAAAAAACTATGGGTGGGATTTCTTTGCGCTGGAAAAGAAGGGGTTGTTCGCAATCATAAAAATTGATCCTTCTGATGTTTCCAGGTCGGTCGAGGAATTTTTTATGCATGAAAGCGGGGAACTCAAGATAGGGCTCGAGAAAATGGAGCTTCCCTTTGCGCCGGACAAAATAGTAGTTGACAGCATTTCCGCGCTTGCGATCGCTTTCTCGAACGACCAGAATTACAGGAAATACATACGAGAGCTTTTCGAGTCGCTGGAGCGGCTCAACTGCGTTTCCTACATACTCAGCGAAACAGAGCAGAATCCAAGGGTTTACAGCCGTTCCGGCGTAGAGGAGTTCCTTGCGGATGCGGTGGTTGTGCTTTACAACTTGAAGACCGGGGACAAGCGAGAGAATGCGCTCGAGATACTCAAGCTGAGGAGCAGTTCCCACAAAAAAGGGATGGTGCCGTACAGGTTCACGCCGAAAGGTCTGCTTATACAGCCAAGATAGCTTTTTGTTCATGTTTTTTTGTGGAATACAAGAACGCCAAAAATAAGTCTTATACATAATTAATCTCCGTAACCTATTTATTCATTGGTTATATCAAAAGACATTATTTTAAAAACTTTTTAAGAGGTCTTTTGATAGCTATCAAAGGACAATTTTTGTGTCTTTATTTTTGTCCTTTGATATTAGGTAGGTTTAGTTATGCCAAAAATTGCCGAAGAGGACATTCAGGAGGAGCTTTCTTCCCAGGAAGAGGGCTCCGCAATATCGATTCCCGAGAATTTCAGCAAGGACGATTTGGTTGACCTCATTGAGCGGCCGGCGTGGAAAACCATTCTAATCGAATTGGTGAAGACCGAGCGCATGGACCCTTGGGCCATTGATGTCGCACAGCTTGCGGAAAAATATTTGGCGAAAATCAATTCGCTCGGCGGAAACGATTTGAGGCTGCCTGCGAACGCAATCCTCGCTTCCGCAATCCTTTTGAAGTTCAAGTCCAATGTTTTGCGCCTTTCCGATATTGAGGACGAGGATGATTTCGAGCAGAAGAAGGCGCAGATGTCTCCGGAAGAGCGCGCAGAGTTCGAGGCCTTGCTACCCGAACTGAAGAACATCCGCAAAATCAAGGAAGGGAAGGTTTCGCTTGATGAGCTTGTTGCCTCGATTGAAAAGATGCTGCAGAGCTCGAAGAAAATGAAGGACAGGTCTTTGCTTCGTTCCGAAAGAACCCAGTTCAAGATTCCTTTGAGTGGCTTCGACATTGACAAGGCAATGGACAAGGTTTACAAAAATATCCAGAAGCACGCGGATTCCCAGGGGCTGCTTTTGTTCTCGCGCCTCGTGAAGGAACAGGACACGAATGAGGCGATTGTGCGCACATTCATTCCGTGCCTTTTCCTCACGAACAAGGGGAAAATCAACATGTGGCAGGACGAGTTTTTCGGCGAGATTTTTTTGTCCGTGAACAAACACTAGGTTGGAAAAAGCCAATAATAGCGTGACAAAAAGTATTTATGTTACTTCGCCTCTTATACGGCCATGGAGAAGCGGTTATTAATTCTTGGTTTTGTTTTCGTTATCACGGCACTTGGCGGTTGCATTACTAAAGTGCAGGAGTCGCCAGCTGATACAACTATAATTGAGTCTCCTGATGACATAACTATAATTGATTCAAACGAATCACCACCAGAAAAAATTGCGCTGCGAATAGCTTGGGAAGCGGTGAAAAAGACAGGGCGATATACCTCCTGGAAAGCGGAAGGTGTAGAATATGAAGCCGTGCCTCGTCCTTCTTATGCACAAGACGATGTAAATTATAAACCAGAACTTTGGACTGTTGATTTTGGTCTCCCGTACGTTGAGGATCAGGACATGTATGTGATGGTCGATATTAATACAGGAACAGTTTTATACCTTCATGAATATGCGGCGTGAGTCCACAAAATTGATTAAGAATAGTAGTTTAGTAGTTTAATTAAATTTATATAAGTTTAACTAAAAAAGTGATATAAAATGAATCGCAAAGTTAAAATAATTGTATTGGCAGGTTTATTGGCTTTAGTTATTTTTGTGCTTTTATTTCCTTATATTTTTCCAGAGCAAAAGCCTATGCCAAAGCAAGAACAAGGGGAAGCGTGGAAAGTGTATAAAGAAGTTTATATAACGAGCAAAAATGGCCCGACCATAACCGACAGCAGGGAGTTACGGTTAGTATTGGGAGTAAAAAATAAGCCGGGCCCAATTGATAGCATGGGTATACTTCCTCCAGATGGAACGGTCAAAATGCATTCCTTTTTGAGCGCCTACAGTTATGATGTTTTTGAAGAAGATGCGCTTTTGGGGCTTTTAGAGAAGGCAAAAAGTTTTGACGAGTTTATGGTTCTTTTAAAGGAAAATGGCTACATTCTTGAAAAAGTAGAACAGGAGCAATGATAGCTTAGTTCAATCCTTAAATTTCAAAACACATACACTTTTAAATTTCGGTTTCCTTAGAGAAATATGGCAAAAAAAGAAGTTTTAGTTTTTATAATTGTTTTCTCATTAGCTGTTTTCACTAACTTTGTTCTCGCTCTTGAAGGCGTGTGTGTCCCTGTTAATCCTAACACGGGGGCATTTGAATGTAATACATGTGAGGGTTCTGAGATTTCTCCTGCTTGGATAGACCGATATAATAGGGAATGCGAACAGCGAAGGATTTCTGGAGGAGGTAATCAGCAAACTACTTCAACAGTGGATCCGGATACTGTGCTAGTGGATCCGGATA
>JBBSVV010000050.1:30366-33887 GCA_038046625.1 archaeon | reverse complement strand
CACAATTCAGGCGGCCTTGGAACCCCTCCTCATTTAAGAGTTGAGCCGGGAATGATTCACAGGGCTTCCGGCGGTGTTCTTTTCATGGATGAGATTGCAACGCTTTCAATGAAGAGCCAGCAGGAGCTTTTGACCGCAATGCAGGAAAAAAAGTATCCCATTACCGGCCAGAGCGAAATGAGTTCGGGCGCGATGACAAGGACGGACCCGATTCCGTGCGATTTTGTTTTGGTTGCGGCCGGCAATTATGAGGACCTGGAAAAACTCCACCCTGCATTGCGTTCAAGAATCAGGGGTTATGGTTACGAGATTTACATGAATCTTGACATGGATGACAATGAGGAGAACAGGAACAAGATTGTTCAGTTTGTCGCGCAGGAAGTTACGAATGACGGCAAGATTCCGCACTTTTCAATGGACGCGGTGAAGGACATTATTTTTGACGCGAAGCGCAAGTCAGGCAGGAAGAACAAGCTTACGCTGAGGCTGCGCGAGCTTGGCGGCCTGATACGCGCGGCGGGCGACGTTGCAATGGAAAAGGACCATGCGCTTGTGGCTGTCCAGGACATTGTTGAGGCGAAAATGTCCGCAAAAACCTTGGAACAGCAGATGGCATTGAAGATTATTGAGCACAAGAAGGATTACGAGGTTTACCTGTTCGAGGGCTCCGCAATCGGCCGCGTGAATGGCTTGGCTGTGATGGCTGAGGGTGACGCCGGCCTGATTATGCCTATTGAGGCCGAGATTGCGCCAGCGCAGTCGAGTTCCGAGGGGAAAATAATTGCTACCGGAAAGCTTGGCGAGATTGCAAGGGAAGCCGTGCAGAATGTTTCCGCAATCATAAAGCGGCTTTCCGGAAAGGACATTTCAAGGCATGATTTGCACATACAGTTCCTGCAGTCTTATGAAGGTGTAGAGGGCGATTCCGCTTCAGTTAGTGTCGCAACCGCGGTGATTTCGGCTTTTGAAAAGATTCCGGTGAAGCAGAATCTCGCAATGACCGGCTCTTTAAGCGTTCGCGGCGAGGTTTTGCCTGTCGGGGGAATAAGCTCAAAGGTTTCTGCGGCGATTGTCGCGGGCTTCAAGGAAGTAATTATCCCAAAATCAAATCTCGGCGACGTTGTTTTGCCGGAAGACCAGCTTGCAAAAATAAAAATCGTTCCGGTTTCCACGCTTTCCGAGGTTCTTGAGAATGCGTTCGTGAAGGGTGGCGAGAAAACAAAGCTATTGGTTAGCCTCAACAAGCTCATGGAAATAACCCTGAAAAAAAGCTTGGGCAGCGGTCTCGGGAAAAAGGCCGGCGCGACGTGAATAAATTTTTATAGTTTTTCGATCTGACTTCTGGCTGTTTCAGGGCCAGTTTTTCTTTCCGGCATTTTTACGAATCTCCTTTGTTGTTCAGCCGAGCACTATTTTTCCTTCGCTGAAGCTGAATTCGCCGTTCTTGATTTTCATGGTTTTGTTCGTGTTTTTGTTTTTGTACTCGATGCTTTCCCTTCCGTTGATTGATTCAACCATGCCGAGCCATTTTCCGTCCTTGGAGTAAACCGGAAGCCCGATGAGGAGTTTCGTGATTTTTTTGCCGAGGTCAAGCACCCGGGAAATCTTGTATGCGACCAGCGCGAATGCAAAGCTTATGAGCACGTTGATTCCGAACCATGTGAGGTCGGCGTATGGCTCTCCCGTCAGGACTTTTAACCCCGCGTCAAGTATAAACCAGAGTATGAACACCGCGGCTCCGGAGAGGAAGTATCTCATTATCCTGTACGCCTTTTTGAGCTGGATTGCGTCCACGCTTTTTGCAACCACGAACGATATTCCCGTGAGCGCGAGGAAGAACATGAGCTGGCTCAGTGCAATGGGGAGCTTGCCTAGGCTGTTCCCGAACCCGGTTTCCTGCAGGGAAGCGTAGATTCCGATTATGAAGAGCAGTATGGTCATGAGGTAGAAAGGAAAGCTCACCCTTTGCAGTGAAAGGCTTTTTGTGACGCTTGAAATGGCGCCCGCAATGCGCTGTTCCAGGCCGGTTCCTTTGAGTATCAGGTATGCGCCGACCACAAGGAGCATGCTCTGGAAAAACAGTTTTTCGGAGTTAAGCAGCGCGAGTATGCCCCACAAGAGTATCACAACTCCGGGGACGAGAATGAATGTCCTCGCGAAATCAGGGTCGTTCAGTGCCTGCTTTATTGTGTAGTAAGTGCTTTCGACCTCGGATGCCTGCTTGACTATTATAAGTTCCTTTGAAATTATTGGTGCGCGGCTCTGCAATATTGGAATAACCTGGTCGTCTTCCGCGCCGTCCGTAACAAGGACTATTCCTGTTGCGGGGAATCCTTCGAGAACCGTATCCAGTTGTTCGTTGATTTTCCTGTCGGATTCGAGGCCCGTTTTTCCGTGGCCAGTGAGGACCGCTATTTGCGCGTTCGAGTATTGCTTTGCCTCGTCAAATTTTTTCACTGTGCCGAATATGGCGTTTGCGTCCGATTCTGTCGGGTCCGAGAGCGCGAGCTTTGCGGCCGCCTGGAGGCACTTTTCCCTGCCGATTATGGGGCCCTGTATTCCGGCCTTTTTGCCGAGGTCATTGTCGCGGTCTACGCACAGCACGAGTATGCTTTCGTTTTCCTTCATTGCACCAGCTCGAAACGTATTTATAGGGTTATTTACTAGTATAAATAATTATATTAAAGAAATTAAAACCCAATCCTTTTGGTGGTTTTTATGCAGGCAAAGGAATTGAAGCAGCTGATTTTCATTTTCCTCGTGGTTGCGGTCATTGCCGTCCTTTTTGTTGTTTTGCAGAATGCCGCCTGGGTAATGCAGAACCTCGTTATTGTCGTGCCTGCATTGGTTATAATTTACCTCATTGCAAGGTACGATTATGTTCTCCAGCTCAGGGATTATGAGCGCGCCGTTGTTTTCACTCTCGGAAGGGTGAACAGGGTCGGCGGCCCGGGCTGGGCAGTGGTGTTTCCGCCCCTCGAATCATATGAAGTCGTTGATTTGAGGACGCGGGCAATAGACATTCCAAAGCAGGACATCATTACTAAGGACAACATTGAGGTGAATGTTGATGCCGTGATTTATTTGCGCGTGAACAAGGATAATGCCTCGGTAATAAACAGCATTACGGCTGTCCAGGATTATATTCAGGCTTCCAAGCTTTTCCTCATGGGCCTCATAAGGGACAAGGCCGGTTCTTTGAACCTGAATGAGCTCATTTCCAAGGTGAGTGAATTGAATGTGAGCCTCAAGGAGGGGCTTGAGAAGATTGCAAAGGATTGGGGCGTTGTTGTTGACGAGGTCACAATCAAGGACGTCAACCTTCCGCGCGCCGTCATTGAGGCGATGCACGAGGAGAAGGCCGCGGAGCAAAGAAAGCTCGCGCGCATACAGGGTGCCGAGGCTCATCAGGCCGAGATTGAGGCCGTGAAGAATGCCGCCGAGAACCTGAGCGACAGGGCTTTGGCTTATTATTATGTGCGCGCCCTGGAGAAGCTGGGTGAGGGAAAAAGCACGAAATT
>JBBSVV010000050.1:0-30266 GCA_038046625.1 archaeon | reverse complement strand
GCGTCCCAGTAAGCGAATATTTCCGCGGTCTCGATGAACGCGCCGATGAACAGCATTATCGCGCCCAAAAGTATCAGGAGTATCGTGTCCAGAATCACTATCCTTATTTCGTGTTTCTTGAACTGCTGCTTCGAGATTGCCGCGGATATTATTCCTCCGGCTATTGCCGCGATGAAGTAGGCGGTTATTTCAGGTATGCCGTGCGGCAAATAACTTATGCCGCGCTCGATTCCCGCAACCAGGCTTTTTTGCGTTATTTCGGTTCCTATGAAGAACCCGATTACCGAGGCGTTCCACCCGAGCAGGAATATCGCGCCCGCGCCCCAGATGAATGAGAATAATATTGCGAGCACGAGGACCCAGAGGTTGTTCGTGAATATGAGCCCGAAGCACTGTTCAAAGCTTTTTGTGCCGTCCGAGAAGCATTCCTGTTCGCCTATGACTTTTCCGGTTATGCCGTAGCGCACTTTTTCCTGTTCAGAAAAAACAATCGATTTTGGCGGGAGCATGCATTGCGCTCCTGTGCAGTTCTGCGTAGTTTCGGGAAGCACTGCCGTCCAGAGCGCGAAGGAAACCATCATGCCCAGGAAAATCCAGCCGTAAATGTGTATTACCTCGAAATGCGTTGAAATGAATGCAAACGGAACGTCGTTTTCGTCCACCTCAACCTGCTCCTCCCTGAGGTAGAGCGCGTGCAGTATGGGCATGAATGCGACTGTTATGAACGCTATTTTGAGCACGGAGGAGCTTTCGGGGAAGAGGTTGTACGCCGCAAACATTGAAACGGTTGAAACCACAAAAGCCAGGAAAAATAGGTAAACGGGCCGTTTTTCGGCTATATTCACGTTTATGATGGATTCCAGGACCATAACGCAAGGATTACTGGCGTAGTGATTTAAATAGGTTTCTGGGGAAAATTCTAATTGAATTAACCGGTTTTTGGAGTGGTTGTTTTTGCAGGAAAAGTCTTTTGTTTATCCCGGCACTTTTTTGTCGTATGAGGAGGAGTTCCTTGCGGGCTCAAATGCTTTTGAGGATGGAACTGGAAGCGTTTATTCGGACAGCATCGGCGTCATGAGCCTTGATTCCAAAACCCATGAGGCCAGTGTCCGGAAAGCCACGCGCCCCACTAAAATACTTGAGAGGGGCGCGATTGTGATTGCCCTTGTCAGCACTGTGAAGAGCAGCTCCGTTTTGGTCGAGATTCTTGAGGCCGAGAAGAACGGCGAGCGCCTCGTGGTCCACAACCAGAACGGTTCCATAATGGTTTTCAATGTTTCAAACGAGTACGTGCGCAACCTCGAGGATGCGTTCAGGATGGGCGACATAGTGAAGGCGCGCATTCTGGAAGTCACGCGCTACGGCATTGAGCTCGAGACCAAGTCCAATGATTTGGGCGTGATAAAGGCCTTCGGGGTAAAATCCAGGAAGCCGTTGATTCTCATTGACGGGCGCCTTAGGGATCCGGTTACTGGCGCGATGGAAGAAAGAAAGATTTCAAGCGATTATGCTTTGAAGTGAGGTTGGTTTGCATGAAGATTGAAGTGATCAGGAGCGGCAAGGAAACCGCGGAATTCAGGCTTGAGGGCGAGCGCCACACATTCCCGAACCTTTTGAAGGAAAAGCTCCTTGAGGACAAGTCGGTTGAATTCGCCTCGTACATTCTCGAGCACCCGATGGGCAAGAATGCAAAGTTCATCGTGAAGACAAAGGGAAAATCGCCGAAAAAGGCTCTCGAAGACGCCGCCAAGGCAATTGAGGAAGACCTTGATGATTTCGGCAAAAAGGTTTCCAAGTCCATCAAATAATTTTTTTCGCCTGATTGCTTCCTTTTATTGCTGTGTGCTTTGCGATGCTGCGCGCGTTGAAGGAAAAACTCAAGTGGCTTGACCCGTTCACTTACGTGGACAAATTTGTACTCCCTAAAATCGAGGCTGCTCCCAAAAAAATTCAGTTGCTTGTTTTTTTCGCGAGCTACGCCGCGCTCCTGATTTTGGTCTCTTTAATCACCGCGAACCCGCCCATGGTTTTTGTTTTCCTGAGCGCGGTTTACGCGTACCTTTATTTTTTCGAGAAAAGCGAGTCCGTAAAGTGGTCCGTTTATCTGCTCTCCGCGTTTCTTTTCGCGTTCGTGCTTTACAATTTCGTCCTTGCGTTTCTTCTGGGCTCGAATGCCCCTTTAATGATTGTTTACTCGGGCTCGATGGAGCCCACGCTTTACCGCGGCGACATAGTCCTGCTTTCGGGCTCCAAAAACTTTTCAATGGGTTCCGCGGCGCTCGATTTTGCGGTTGCCGGCAAAACCCTTTCGGATTTTGCGGAGGTGGGTTACTCCATAAATGCTTTCGGCAGGCTGAGGCCTTCGGCACTGAAAATAAGCGGCAATGAATACGGGTTGGATTTCAAGGGGCCGATAGTGGTTTATTACTCGCCGCTGCTGAAGCGCGACATCATCCATCGCGGGGTTTTGCTGCTGCATGCTTCCGACGGGAATTTCCTGATTACTCTTGGGGACAACAATAACCGGATTGACGAGGACTGCGGCAAAACGGGCTCTGCCTACAACTGCATAACCGTGAACCCGGTTTCAGCCGGTTCGGTAAAGGGTGTTTATCTTTTCCATGTTCCTTTGATAGGTTATGCGAAGCTCCTCATTTTTGATGATTTGCCGTGGTTCTTCAATTGCCTTGGCATTTCCCTTAAGGGCAAGGTGGATTTGCTCGGGTGCGCGTTTTCATCCCCTGATCAGCGCGAGGCGCTTTCTCCCATGAACGGTTTTTAAAGGATTCCGTTTTGCAATGTTTCTGGTGTTGATTTGAACCTCGTGTATGGAAATGCCTCCGTTTTCAAGAAGTTTGTGGAGGGAATATCCGTGCTCGTTGACGAGGCCGAATTCGTTGTTGATGCCAATGGTTTGAGCCTCAAGGCAACCGATGCCTCGCAGATTTCGCTCGTTGATTTTGTGCTGCCGAAAAAGGCCTTCAAGGTTTTTGATTTTCACGAACTAGTGAAGCTTGGCGTGGATTTGAATTATTTCAGCCAGGTGATGTCGCGCGCAAAGGCCAATGATTCCCTTGCTTTGGCGATTGGGAATGACAATTCAAAGCTTTCCGTGATTTTTGCGGGCGGCTCGAAGAGGACTTTCTCGATTCCGCTCCTTAACCTGGGCGGTGCCGACTTGCCGATGCCGCGCATCGACTTTGATTCGGAAGTGAAGATAATGGCGGGCGCCCTGCAGGACAGCTTCAAGGATGCCGCGCTGATTTCAACGCACGTGGTGCTTTCGGTTGAAAACGATTCGTTCGTTGTGAAGGCAAACTCCAGCAAGGGGAACGTGGAAAACGTTTATGCGCAGAAGGATGAGCAGATGGTTTCCCTCAAGGCCGGGGAGGAAACAAGGGCGATGTTCCCTCTTGATTACCTCTCGAACATAGTGAAGGCGGCATCTTCCGACACCGAAGTCCTTGTAAAGCTCAAGTCCAATGCGCCGGTTGAAATTTCTTATTCCGTGGGGGAGGGAAAGCTCACTTATTTCCTCGCGCCGAGAATAGAGTCGGATTGATTCGAATTCGTGCAGCACTTTTGTTTATCAAAAAGAGTTCAGGATTGGTTTCAGCAATTTTTTTCCAGCGCGCCAATCTTTTTTACCCTTCTCGCGTGCCTCGAGCCTTTCAAAGGCTTTTTTGCGGAGAAAAAAGCATCGAGAATTTTTGCCGCTTCCGGAGTTTTCGTGGTTTTTCCGCCGAGACAGATTATGTTCGCGTTATTGTGTTCGCGCGCAACTCTCGCGGTGTATCTGTCGTAAACTACCGCGGCTCTGATTCCTTTGATTTTGTTCGCGCTGATGCTCATGCCTATTCCTGTGCCGCACATGAGAATCCCGAAAGCATTTTTGCCTTGCATCACTTTTTCGGCCACTTTTTCCGCAAAATCCGGGTAATCAACGGAGTCTTCCGAATGCGTGCCCAAATCAACAGTTTCAAAGCCCTTTTTCTGTAGTAGGTGCTTTTGCACGTATTCCTTGAGCTTATAGCCCGCGTGATCCGAACCTAGATAAACCTTCATTTTTTCACCCTGTTGCCTTGGGGCCGCGTTTTTACCATCGAGCCCTAAGGCGAAGATGGTACTCGCTCCCAACAGCCGAAATTGTTGTGTAACAAAAAGATTTAAACCATATAGTGGGGTTCAATTCTTTGGGGTAAAACTTGATAGAGCTTAAGGACGCCGCATTTTTCAAATCTGGGGTGGAGGCAATTTCCTCTTTCATTCCTGAAGGCAATTTCCGCTTCAACGACAAGGGCGTGCATTTCCGCGCGATTGACCCGAGCCAGATTCTATTGGTCGACTTTTTCGTGGACAAGAAGCTGTTTGGCTCATATTCCATAGAGCCGTGCTTCATAGGCGTGAACATACTCGAATTGGGAAAAATACTTGCGAGGGCGCTTCCGAGCGACAGCATAACCATTGACATCACGGATTCAGAGTTATTGGTGAGCCTCAGCGGCGAGCTTGAGCGCTCGTTCAGGCTTCCCCTGATTGACGTTTCTGACGAGGAACTCAAGCTGCCGGAATCCGGATATGGTGCGCACATAGAAATCAATTCCCGCCTCCTTAAGGAAGCGCTGAAGGACGCGTCGCTTTTCAGTTCGAGCGTGGTCATCCGCACGAAAGGCGACAAGTTTTTTCTCGATGCGAAGGGCTCCGCGGGCACATTGAATTCTTCCTCGCAGTCAAAAGGCGTGAAGGTTGTTTCAAAGGAGGACGTTGTCTCGAAGTATTCGCTTAATTTCCTGCAGAACATAATCAGGGAGGCCGATGCCGATTCAATAGTGGCGCTTGAGCTCAAGAGCGACTCCCCGATGAAGGTGAGCTATAAAATAGGGGCCAGCGAGATAAGGTTTTACCTCGCGCACATGCTGTTGTGATAGCATGCCGCAACCGGTTGAAGAGCTTAGGTTTGCGCAGAAATATTTTTTCTCCACGGCCGCAAAGATGGCCGTAAAGCAGTCGGGATACTTGCTCGAGGACATTCCGGAAAGCGTCCTGCGCCGAGCCGGGTCAATGGTTGCCTCGGCTTTTGAGGAAAAAAATTACGGCCCGCGCATCGAGGCATCCCCCGGGCTTCTCCTTGACGAGATTCTTGCGTTCCCTGCCGCAAAAATACTTGTTTCAATGATTGACCGCTTCGAGCTGTACAGGAAATTCTGCTCAATGGTTTCCGATTCTGTTTTTCTGAATCTCGAGAATGAAAAGAGCGACGTTCTCCTCGGCATCGCGATGGACCTCGGCCTCAAGGCGAACCTTTCGGAGGACAAATTTTTTTTTGTCGAACTAGGCATTTCAGATTACCTCAGGCCGGAGCTTGACTCGGCTTCCATGAAGCTCGCGAATGCCCAGGTTTCCAAAGGAAAAGTTTTCCTCGACAGGAACCTGTTCGCGCGGCACGTTTCAATGATTGTCGCGCAGGAGCTGCGCGAATCGCTGCCGGTTCCCGTGAAGGGCGTGCCGGCGCAGTTCAAAAGCGCCGCGGATTCGCTCAAAGGAAGATTCGCCGAGGTTTCGAGGAAGCAGTTCTCCAGGACGGATTTCGGGGGCGTTGCCCCGGAAAATTTTCCGCCTTGCATGGCAAAAATTTATTCCGAGCTTATAGCAGGGGTAAAGGTGAACCACTCCGCGAGGTTCGCGATTGCAACTTTCCTTTACTCCATCGGCATGGAGCCGGAAAAAATAATAGACATGTACAGGCAGACCCCGAACTTCAACGAGAGAACCACGCGCTACCAGGTTGAGAGGTTGGTCGGCTCCGGCGCGAAGCTAGGTTCATCGAGCGAAGCGAAGATGAGCCGCTCTCCCGCCGCGGGCATGGCGGCGGGATACAGTGCGCCGAGCTGCGACAAGATGCGCTCCTATAATTTGTGCGTTGCGAACTGCCATGTGAGCCACCCTGTGCAGTTTTACACCCGCGAAAAATCCAAGCCGCATCCGGAATCAAGCGGCGGGGAAAAAATATTTTCGGCACCGGAATAGTTTTTCCTGATTTTTTTTCGCAATTGCACGGAAAAATTATTTTGAGGCGCGTTTGCAAAACTTTAAATATGGAAAGGCCCTTAGTTAATTAAATTTTTTCCATACAAAATGTGAAAAAATTTTCAAGGGAGGTTAGCGCCAATGGCAGCCAAGAAAAAAAAGAAAGCAAAAAGGAAATAAACGGGCTTTTTTGCACAACATAACGCTAATTGGAATTTTTTACCTTTTTTCCCGTTCTTTTTTTTCTTAACGCTTTATTAATTGTTTTCCGCCAACCTAAATTATGGGGGCGGAGGATTTTCTCAAAGGGATGCTGCGCGGCTTTTATAGTGCGCACACTATCGGCTCCGTGCCGGAAATAAGCGCAAGGGAATTCGGCTTCGGGGTTTTCGGGAAGAAGATTTCCTCAAGGCACCTCGCTTTCAGGAATGCCGCTGAAATGAATTCTTTTCTGCGCGAAAAAACCCCGTTCTACATTTCCTATTCGGACGCGCTTTACTCAAGGCCTGCCGACAGGCCGATGGAGAAGAAGGGTTTGCTCGGCGCGGATCTGATTTATGAGTTTGATGCGGATGACATCAAAACGGATTGCAAGCTTTCCCATGACTCGTGGCAATGCATGAATGCGAAGTGCGGCGCTTCCGGAAAGGGCAACGTTGATGTGTGCGCGGAATGCGGTTCCGGAACAAGCGTTGAGGAGTGGGTTTGCCCGGATTGCCTGGCGGAAACGAGGCGGCAGTCATTGAACCTCATTTCGGTTCTTGAGAAGGATTTCTCTTTTTCGGAAGGGGTTTCCGTGAATTTTTCCGGCAGCAAGGGCTATCATGTGCATGTGCGCGGCGCTTCCGTGAGGGGCTTTTCGAAGGCCGCGCGCCTCGAGCTGCTTGATTATCTCACGGGAACAAACCTTGATTTGAAGGCCCTTGGCTTTGTTTATTCAAATAAGGCTTATTCCTGCCCCAAGAGAGGTGCTGCAAAGGGCTGGTCAAAGCGCATCCTTGAGCGGATAGAGGCTCTTTTCAATGAGGGGGACGCCTCAAAAATAGCGGTTTTCGGCTCCGCATCGGTTTCCCAGGCCAAGAAATTATTAAAAGAAAAGCAGGGGCTTATTAGTAGCATGGACAGGGGTTTTTTGGTTAGCGGCCGTTCGGGGGTAAATGCGGAGCGCTTCTGGGGTTCAATGCTCGGCTTTGCGGTTTCCGAGGACAAGCTTGAGATAGACAGGCAGACTTCCATTGACATAAACAAGATAATCCGCGTTCCGGACACGCTTCACGGCTCAACCGGTTTGCAGGCAAAGGAGGTTCCGCTTTCTGCGCTTCCATCGCATAACCCTTTGAAGGAGTGCGTTGTTTTTTCCTCGGGCGAAGTGAAGCTTTCCAAGGCGGTTGCCCCGAAATTTTACTTGAATGGCGAGTGGTTTGGCCCTTTTAATGGCGATGAAGTGCCGTTGCCTTCCTTTGCGGCATTTTATCTGCTGGCGCGCGGCAGTGCGGAGCTGGTGAGCTGAATGGCTGAACTTTCTTACGATGAGATCAGGCGCATCCACAGGCTGGAAAAGAATACAGTGAAGCTTGTCGAGGTCGAGCCCGAGTTTTACAATGGCCTTTATTCTTTCCTTTCGCAGGAGAAGCAGGATTACCTCGCTTCATTGAAGGATTTTTCCTCCACCAAGGCCCGCGATTTCGTGAACCTCAAGAAAATGGTTGAGGAGATTTTTGCGATGCGCGAAAAAAAGATCCTGAACCGCGCCCTTGTTTCTTCGCGCACAAAGGAATCAAGTGACGAGCACCTGGCGCTGCAGGAGAGGAAAATGTTCCACGAAATCCTTTCCACCATTGAAAAGCACAATTCCCTTCTCGAGGAAATCTTTTCGGGCGGCGCAAAAAGGAGTGGGGACAAGAAGGATTTAAATAAGCTTTCCGTGAAGATTCTCTCTGACATCCCCGAGTTTGTGGGTTCGGACATGGATGATTACGGGCCTTTCCAGAAGGGCGCGGTGGTTTCACTGCCCGTAAAGATTGCGAAACTCCTTTCGGAGAGGAAGCTTGTTGAGGTGATTTCATGAGCAATGCCGATTTGATACCTAATCCAAAGACAAAGTTTTACCGCATAAAATGCCCGGCCTGCGGCAACGAACAGAACGTTTTCAGCGCGGCCTCGAGCAAGGTGCGCTGTGTGGCCTGCAATTCGGAGCTCGCGCAGACGGGCGCGTCAAAAATAATCCTGAAGACAAAGATTCTGAAGGTGCTGGAGTAGTTTTTCCGTATGGATGATTTTCCGGAAGTCGGCGAAATAGTGATTGGGCGCATCACTAAGGTGCTGCCTTACGGCGTGTTAATGGAGCTCATGGAGTACGGGACTCTCCAGGGTTTTGTGCACATTTCCGAGGTCAGCAGCAGCTGGGTAAAGAACATAAGGAATGTCGTCAAGGAAGGCCAGGTGCGCGCGGGCAAAGTCATTAACGTTGACATGCAGAAGAGGCACATAGACATTTCCCTTACGAAGGTCCCCACGAGTGCGCAGCGCGCGAAAGTAGAAGAGTACAAGCAGACCAAGAGGACGCAGAAGCTCATTCAGTTGCTTGCGGTGCAGCTCAAGGAGACGCCCGAAAAGGCAATGGAGGAGGTTTCAGAGCCGCTGCTTGCGAAATACGATTCGCTTTACGCGGCCTTCAATGCGGCGCTCATTGAAGGGGAATCCGCATTGACCGGCGTCCCGAAAAAATGGGTTGCGCCGCTTCTGGAGCTGATTGAAAAGAATTTCGAGATTCCGCAGAAGGAAGTGCGCGGAAAGCTCGTCATTTCTGTTCCGGGCTCGGATGGCGCGGAAAAAATCAGGGCTGCTTTTGCTGACGCGGAAAAGAAGAATGCGAAAAAGGCGGTTTTCGCTTATGAGGGTTCTGGAAAGTATTCCGTGAAGGTCGTTTCAACTGATTACAAGTCCGCGGAGAAAATCCTGAAGGCGTCTTCGGACGAAATAATTTCCGCGATTTCTTCGAAGGGCGGCAAGGCTGAATTTGTGAGGTCGGAGTAATGCCAACCACGATAAAGTTCCTTTCCGAAAAGAAATTCAGGGACGCGACTCTTTTTGTGGGCCTGCCGGGAATAGGCTTGGTCGGAAAAATATGCGTTGATTACCTGCTGAAGCAGTTCAAGGCTGAAAAGATTGCGGAAATAACTTCTGATTTTTTCCCCCCGAGCGTGCAGACGGAAAAGGGCATTGTGAGCCTCATTAAGGACGAAATACATTATTTCCCTTTCAAGGGCTCGGATTACTTGTTCCTTTCGGGGCCGGTCCAGCCCCCGCTTGATTCGAGGTCTTCCTCGATGGAGGAACATTTCGAGTTTTCGCGCGCAATCGTGGAGGCGCTGAAGGGAAGAGGTGCGGCAAAAATCTGCACACTGGCCGGCTTGAATGTCGGTGAAAAGAGGCTCCACTCCGAGCCGCACGTGATTGTCGCGTCCACAACCAAGGCGGAGATGGAGGAGTGGAAAAAGTTTGGTGCGGTGAATGACAGGCCTGTCGGCCTCATCAGCGGTGCCGCGGGTTTGCTTATCGGGATAGGTAAGGAATATGGCCTGAATGGCTCCTGTTTAATGGGGGAAACGAGCACGCGCCTTGTTTACGGCGACCCGGGTGCGGCCAAGAAGATAATCGAGATTTTAATCAAGCGTTACGGTTTCGCGGTTGAAATGGAGGCAATGGAAAAGGAGGCCAAGGAAATTGAAAAGGCCTTTTCCGAGCTCAATAAGCAGTTTGACGAGGGTGAGGAAGCGCCCGCCGCGGGTTTAAGCTACGTCAGGTAATTCCAGCTTTTATATTTTTTAGTATTCCCCGAGGGTTTTCTGCATTCCTTCTTCGGAGATTCCTTCAAGCTCCCTGTAAAGCTCTTTTTTCTTTTCCAGCATTTCCTTTTCGCCTGAGCAGATTATTGGCTTGCCGTATTCCCCCCCGCCGCCCGGGATGTAAAGGACAAAGCCTTTCCTGAATGCAATTATTTTTTCCGCAACTTCCTTGTCGGCTTCGCGCAATTCCGCTTCTTTCGCGTCCACGAGCACAAAAATTTCGTTCCCGAATTTTTCAACGAGGCTGAGCCAGCGTGACTGCACTGCCCTGGTGTTCACGCCCTTGGAATTCACTGCTGCCTGTATTATTTCCGCCAAGGGGAGCAAATGCAGGTACGGCGGCCTGAATTCCGGGTGGGTTTCCTCCTTGAAGTCCGCAATCATTTCGATCCTGTCGCGCACGCCGCGCTTTATTTCCCCCTGGCATTTGACGCATCTCCATTTCAGGGCCTCCGCCTTTCCAATCCTGTATTTTGCGAAGCAGGAGTTGCATGCGGTTGCGTGGTATTTTCCTTCGCGCGGATCCAGGCCGGCATTGAGTGTAATCAGCTTCTCATCCTTTTCTTCAATCGCTTTTTTCAGCGACGCAAAATCCGGCTTCTGCATTTTTATCCTGTTGAATTCCCTGCCTATGCGATTCGGCCACGGGGAATGCGCGTCAGAACTTGTGAGGAACGCGTATGAGTGGTTTTCCTTTATCAAATCCGCAAAGTACGAATCCGCACTCAGGCCGAGTTCTATGAACTTGAGTTTTTCGTGCATCGCGCCGTAAGCATCTTTGAGCGAATCATAGAAAGCATAGATGCCGGTGTATGGCGTGAATGAGTGCGCGGGCCCGAAGATTCCGCCGCATTCAACAACCTTTTCCGCGATTTGCTCCGCGCTGAGCCTGAGTTTTGGCCTGCCGCAGAGTATGCAGTCGAGGTTCCCGAATCCCAAAATTTTTTCCCTTAATTCAGTTGCGCTTTCGAGCGAGGGCAGGTAGAAAAGGTGGTGGATTCTCCTGTTGTCCTCGACTTCGCCGCCGACAATGAAATTGCATTTTCCCTTCAAATCCGCGTAAACCCCGTTGCTTTCCTCAACAAGGTTTTTTTTCACGTGCTCGAACCATTTTTTGTGCAGGATGTCCGCAGTAACCAGGGCATCAAGGCCCTTGAGTTTCGACTGCTCCGCCATTACGGGGATTTCCATGTTTTTGCTTACCCCGCCGGCGTAAAGCCCGTGCATCTGCAGGTCAAGGTTGAGTTCGGGCATCCGCAATATTTGGGGATTGAAATGCGTATTAAACCTTGTTGCGGCCTGTTGCTCGACTATAAAAATACTATCGTTAATTTATTTTATAGCAGGCCGCAAAAGTTTTTTTGGCATTTATGGTGGTCTGCTAGATAGCACCTGGTGCCCAATGGGTACTAGGCCTCGTCCCCGTAGGGGACAAGGAACCATGAAAATCCATGAATTACTTTATTGGTTTGCTATAAAGTAAGCCATTCCGCTTTGCGGGGGTGTTGCCCGCGCTGGCGTTGCTTGCTATTATATATAATAAAGAAAAGTAATAGGATTGGAAAGTTTAGGGTTGGAGTAAGGTTTTGCATGGGCCGTTTTACCGAGGAGCAGAAAAGGGTTGCGTTGCTTTTGCTTAACGCGCCGAAAACTGTCGATGAACTGAACAAGCAGCTCGGGATTCCGTTTGATGAGCTCAATGATAACCTTAGGCAGATGCTCAGGCTCAAGGTTGTAAAGGTCGAGGGTTATCCGCAGAAGTACAAGCTCATGGAGAACATTGCCGAGGCAGTGAAGAGGCGCAAGGATATCCAGGAAAAGGACCCCTTCAACCTCAGGATTTCCGCAGTTATAGAGTTCCGCGGGGTCGAGGAAATGTTCCTCAAGAAGAGCATGGACGAAATAGAGAAGAAGATTAAGGCGGACAAGAACTACACGATTTACGATGTTTTCAGGGCAAAGCCTATGGCGGAGCATGGGCATGTAACCTCTTACCTTGAAGTGAACCTGAGCGCCAGGGACTTCACCTCTTTGGTGAGGTTCCTTTACTTCTTTGGCCCAACCTCAGTAGAGGTCCTTAGCCCCAAGCGCGTTGTCCTGGCAATGGATGACCTCCAGGACGCGTTCATGGAAATGGTGGAAATGATTCATTCCTACAACAATGCCATGCTCAAATCCATGAGCAAGGGCGAGCTCGAGGAATTCGCGAAAGGCCTTTACAGGCCCGCCAAATGAGCAACCCAATACCCTAACGGGCATTCCGTTGACGGTGTGTTTGCTTCGCAGCAACCCAAATCACCTGTGCGGTGATTTTCGTTGATGGTGTGTTTGCTTCGCAGCAACCCAAATCACCTGTGCGGTGATTTTCGTTGATGGTGTGTTTGCTTCGCAGCAAAAGCCGGAAAAAGCTTGGGTTTGCAGGCGACTTATTCCTGATTTTCTGTTTTTCTGTTAATGCCCTCCAAAGCACCCCAAAAACCCGAATTTCGCTGTTTGCCGAAAAAAGCGATTTCCTTTTAATTTCTTCCCTGCCTAATGCTTCTTGTTCTCGGGCTCGTTAAGGCGATTTGGAACGGTTCGTTTATTGACTGACAACCCTTCCTCAAAAGCCTTAAATTTTGCCTTATTCCCTATTTAAAGGCGTTTACGGGTTTGGTACAAAACCGAAACGTTTTTAAAGAAAGTGAGCGAACAAGTATAAGAGCCTACAATCGGCTTTGCCATAAGCATGCCGATGTAACTTTTCATAGGATTTGTGAGGTGAAACAAAACATGAAAGGACTCAACGTAAAGAAGTTGGCTGCAATAGCTACAGGAGCGGCCTTGCTGGGAACAGCAATCGCACCTATAGTGACGGCAACTAACGTCACAAAGAACGATATCTTTGATAGCACAGGTTCGCCGAACGTGAACATTGTAATAGGTTCACAGGCTCAACTCTCAGACGCTGTCTGGGCAGGAAACCTTGCGGCAAAGATAGCGGAGAAAGCCGCTACAACCAAGCAGGTTAGCGTTTCAGCTACCGGCGAGGGCGGAGCAGGCGCAGATGTTGACTTAAGCGACCTTACGGTCGACATTACTGTCGGAGGGACAATCAGTTTCGGAGCCGGTTCAAAGAACTACAATGTGCTCCTTAGCTCCGGTTCTACCCAGGCAGAGTATGAAGTGCTGACAGGACAGGTTCAGGGCGACAACAATGCTTTGACCGATGCCCAGTTGCCGCACTTGTACAACGCTACAATAAACCAGAAAGTGAACAATGGTGACCAGTCAAATCAGACAACCTCTTTGACAGTCAAAGAACTGATTCAGATTGATGCGGACGCGAAGTTCGACACGACAACTGACGTCAAGGATCTTGTCACCACGATTGATTCGGAAGCATTCAGCTACAAAGTCACAATAGGTTCCGCAACTTCAGGTGTTGACCTGGGTTCGACCTCATTTACTGACGGTAGTGATGACAATGTCAAAATAATCTTCTTCGGTGAGGAGTATGAGCTGAACACCGCAAGCCTGTCCACTACGGGCACAAAGAACATAAAGCTTGTTAAAAGCTCGGCCAGGGAATCATACAACGAAGGGGAGGCAATCGAAGGTCTCCTAGGCGACAACGAGTATGCCGACGAGGAAGTCAGCATCAAGGTCGTGCAAATAATCCAGACCGGTGCTGCGGTAGCAGCCTACCAGGCAACCTTTGAATTGTACGACTCTACAGGCAATCTCATAGACACGAGAACTGTGAGCACTGCCGAGAACCTGAGGGATAGCTTCAAGGACTCGGGCCAGGATGCGGCACTTGCAAGCAATCTCTTTGTTGACACGATTGCTGTCGGTGCAACCACAGGAGTCGGCTATGTGGAAGTAACGAAAGGAACGGATACTGTTGAGCTGTTCAATAACGGCAGGTATCCATACGACTCTACCAATACAAGCGGGACAAAGCCATACAAGGCAATCCTTACCGTAGGGACATCAGACGCAAACTCCCTGTACTCAATAGAAGTCAGGAACAGCGCTGAGAAGTGGACAGACCCATCAGGGGATGACTACGACTTCGGCCCACTGTACCCGATAAAGTCAGGGCAGTCACTCACCGGTAAAACTGGTGCGCAAGCAGTATTCCTCCAGGGTTTGCCTGACGGAACACAGGGAAAAGGCTACGCAAAAGTAGAGTTCCTTGGTTTCAGGGGCGGCGAGGAGAAAACAGTCATTGAAATCGGAAAGGATGTCACTGGCTTGGCCTCCGGAACCAAAGGCGGTCTCTCATTCAGGGCTGACAACGACGACCTAAGGCAAGTGCCTTTCTACCTCAAAAGGTCAGACACAAACTCGGGAAGCACTTTCGAGTTTGAGGGAAAGGACGTCTGGTACAGCATGAGATTCGCGACAGGCACGGGCGGAAAAACAACCGCAAACGACTATAACGTAACCGTGAATACCGGCGATTATATCAACGGCAGGATCTGGACCATTTCGGGCGGAGGAGACCAGAACGCTAGTTTGAGTGTCCAAGGAGTTGGACTAATCGATAAGGATTCCAACGCAGACAATCTTGCGGGTGGAAGAGCAGTTTGGGATAACAACAGCTTCATTATCGATGGTGTAAACTACAAGGTCACCGACGCAAACATGGGCGCAGGCCTGAATAGGATGGGTGTAGTTGTCGACCTCGCAGTTGAACTCAGGCTCTCGACCGAGAGTGGAACAAAAATCTACAACTCGAACGACGAGACCACCGGCATCGCAGTTGCAGATGCCTCGGAAGGACTGTTGTTCCTGAGTAACGACTCTCCATTCGATGGAAACGCCATTACCGCGGGAAGCGGAGGAAAACCGGTCACAGTAGGACTCTACACGACAAGTAAGGATAGAAGGGTTTACTACGCTGCCAAGTACAACACGATCAGCGGTAAGCTGTTCTTGATGCTGGATGCGGACAAGATGGGTTCGGGCCAGAGTGACAACATCCAGAACAACCACAAGATATCCTTCCTGGGAACAAACGTTCCTTCGGACAACGGAACCTATACCGAAGCAAGCGACCTGAACACGCTTTATGCGGACGGTACGAGCTCGCCTGGATCAAGTCCGGGCAAGGAAATAGCCATCCTGAATGACGGGACGACTACGACTTGGCAGTACGCGCATTACGTGCCTAAGGATTCGGACTTCAACACGAGTGGCCAGAACAGCGGCCTTTACACGGCGGCAAGTGCCTACTTTGTTGCAGAGTTCCTTGTGAACGATGCGGTAAGCAACGGCGACTTCAACGTGTACGTGGACACTGAGACAGGTGGAAACATAGGCCCATTCGACAGCACAACCAACCTGACGCAGTACACCAACGGAGACCTCAGGTATAGGGGAACACCGGCCTGGAATCTAAAGTCAGGGACAACAAGCACTTTCCTGCACTCCGGTTATACGGATGCATCGACAAAAGCTTGGTTGCTCGACAACGATGCAGGCGTGAAAATAAGTGCCCCACAGACGGCTGAGAAGATAGACATCACCGTCTACGGAACCGAGGTTACAAGAGAAGTCTCAGGCGGAGAAACAATCTCCCTGGGTATCGGCGACGAAGGAACCACAGACTCCGGAACGAAAGTCACCGTTACGGCGGTCAACGGCGGCTCATGCACAATAGGAGACGGCTCAGGCAGCATAGTTTGTACGGCTAACCCGACAAGCTATACAAGCCCGGCAGCGGTCAAGAATCCTATAGTGTACATGGATACCGACGCACCGGCAGGAACCAACATAATTGTTGGAGGCCACATAGTCAACAGGCTTGCATCAAGCCTCGCTGACAGGCTAACTGCCCCGGGCCAGAAAGTTGCGGAAGTTGACGCGGCAAGCGGAGACATCTTCGTAGCTGGATATACGGCACAGGACACCGGATCAGCGGTACAGGAACTCATTAACGACATTGACAGAATGCAGTTGGCATAAGCCAACTGTTTTTCTTCTTTTTTTCTTTTTTTTAAAATCCCCCCTGCGTAAGCCACGGATTTTTTTCCCAGTAACCGCTATTCATGTTTTGCCGCAAAAAGTTTTTTTCCTCACTTAATGCTTCGCTTTTTAAAGCTTTTTTCAGCCAAATCTTTCCATGGGAAAGAACATTTATTTTTACGTTACGGCGCTGGTCGCGGTCCTGATACTGCTCGTGCTGGCCTTCATAGCCTTCAACACGGATTTTTCGCCTTACAAATATTCTGTTTCGAGGAACGGCCTTGAGTTTGTTTCGAATTCGGGCCAGCCCCCGGATATTCTGGATGCGCTGAAGCAGCACGAAACATTCATTATTTCGCCGCAGTTCGTGGCAAGCGGCCCGGAAAACAGTTACATGACTTCATCCATAACCATCATGTCGGCTGTCCTGATTGACAAGGCAAAGGATGTCATTATTGTGGCGCGCGTCCTTGATGGCAAGGGCAATCTCGTGAAATGCCAGTCGAATCTGGGCGATGTAAAAACCAACAAGGAGCTTTCCCCGGAAGAGTGCGGGAACATAATAAACGATTCGGCAAATGCCAGGGTTTTCATTTCTTTTCCCCCGAAAGGAATTTCCTCGCCGCGCGTTCTTCTTGAGGACGGCAAGGCAACCATTGTTCCGAATTCCTTTGAGGGCGTTTCCGGCGCCTCATATGTTTTCATGGAGAGCCTTTACGAGGACACCCCGCAGATAATCGAGCGCGTGAATCTCGTTGTGAGCAAGCTGAAATAAGGTCTGCGCACGGGTTTTTAACTTTCTTCCAACAAAACTATTACCATGAACCTGAGGCTTCGCACGGCAATTGTTTTCGCGCTCCTGCTTGCATTGGTCTATTTTCTGGTGAAGATAGTTTCCATTTACATCCTGATTATTTTCTTCAACATTGTGCTGCTTTACATTAATTCGGTTTTCCTGTTCGCCTATCTCGACCTCAAGGGCGAAAAGCAAACAACCATGAAGAAGTGGCCGTCGGTTTCAATAATAATTCCGAACTACAATGGGGAAAGCACGCTCGCGAAATGCATTGAGTCGGTAAAGGCGCTTGAGTACCCTTCCGGAAAGGAAATAATTGTGGTTGATGACGGTTCAAGGGACGGTTCGCTGGCAATCCTGAAAAAATTTTCCGGAATAAAGCACATCCTGAAAAAGAAAAACATGGGCAAGGCGGCGGCCCTTAATGACGGCATAAGGCTCGCCAGGGGCGAAGTAATTGTTACGATTGATTCCGACACTTTTCCTGAAAAGGATTGCCTTGTCAAAATGATTCCCTGCCTGAATGGGGGTGTTGCAGCGGTAACGGGTTTTGTGAGGGCATTCAACACAAAAGGCTTTGTGGAGAAGCTGCAGGAGATAGAGTATCTGGTTGCTTTCGGGTTTTTCCAGAAGGTTCTTTCCGACATCAATGCTATTCTTGTGACGCCCGGCCCCATGAGCGCTTACAAAGCAAGTGTGCTGCGTGACATTGGCGGCTTTGATGAGAAGAACATTACCGAGGACATGGAGATTGCTTTCAGGCTCAGGCAGAACGGGTGGCGCATTGCGGCTTGCATAGATGCGCACATGTATACCGTTGTTCCGGATAACCTGAGAAGCCTTTTCAGGCAGCGCACACGCTGGTACAGGGGAAAATTCGTGAATACCGTGAAGTACGGCGGGATGCTTTTCAACCCGAAGTTCGGGGAGTTCGGTTTGTTCACTTTCCCGTTTTCAGTGATTGTCGAGTGGTGCGTGGTCATGTTCGTTTTTGTCATGGTTGCCGCGAACATCGAGGCCGTGCTGAATTACTTCGGCGCCCTTTCACTTGTTTTGTCCGCCGGAGTAAGCCCGGAGTATTTTATTCCGGCTTTTTTCGGCCTCAATTCGAGTTTCTTTTTTTACCTCATAGGCGCCGCGTTTTATTCGGTTTTCATTTACTACAGCCATGAATTGGCGGGCGTGAAACTCGGGTTGGCGCGCCTTCCTGAAATGACTTTATTTATAATTGTTTACAGCATATTCATTTCAGCGGTATTTTTCTTCGGCTTTTTCAAGGAGATAAACCGGAGTGATTATTCATGGTGAACAAGTACGCCAAGGCGCTTTTGCTTACGCTTGTTTTGTTCGTGCTCGGGCTCGGCATTATGAGCTATTTTGACAACGCGAGGGTAAGCGGAATTTCCAATTCAATCGAAGTGGCTTCCCTCAACACGGAATCCACTTACCAATTGCTGCTTTACACCCAGATTTTCGGCGATGATCCTGCGATTTGCCCCGTGCTTTCAAAGAACATTGATTCGCAGGCCGAAAAGCTCGGGGGCCTTCTCTCGCAACTTGAGCAGGCAAAATCCCAGGGTTTTTTTGCGGACATTGATCTGGCGAAAAGGAAGTACCTTGTCCAGAACGGCCTGCTCTATCTCCTTGTGGAAAAATCACGGAAGGACTGCGGCAACAAAGGGATTGTTCCGGTGCTTTACTTTTACCCTGAAAAGTATTATTGTGCCGAGTGCGCCGCCCAGGCGGCCGTGCTGGATTCGGTGGTTGTGAAATGCCGGAACCTGAGGGTGTTCGCCCTGCCATATGATTATGGCCTCCCATTGGTTGATTTGCTGCTCGAAAAGCACGGAATCACGAATTTTCCTGCAGTCGTAATAGGGGGTTATGAACCAGTGGCTGTTTCGAACGGTTCGGTGCTGATACCTCATACAGATATCATGCAGAAAATACAGTGCCAGCAATAATTAGGGCTATTGAGCCTGTTTTTATGTGTTTTAGGGGTTTTTAGGGGGCGTTTTACCCGTTATTCTCATAGTTTTTTTTCATTGTTCAACTGACCCTGAGTTCATATTTTTTGGGTTGCGAGGCGCAATTTTTGGGTTTTAGGATGATGTAAGAACCCCCATTGATTATGTCGAAGTCTCCTTTGTTCGGGGCATTTTTTTCATCCATCAAAACTATTGCCACGCCGCTTTCAGAAAGCGCATTCAGGTCCGCATTATCAGGGAGCGGCTCCGCAACAATTCCGGCTCTATAAAGGTAAACCCACTCGTTGCTCATAACCCTGCACTCCTTCAGGAAACCTTCTTTTGGCAGGGTTTTTTCCGCGGGCTGCATGGCTACGAACCCGTACACGGCTCCTGCAATCAGGAGAAGTATTACTGCAATTGTGAGCTTCCCGCTGATTTTTTGCGCGGAAATGTTCAGTGCCTGCACCGGCACGAGCACATTCAGGAACCTGTATTCCTTGATGCCTGAAACAAGCACCTGCAGGGCTGCGGCAATTGCCGAGAGATTGTATTTTCCGAACGCCTTTGCTTTGCCGAGCGCGAGGGTGGCGAGGAAAAAACCTATGGTTGCGAGCATCCCCAAATCAAATTCCTTGAATAGCCCCTTCTGCTGAATGTTCAGTGCAACGGTTTCCTGCAAACTGAAGAATGCGTTGCCCGTGTACGCATAATTGAATGCCAGCCATGGAAGCCATATCGCGGCAACCACGAGCAGAAACTTCGGCCAATGCTTTTTTTCCATTTCAAGGAGCAGGACAAAAACGTAAAGGAAAAAATTGTACCTCGAAAGGGTTGCGAGCGCAAAGAAGAGCCCTTTTTTTGTTGGCCCATTGATTGAGAGCGCGAGCAGAAGGAATGAAAGCGCGAGGAGGTCGCTCCCGAAGTTTGATGCAAACAAAATTGTGGGAAAAAGGAACGCGAGTGCGGGGAATAACAGCTGATTTATTTTGCCTTTTTCATTTTTGTAAATCAGCAGGATTGCGGAGAAATAAAGCGTGCTTGCCATGAGTGCCGAAACGATTGTGGAAATTTCACCCGCACCGAAAAGGCAATTCATTATTCCCGGCATCGGCGGCCTGAGCCACTCAAAGTAAATTTGTTCGCCGCAGAACCACTTTCCCTGGAAAAGATATGTTATCCTGTCCCACTCGAGAAAGGAAGCCTGCCACAATTGGATTGCCAGAAAAATGCAGAAAAAAACAATGAACCACTTGTATTCGCGCGCCGCTTTCCATGCTTTTTCGGCAAAGTCACGCATTGTTTTCACTTCAGCTTTTCATTAATTCCCTGAGAACAGTGGTTGCATAGTTGCCCTTTTCCAGCGAAAACCCTGTTTTTAGCTTTAATTTGCCCTCATTCAGCTCATCTTCCGAGACCAATATTATTCTCGGGTTCAATGGCTTCACAAGTATTTTTTTTCGCGCGCCCGAGCAACTGAGCTCCATGAAACTCTTGACCCTGAAATCCTCCAGCTTTACGCCCTCTTCCTCCATAACCCGTTTTTCTATTTCCCCGGGCTTTCCTTTTGCAAACTCCGTGTCAAACCCCATAAGAGGAGCCATGGCTATTCCATCCTCGACAGTGTCGCCTTCGACAGGCTGCAGGCCCAATCCTGTTTCCATCCGCCTGTTTATTATCTGGTTGAAAAGGTAGCTCTGGTACGCGTGCGTGAAAAGGTAAGTCAAGTGCCTCGGCAATTTCTGGAACGCGCCGACAAAATCTTTAGGGTATTTGCAGAGGTGGTGCAGGATTGCGCGCTCGAACCTGAATTTTGCCGGAAATTCTTTTGTTGCCCTTGCAAAATCCCGCGTTTCCAAAAGGTTTTTCCTCGCAATTGCAATTTCCTCTTCTTCTGTGCTCGGCGAGGTAAGGTAGAGCATTATTGCTTCCTCGAATTTCCCGTCAATGAATTTTTTTCCGACCTTGTGCGTTATTTCGCGCGCTCCTCCGAACCTTTGTTCCCCGAAATAATTCGCGATTCCGTTTTTTTCCGCTTCCGCAAAGAATTTTTCCGCATTTTTTCCGAGTTCCTTTTTCTCCATTGAAATGTTCCTTATGGTGATTTCGAAATCGTTGCCCTTTAGTTTGCCTATTTCCATCCTTTCGTTGCTCCAGTGCGCGTTTGTAAGGGAGACATAGCGCTGGTTGAACGCTTCTAGTGCTTTCGCTTCCGGTTTCCAGATTGAAATCAATTGCACGGTTATTGCGCGCTTGTCCTTCATTCCCGCGTACCCGAGCCTTTTCGGCGAACAATGCAAATGCCTCGCAACCCTCCTCAATGCATCATTTGTGTCGAGGTTGAATTTTTCCATTTCAACGTGCAGGTATTCTTCGCCGTTGTTCTGCGGCACAATTAGTTCCTGGTTGCGTTTTTCAGGCCATTCGCCGAACGCCTTTGTCTCAAGCGTTTTTCCCTCGAAGGTTATTTCGCGCACAATGAAATCGGCTATCCTTTTCTTGATGTCGCCGCCTATTCCTTTTGATGCGGTGCTGTAATGTTTTATCCCTGTCATAAAAAACCATTATTGCTTTGCCATTGCCTGTCTTGCTGCCCATGTTGCGCAGAGTTCGCTTGCTTCCTTGAGGTGCTCTTTTTTTGTGAATGAATGGTTTGCGTCATCGAAAACCTTGAGGCCTTTCGGCTGGTACGCTTTTTCGAATAGCTTCTGCATCTGGCTGAGCGGAACTTCCCCGTCTTTTTCACCATAAACAAATAGCACTGGCACATTCACTTTTTTTATTGTGTGGAACAAATCCATTTTCAGCGCGTCATCGAAGAACTCTTTTTTGAGAACAAATTTTTTCCCGCCCTTCATATATCCCGCTTCGCCTTCGCGCATGCACTTCTCGACCAAATCCTTTCCGAACCTTTCGATTATCCTTTCGGGATAAGTGATTCCCGCAATGTCTATGGCTGATTCAATTCTCCTGTCGTTTGCGGCCTGCATCAACGCAACCACTCCGCCCATGCCGTGCCCCGCGACGCAGGGTGTTTCGAACCCCACGTGCCCAAAATAATCGAGAACCGCCTCGAGGTCCTTTGCTTCCTTGGTGTAAGTAGATTTTCCGAATTCGCCTTGTGATTCTCCCTTGCCTGAAAAATCGAACCTGAAGGAATTTGTCCCTTTCTTTTCAAGCGCCGAGCAGATTCCCTTTACGAGCTTGTGCTCTTTTGTCGAGGTGAAGCCGTGGCATACAATCACTATTTTCATTTCCGTGCCGCATTTGTGGAAAATCCCTTTTAGGTTTTCGCCGCTGTTGTTTCTTATGGTGATTTTTTCCTCTGGCATAAAGATTCCTTTTGTTCGGCGCTTCGGCATCAGATTTTGTAGCGCAGCATTGCCGCTATTCCGCCGAAGCCCCTGAAGAACTGCTCCCCTTCAGGGGTATCAACAGAAACAACTTTTACCGAAGCCGAGGTCTGCGCCGCCTTTTCAATCATGTAATCAATGTAATCCATTTCCTCTATGACTTCCATTCCGGGGCCTGCCTTGAAAGAATTTGTTTTGTCCACGACAATCTGCGTTTCTTTGGTTGTTTCGTTCTCAAGCTTGTAGACAACCCACTCTATTCCCTCGCTCACAAGGACCGTGCCTGCTTGGCCGAGTTCAAGCGATTTCAGCACTTCTTTTTCCCCGTAAGTGGCGAGGCCGTCTTTCGCGAGTTCCGCGAGGAACTTGCTCATTATTGCGCGCTCCTTCATGAGGTCGGTGTCCTTCAGCAACTCTTCGGATTTCTGCACGAGTTCCCGTATGCCCGATTCATCGGTGTAGCCGGTGTCCATTACGCCAAGCACTTTTTTCTTTAAGCGGTGGTCTATCAGGCCCTTTTCGAGGAAAAAGTTTTTCGTCATTCCGGGGCCGCCGATTATAATGCCTTTTATTTTTTCTTCGTCCGGCAGGAATGCCATGTTAACTTTTTCACTTATTCTCTTGTAGAACTCCTGCTCCGCCTCTTCTCGCAACCTTTCAAAACGTAATGCCGATTGTCCGCCCGCCTTGAATTTTCCAATGTATCCTGAAGTGAAGTGCCCGATTATTTCATACCTTTTCCCCGTTAGTATGGCTATTGTGGCCTCGTTCTTGTCAATGGTTACCAATGCATAAATGCCCGTGGGCTTCGCCATTTCCTTCAGTGGCTCCAAATGGAATTCGGAGTCGCACCAGTAACGTTTCGTGTGCAGCTCCTTTATGGGCTTTACAGTGAACAGCCTGATGTCGGTTCTTCCCTCGGTTTCGGATATGTTTCCCGCGAAAACAACTAGGCCGTTTTTCGGTATCTTGAAGTCTATCTGCTTGAGGAAATTGATTATTTTGCGCAGGGCTCCTTGAACGTTTTTTTTGGTGCTGGGGCTCTTGATGTTCGAGCTCTGTGAAATCTCTTCGGTTAGCTGCCCCATCACCGAGCTCCTGTCCGAATCAGAGGGAACGTAAACCGAAATGAGTTCCGTGCCCCTTCCGCGGTACTGCGCGAGCTTCTTGAGCTTTTTCTTGAAAACTACTTCCTCGCCCTGTGAGGGCTCGTTAGGTTCAACCATGGTTATCACTATGAAAATTGAGAAAACAGGCTAATCGCAGGAATTCGTCTGCATGTAATGAATTTGCAGGCTCTTGATTAAAATACCTGCGCCTTTCCGGTTTTTTTGTGCGAGTAAGGGTTAAATATTCCGTTTCCCATAATTCTATGATTCCTGTGTTTGACTTTTTCAACAGCGTTGCAACCGGCGCCAGCGAGCCTTCAAGGTCCGATTACCAAGCTGAATCTTCCGGCATTTTCGTGGTTTCAATCGGCGGGAGCCTCATTGTTGATGAGCAGGGCCCCAGGGTTGAGGCTATCCGCGCCTTTGCGGACGCTATTTCCTCGCTGCATTCTTCGGGCAAAAAAATTGTTGTTGTTGTCGGCGGGGGAAAAACCGCGCGCAATTACGCCAATGCCGCTGCCTCTCTCGGCGCAAATAATTTCGAGCAGGATTTGCTTGGAATCCACGTTACGCGCGCGAACGCAATGCTGCTCGCGAACGCGATTGCCGAATCCTATAACGAGGTTGTTTCTGATGTTTCAAGGGTTTCCGAGCTCCTTGAGGCGGGAAAGGTGCCTGTTTTCGGGGGCCTCATGCCTTTCTTTACAACCGATTCGGTCGGCGCTCTGCTTGCCGAAAAACTGAATGCCACTTTTGTGAACCTGACTAATGTTGACGGGATTTATGATTCCGACCCGAAAACAAATCCAGATGCAAGGCGCTTTGATGAAATAGGCTATAACAAACTGGTTTCCCTCATTGTTGCTGCGGGCTCAAGGCCTGGGCAGAATGTTGTTTTGGACATTGCATGCTGCATGATTCTGCGCAGGAGCAGGATTCCCGCGGCCGTGCTTGACGGGGACAATATAGAGAATTTCAAGGCGTTTGTGAACGGGTATTCATTCACGGGCACAATGATTAAGGAAACGAACGGCGAGGATGAGGCAATTGCGCCCGTTGCTGCCGCTGAATTTGGTGCGCCGGAAAATTCCGCGCCCGCTTCCCCGGAGCATTCAGTTGAGGAGGCGGACATTGAGGGCGTTGCCAAGGACAAAAAGCCGATTAACCGCGGAAAGAAACGCAAGGTGCGCACATACGTCGGCAACCTCGACAAGAAATCCATCCATCCGGATGAGATTGATTTCTGAATTTATTAGAACCAAGGTATTTCTTCCACTCTTTTTCCAATAAGTTGAGCTATTTGAGGTTTTAGGTTTTCCGGGATTTTTATTTTGCGCCCATTATTTCCTATGGATGCTACTGTGCCATCACGAAACACCCCTATTGTTTGCCCCCCGATTGTGAAAAGCCTCTCCGTTGGCAGCTTTGGAACGGGGCGTGATGTTCTGCCGGTTACAATTCTTATTTTTCTTCTTGGTATAGCCATAATATCACTCAATGCGGGAATTCATCGGGAACCCATTCTTCCCAGGTTTTCTCGCCTATAGCAATCAGGCACTCGGTCGGATTTATTATTAACGTTTTCCAGTTGTCAGAATCATCAAGCACAATCCTGTTGCAGGCCGTATTAACGAGGCAGTCAACCCCAATGCCTGTCATGTAGCTTTCAACCACCAAATCCATTTCAAGGAGATATGCCTGTTTTCCGTGCCTTTCAATTGCCTCTTTCAATTTCAAGGCTTTTTCCTTTTGCCTCTGCCCGCTTTTCACGGTAACAATTATCCCGAATTTTTTTGCCTGCGACGCCTTTGCGATTGCCGCGAACCTTTTTCTCATGAACCTGTCCCTGTTCTTTTCGCTTATTTCTTCCACGGTTCCGTGAAGAGGGTTCACAACAATCACGGGTTTTTTCGTGCTGAACACAAGGCCCATAGGGTGGAAGTAGCCGTCTCCAAAGTAAACGCTTGCCTGAACAGCTGGCTGCACCTCTTCTACAACAGAGTAATTGCACCCCAGCACCTGGCCTTGTGTTGCTATCCTGCTCGTGCCTTTTCCTATGAATGATTTTATTCCGTGCCTGAAAAGCTTTTCCTTTATCCCGGGCAGCGCGTTGCTGTACTGGACATTAGAAACGAGTGCAATGGAATTTATTTTTCTTTTTTCGAGTTCCTTCAATAGTGCTGAAACGTTTTTTTCGAGTTCTTTTTCGCCGAGATCATAGTGGCACGGGATATAGATGATGTTTTTGTGCGGGTGTATGGCTCCGTGGCCGATGTGTATTACCGCGTCGGCATTGAGGGCCTTCATGTCATTCAATGGCAAATCGCATGCGCCGAAGCAGGGGTCCATTTTGGCGAAAACGTTTTCACAGGCTTCTTTGAGCTCGTCAATGATTTGCGTGGTTTTTGTTTTGAGGCCTTCGGGAATCTGCACTATTGCTGTTTTGGCCTGTTTTTCCCGCAAAAATTTTTTGGCCCCTTCAAGGTCCACAATGAGTTCAGGCATAACCAGTAAGGCTTATTTTTTCTTGTCCTCTTTTTTCGCGGCTTCCTTCTTCTCGGGTTCGGCTTTCTTTGCCTCGGCTCCCTTTGCCCCGGCTTTTCCTGCTGCCGGTGCTGCTGCCTTTTCTTCCGTTGCGCCTGCTTCGCCGGCTGTTGCCGCGGTTGCTTCGGCTTCCTCTTCCTCTTTGGTTTTGATTTCCTTGATTTTCTTTGGCTTTGTCCCTATGCTTTCAATATCCTTCCCTATGCGAACCCTTACTCCGCATGGGATCCTTGCCGCCGCTGTGAGCATTGCGAGTTTTGCGGCTTCCGCATACTCGTCCATTACCAGAACTGAAAAGATTTTTTGGTTGTTCCTGATTCTTGCCGCCCTTCCAATGGGTTTTCCGAAGCAGTGGCTCATTCCCTTTGAGACACGGTCCGCTCCCGCTCCTTGCGCCTGCTTGTTTTCGCGGAGAATGTGGTGCGGGTAAATCCTTACCTTCAAAAAGTAGCCTTCTTTTGGAACCCTTTTTGCGAGCGTCCTGTTGATTATGAGGCGCGCGCTTTCAATTGCATTGTCGCGGATCTGGAGGCCGTCCTTTCCGCAAATTGTTAATAGGTCCAGAATAGTGTCGAATTCCTTCAATCCGTTGCCCATGTTGAATTGCCTGGTTTTCACTCCGGGAATCGCGCCGATGTAATTCAATCTCTGCACTTTGTCCGCGTAACGCGTGTATGCCCTGTCCTTGGTTGAGCTGTAGCAGCGCCCAGGCCTTAAACCCATGAAAACCACTCAAAAAAGCGTTTTTATAGCCGGAAAACCCTTTTTCCGGTACTACTAAATTCCCCAGCAATTATTTAAAAACCTTCTAGTCGGAGGGGTCTCCGCCCCCTGCAATGAACACAAGCCTCCCGAAGCGCCTCCTGAATGCCTCTTCCCCTGCTTTTGAACCATATAAGGTTGCAAAGAATTTTTTTGCCGCGGTGCCTGCATATGCGGCTGCCTGCGGCCCCTGGTGCTCGGCGAGCCAGTTTCCCAGGAATCCTTCGAAATATTTCCTGAATTCCTCCCTGCTCCGGAAACCCCGGAGTTTCCCTGTGCGGGCAGCCATTTCAAGTGCCTGCAGTGCGAGGTTTCTCAGGTCGTAAATTTCTTTTTGCCGCGGATTCAATGTTTCCCTGTCGCGCTCCATCAGCCCGTCGTGGTTCATGTTTTTCATTATGCCCTGGAATTCCTTTTGCATGAGTTCCCCCTGATGCTCGCTCATCACCTGCCCGAACTCTATCCTTCTCTGGCCGGTAAAATAATCATATGGTGAAGGGATGTGGGTTTCCCGCGGCCTGGCGCCCCGCATTCGCCAGGACTCCATTGCCCTTCCGGCAGCCCGATTGGCTATTTTTAGAATCCCTTCCTTTGCGCGGTGTGCCGAGCGCCCGGAAATAAAGCTTCTGCCTTGTCTCGCTCCGAAAGGTTTTTTTTCAGGTACGGGCGCATGCGTCCCGATTCCTCGTGCGGGGCGTTTTCTAAGTACCGGCATAATGAAAGTTCGGTTGCGGACTTTATAAGACTCGTGTTTTTTGCCGCATTTTTTTCCACATAACCTTTAAATATAGGTTTTGAGTTACTTAACAAAAACCCGCTGGGTTTTGTTTTGAGGTGAAAAAGCAAATGGGCATAGATTTGAAAGTAATAGGAAAAACCCTTGAGAGGCTTGGAATAAGGCTCGAGAGAAAGGCAAAGGAAGTAAAGAAAATAGAGGCCAAGGCAAGGAAGGCTCCCAGGAAAAAGCCGAAAAAGAAAAAAAGAAAATGAGCAATGGTGAAGCATGAAAGTAAGTTTCTTCGAGCTCGAAAAATGGGAAGAGAAATTCCTGGGCGAGAGGCTTTCAAGGCACTCGCTCGAGTTCTTTTCCCGGGAGCTCACTCCGGGCCGCGCAAAAAAAATTCCGGATTCCGAGGCAATCGCGGTTTTCATTTATTCCCAAGTAAGCAAAAAAGTCCTGGATGCGCTGCCAAAGCTCAAACTTGTTGCAACAATGTCCACGGGCTTCAACCACATTGATGTTGCGGAATGCAAAAAGCGCGGAATAACAGTTTGTAATGTTCCGACTTACGGCGAGAATACCGTTGCCGAGCACACCTTCGCGCTTCTTCTCGCGATTTCGCGCAAAATACATCTCTCTTATGAGCGCACGCAGAAGGCGGATTTTTCGGCGAAGGGCCTCGAAGGGTTCGATTTGAAGGGAAAAACCATCGGCGTTGTCGGGTGCGGGCACATCGGAGAGCATGTCGTGAGGATAGCAAAGGGCTTTGAAATGAATGTGCTGGTTACTGAGAAGCACCCAGATAAAGCTAAGGCGAAGGAGCTCGGTTTCACTTACGCTTCTTTCGATGAGCTTCTCGCGAAATCGGATGTGCTGACTTTCCATGTTCCTCTTACCCCTGAAACCAAGCACATGCTGAACATGGAAAATATTTCGAAGCTGAAAAAGGGCTGTGTCGTAATCAACACTTCGCGCGGCGAAGTCATTGAAACTGAAGCCATTTTGAAAGGGCTTTCAAAAGGAATAATAGGCGGCGCGGGCCTTGATGTTCTTGAGGGCGAGTGTTTTATCCGCGAGGAGAAGCAGGTTCTGCATGAGAAGTTTGCGAAGGAATGTGATCTCCGTGCGGTTCTGCGCAATCATTTGCTCCTGAAGGAGCCTAATGTTCTCATCACTCCGCACAATGCGTTCAACAGCAGGGAGGCGCTCCAGAGAATCCTTGAAACCACAATACAGAACATCGCGGCGTTCTCGAAAGGAAAGAAAATCAATGCAGTAAATTAATCGGAATTTATGCATTGATTAGCGCTTCACGGGTATTTCTTTTATTGCTCCGTTGCCTACTGTAAAAATGCGCTGTGCAATTTTTTCGATGAAATAGCGGTCGTGTGACACCGCGAGAACCGCGCCGTCGTAATTCAGGAATGCGTTTTCGATAATTTCGCGCGCGTCAATGTCGAGGTGGTTTGTGGGTTCATCCAGGAGCAGCAGGTTGGGTTTTTCAATTAGGATTTTTAGCAGATTGAGCCGCGATTTCTCACCCATTGATAGTTGTGAAATTGGTTTGAACACTTCTTTGTCCTCGACAAATCCCATCATGGATAGGTTTTGGCGCGTTTTCGCCATGTCCTTGAGCTTTGCGTGTATTTCATCGTACAATGTGGCGTCGCTTGCCAGGTCCTTTAATTCCTGGTCTGCATACCCTAGTTTTGCCTGATGGTCAAAAATCACTTCGCCTGAAATGGGTTTGAGGCGGCCTTCAATGGTTTTGAAGAGCGTGCTTTTGCCGAGCCCGTTTTCGCCGATTAGAACTATTCTCTGGTCTGCGCCGACTTTGAAATTAATGTTTGAAATGAGTGGCTTGTCGTATCCCACGCAGAGGTTTTCGAGTTCCAGAACAACTGTTGATGAAATGGGCGAGGCATCGAAATGCGTTTTGAATTCCGATTTGTCCATGTCGGGCTTTTCCACGATTTCGCGTTTCTCCAAAAGCCGCTCGCGGTATTTTCCCTGCGTTACTTTCTGCGGGCTTTTTCCTATCCTTGCGATTTTGTCCTTTTCAATCGCAAGGTACTTGTTTTCTTGGTTGTAGGCCGTTGTCTGGGCTTCAAAGGCCGCTTCGCGCGTTTTCACATAATCTGAATAGTTTCCTTTATACTTGATCCATTTTCCTTTTTCTATTTTTAAAATGGTGTCGCACACCTGGTCCAGGAAATACCTGTCATGCGTAACCATGAGCACTGTTCCCCTGAATGTTTGCAGGTATTTTTCCAGAATGCCCAGGCGTTTGAAATCCAGGTGGTTTGTCGGCTCGTCGAGGAGAAGAAAGTTTGCGTCGGAGCTTAGAATCTGCGCGAGCGCAACGATTGCGCGCTGTCCCGTTGAAAGGGCGCCGATTTTCTGGCCGAGCCAGGCCTCCTTGATTTCAAGCGTTTTCAGTGCGGAGTTGATTTTGTTTGTGGGCGCGGGCGTTTGGTGGTGCGCCATTTTTGTGAGGAGTTCGGAGTAGCGCTGCGTTAATTTCTCCAATTGGCTTGGGTTGTTCCGGCTGATTGCGGGGTTCGAAATTTGCTTTTCAATTTCTTCCAGCTCTTGCTGAAACGGATTCTGGTGGTGGATTGTTGCGCTTTGTTCCAATGTTTCGCGCATGGTTTTATCCGGATTCAGATCAATGTGCTGGGAAAAATAGGCTGCCTTGCCGTTGTATTCAATGCTGCCCGTATAATCCGCCTGTCCGAGGATTGCCTTGAGGAATGTTGTTTTCCCTGCACCGTTTCTGCCGATTAAGCCGACCTTTGACCCATCCGCAATTCCGACGCTCTCATCAAGAAGCAGTTCCCTTTTGCCGATTGAAATCGAGAGGTTTTTGATTATCAGCGGCATATACAAATACCATTGGCGAACCTTTAAAATCCATTAATAAGTTTTGTGCGCTTTTGCAAGAGTCAGGTGCCGCATCAAAAGTGTTGGTAAGCTGGGGGAGGGAGCCAGAAACACCTTTTTCTTTCTTGGAAGAAAGAAAAAGCTGTACCAAAAAGAAAGAACCTTATATTTTGGGAAAAGCTGAGGGAGAGCCTAGACCGCAAATGGCGAGTCTCTCAAAAGTTGTTGGTTTGTTTTTCGAATAGTATAATGCTCTAAGTTGTTAATATTTTTATTGTTGTGTCGGTTCTAATTTCTTTAT
>JBBSVV010000049.1:2671-20562 GCA_038046625.1 archaeon | reverse complement strand
CAGGTGTTCAGGCCTTCGTATGTGCGATGATAGCATAACTATTGAGCAGCAGCGAAGATAGCTGTCGTACCCAACAATCTTGGCGCCCTTCCGACCTGTGCCCGTCAGGGTAGGCGCACTCTCGGACGAAACTGTTGTTCTGTTCAGTTTACCTGGCCCGTTATTCTGCACGCAGTATTTGTGTTGCCGCTTGCAATCACGACGCCGTTTTCCGCACCGCATTTTTCTTTTGTGGAATTTTCCGGTGTGCAGAAAATAAGCTGGAAGTCAAGGGATTTGTTCGAATCGAGGTTCCTTATTTGCCATTCCTGCCCGCCCCTGAAGTTTTGCCCCAGGTAGCTGGTAACCTTTTCTTCCCAGAGAATCCTGTTCGGTTCGTAATTTCCCTGTATGGTCCTTTGCTGCGCATAATTGTTCAGGTCCGGAACTTTGAGCCATATGGTTGACTGGTAAGGGAGTGCCTTGTCGCTGAGGTTCCTTATTTTGTAAATAAAGTCGTATTCGTTCGGCGGTGAAATGTACTCGCACAGCAGGAGGTTTGCGTCGAAAGCCCAGTTGCCCTGCGTCGGTTGCGGTTCAATGTAGCCGCATTTATAGGAATTTTCCTGCTTCACGGAATAAACGCACTGGCCTTCGCGGCATCTGCCGTCGCCGTAAAATGATGTTCCCGTGCACGTGTCCTCGCATTTGATGTTTTTGCACAAATCAATTTCTTGCTCGGGCTGCCGTGTTTCCTCCACAGGCGGGTTAGGCGCGTAAGTTTCACAGCTCGCAACAATCGTGAATCCGCCGGGCACGTCGCATGGCGTCGCGAATGCCGTGCAGTTGCCGTCCGGAGAAACCGCGGGCGTAACAATCTGTGTGCATGCTTCGCTTCCGTTGCCCTGTGTACAGCCTGAAAGCAAAAGTGCGGCCAGCGCAATAAGTGCAATGAAAATATTCCTCATGTGAATAGATATTGTTTTTACCTGTTTTTAATTGTTGGCAGTTCCGTTAATTTTTGGAAACTTCGCTGCATTCAGAATGCGTTCAGGAACAGCGGGAACAATAAAACTCCCGCGGCCGCAACAAGTGTTGTGATGAGCCATGCGCTTTTGCTCCACACAAAAACCTTGCTTCCGTCCAGCGGGAATATCGGCAGCATGTTGAATGCCGCGAGGAAGAAGTTCACGTAAATAGTTGAAACCACTATTTGCTGCAAGAGGCCCGTAAAGCCGAGGCCGAAAAACAGCGCGATGAACAGGAATGCTATCGCGAGGTTCGTGAGCGGGCCCGCGATTGAAATGTGCCCGTTCCGCTTCACGGAAATGTTATTGCCGTAAACATACACCGCGCCGGGCGCGGCAAACACGAAGCTTCCGTTCGTGAACACTGCGAGGCCGATTGCGAGCAACAATCCTTGTTTCCATGCCCTGAATTCCGCGTGTGCGCCGTAGTTTATTGCAACGTACTTGTGCGCCAATTCATGCAGGATGAAGCCTGTTCCAACGGCGACAAGCATTATTGCGAGGTTTGAGAGAAATGCTTCAACGCCCCTTAAATTGAATATGCCGAGTCCTATCCATGAAAACGCTATGCTGATGGTCAGCCAGCTTATTATGAGGTCATTCCGTTCACGTTGGTTCATGCACTTGGTATCTGCCGCAAAACCTATAAAAAACCAACCCGCCAAGAATATCGTCAATCGACGAAACCTTTTTATTTGTTCTTTCGCATTGTTTAGTGTATGTTGAGTGAAAAAGCCCAGATTTCCATTGAAATGATCATTGTGCTTGCGGCGCTTGTGGCCATAGTGCTGCTGCTTGTTTCGCAGCTGCAGAAAACGGCGGAGAGCGGCACCAAGGTTTTTGACAAGAAAACCGAGGACATTTTCAAGGAAATAGATGACATATGACCAACCCAACCCCGCAAGGGGGTTCCGTTGATGGCGTGTTTGCTTTGCAGCAACCCAAATTCCATAAAGGGGGTTCCGTTGACGGGGAACCCGCATTGTGTCCAAGGGCACAGGCAAGCATCGAGTTCCTGCTCGCAATGGCCGCGCTCATCGCCTTTCTTTCTGTTTCCCTGGCCGCGCTTTCGGGGCTTTACAATGCCGCCATGTTTTCCGTGGAGGCGAGAAATGCACAGGAATTTGTTTCATCCCTGAACGGGGCAATCAATATTATTTCCATGCTTGGCGAAGGCTCGGAAAAAATCGTTTCCTCCCCAATAAAGGGGGAATGGGAAATAGTTTCTGTCCCTTCGCCAACCTTGATTCTTTCCTATGCAGGGTCAACCAAAACCTTCGGGCTTCCGAGTGCCGAGTACACTTTTGATTCGATTAAGTTCCGCGGAAAAATAACTCTTCGCATTTCAAAGAACCGCGCTTTATTTGTTGATGCGGGTTGAAAGGGTTATTTCCTCGGGTTTGCCGTTCCTGTGCCTTAATATTGTTCCCGAAACTTTTTCCATGCTCGGTTCCCCGTAAATTTTTTCTGTGTTCACATAGAGCTCAAAATTGTTTTTCCCGAGCAAAAGTTCCGCGTCCCGAATCATTTCATTTTCTATAGTGCCTTCGGTTGCCCACACTATGAGCAGGTCCGAGGCTTTTGAGTGTTGCAGCAGTGTTTCTTCCGCGGTTTCGTTGTGAGGGGCAGCTGTTGCCATGATTGCCGCCACGAGCAGCAGGGAGAGCATGGCTTCCAGTGTCATTAGCCCTTTATAGGTTTTCACAGACAACAACCCCCAAAATTTCCTTTTTTTCCTCCGCGCCTTTCACGATCACGAACCTTTCGGACGCGGCGCAGTTTTTCCCGTTTGCATTAAACAGGTATGCAATGCCCTCATGGTTTTTTTCGTAAATTGCGGAAAGCATGAATTTCCCGAAATCTTTCCGCGTTATGCTTTCAAGCAGTTTCCCGTCAATTACGTTGCTTTCAACCCTGTGAAAGCCTGAATTGTAGTATGCGGCGCCGAGCCACGGCTTTTCAGCGCTCCTGTTCTTTACAATCGCTTCCACGAGCGAATCCGCAAAAAGCGTTTTTTCGTACCACGCCATTTTTTCGGACAATTTTCCGGTTCCTGCTGCGGTGTGCTGCAATGCAAGCCCGAGAATAACCAGCATTATGAAAACGTATGCCGCCGCGTCCGCGGAAAAGAACAGGCCCTTATCCATAGTGGCCCTCCGTTTGTATTGTTATTGCGCCGTTCACTATTTCAGCGTCAAACCCGAGTGTTTCGGCCGCGTGGTTCCCGGACAAAAACCTTGTGCCGTTTTTTGTGCAGCCTAGTTTTGCCTCTAATTTTCCTCCGGCTTCCGCGTAATAATTGTTTGCGAGCGCCGCACATTCCTGTGCATCGGATTTTTCCATGAATTCTTTTTCTGCGGAAATGGTGCGCATTGAAAGTTCTTTTTCCTCGTGTATGACAAGCGCCCCAAAGGATGAAATCAGCAGGAGCGCGAAAATCAGTTCGAGCGAGTTCATACCGGCACCACGGCTGTTTTTGCGTATCCGATGGGCAGGGCAAAAAACAGGGAGTAATTCCCGCTTGTTATTTCCGCGCAGGGGAACTCCGCGCTTAAGCCGCCGGTTACGCTGTAAATTATTGTCACCACTGGCCCGGTTTTGATTGCGGTAGTTCTCGTGAGCAGCGCAATCTTTCCTTCATCGAGGGGGCCTGTTTCAATTATCGTGTTCCCGTTTTTTGCGCAGGATTTTGCATCAAGGTTAAGTTCGCGGAAGCCCGCCATGATTTGTGATGCTGTTTCGCGGTTTATTTCCTCCGCAACTATTTTTTCTGGTGCGGTGTTTCCAATGGACCGTTCTATTTTTTTGTCGATGAACAGTTCCGCTTCGGTTCTTTCAAAGGCGCTTTTCCTGATTGAAAGGACTTCCCTGTCGGTTTGTGCCGCCTTTGTTCCCGCCTTAAGCTCCGCATTCGAAACTGATGCGGCTATTGTGAGGAACAGCAGGGCCGCGATTATGCTGAAGAATCCTTTTCGGTTCACTATTGAACCTTAGACAAAAAGTAACTTAAATATTACGTTGATTGACGATATTTAAGTGTGTATATTATTGCGATTGCGCCTGCAGCAACGAGGATTGCGCCCATTAAGGCATTATTGCCTTCCTGTTCCTGCCCTGTGCCAAATCCTGTTTCGTTTCCCAAGTCCTGTTTGCCTGCAATTTTTTCCGCCGTAGGGCTAGGCTGTATCTGCGGGGAAGCGCCTGCCATGAGTGTTCCTGAATCGTTTTGCATTGCTGCGGATTGTAAAGTAATGCTGAATGCCAGCCCGAACACCATTGCTATTCCCGCGAGCATGACGAGGCTCGAAGCGAGTATTATGAGTACGCTCGTGTTCTTCTGTTTTGAGTACAAAAGGTCCTTGCCTTTTCTTGTGAGCGAGTAGTATTTCCATTTTCTTCCTTCGTCCTTGAGTTCAATGAGGTCGGATTGCATGAGGATTGTGGTGTGCTGCTTTGCCGTTGGAGGGGCGACGCCGAGTTTTTTTGCGAGTTCGGAGAGCGTGTAGTTGCGCTCGTCCAGAGACTTGAGTATTGTCACTCGTGTGTCGGAGGAAAGCGCCTTGAACTCGTTTTTCGTCAACGAGATTTCAGCCATTTTTGCTCAACTCAGAGAAGCACCAGTATTAGGCCTATTATGAAAATCCAAATGGCGAACGCCCTGTTGTAGTATGCAATTACTCCTGCCAGAAGCGGAGCCGCATAAAGTATTGGTTGTATGTCGGGATTTGCCCTCGAAACTAAGAAGCCGTATACCACGCCCAGTGATATGAGGAAGAAAACGGCCGCAACGAACGTGCTTATCGCGCCCGTGATGTAGTCCTCGACCTTCTGGAAAAAATTATCGGTCATGGGTTTTTTTGCGCTGTCGCTTTTTCCGCCGCCGTGGCTGTCCTTGTCGTGCCCGTCACTCATAAAGCATATTGGGGGGTTTAGGGCTTTTTAACCTTTTCACTTTGGTTAGGGGAAATATTTATTGCGGTTTTTCCTCAATGCCATTTGCGTGCTTGGGCAAGAATTATAGCGGGGCGAAGGGAGTTAAGGGGAAATTCAAGAATTAGGGTGTGTCCCTTAACCCGCGCTTCCCGCCACAACCAATGAGCCTGCATACCTTTCTTTTCTTTCTTTTAAAGCAGTTTCGAAGGGGCACATTGCCGGTGCGGCACTGCAACCTTTTTAACCCCGGCAACGATACTTTTATTCATGTCAGGCACCAACCTTTTCCGTGCGCGCGTAACGGAAAACAGCATTTTCCTGGATGAGCGCTACCTATATCCTGAATTCATTCCCGAGGTGCTTCCAGGGCGCGGGAAGGAGATTGAGTCGCTGGTTTACTGCTTTGATCCCTTGCTCAAGGGGAAAAAGCCCGTGAATGTTTTTCTTTCTGGCTCAACGGGCGTGGGGAAAACGGTCTGCGTGAAGTTTGTGCTCAAGGAGCTTGAGGATGCTTCCGACCGCGCGAAGAGCCTTTATTTGAACTGTTTTGAGTTCAATTCCCGCGCCGCAATCCTCATTGCATTGGCGAATTTTTTGGGTTCCGCGGTTCCGAGGCGCGGGCTCGCAACCGACGAGATTTACACGAGTGTTCTCGAGTCAATGAGGAAATGCAGTTTTACGCCGATTGTTGTCCTTGATGAGGTGGATCAGCTTCTCGCGAGTGATTCCGGCTCAAAGCTTTTGTATGATTTGCTGCGCGTGGTTGAGCATGGCAAACAGGGCATCGGCATTGTGCTGATTTCGAATGATGTTGAGCTGACTTCCAGGCTTGATTCAAGGATTAGGAGTTCGCTCGCGGAGCAGACTGTTGTGTTTAGCCCTTACACTCCGGAGCAGCTGAAAAAAATCCTTTCGGAGCGCTCAGAGCTCGCGTTCGTGAAGGGCGTTGTCGACAAGGATGCAATCGGCGTTGCGGCTGCGCACGCCGCGAAACTGGGCGGGGACGCGCGCATAGCCATTGAATCGCTCCTGAAGGCGGGGCGCATTGCGGAGAAGGAAAATTCGGGGAAATTGCTTGTTGCGCATTTGAAGGGCGCATTTGAATCGGTTGATGCGGCTTCGCTTGCCAAGGGCCTGGGTTTCCTGGCGAGGGATGAACTGCTACTGCTGAAAATAATTTCCGAGAACCCTGCAATAAACTCCGGGGCAATTTATGGGCTTTACTCGAAGGAGAAGGGCGCGTCGCTGAAGGAGCGGCGACTCCGTGATGTTCTCGCGGCTCTGGAGAAGCAGAATTTCATTTCTTCGGAGCCCGTGAGCATGGGGAATCAGGGCAAAACAAGGCAGTTTCGCTGTGGAATCCCGAAAGAACTGATACTGAAAGGGCTTTGAGTATACAGGTTTTATTAGTTTCCGGCCAATCATGCTATTTATGCAGGATTTTTGGACGGAAAAGTTCTTCCCGAAAGGCGCGGAAGAGTTCATCGGCAATACCGAAATAGTCGAGAAGTCCTTTGAGTGGGCAAAAAAGTGGGCCAAGGGCAGCGGGCAGCCGCCTTTATTGTTTTGGGGCCAGTCGGGCGCCGGCAAAACGTGCCTGGCTTATCTCCTTGCAAGGCAGTTCAACTGGGGCATTGTTGAATTGAACGGCTCCATGCTGCGCTCCAAGGAAGTCATCGAGAAGGTTGCGGGCGCGGCTTTGCAGAGCGCTTCCATAACGGGTTCGAAAAGGCTTCTGCTTTTGGACGAGGTTGACGCCCTCACGAGGAATGACAGGGGCGGCGCAAAGGCAATCCTTTCCGTCATAAAGGAAGCAAAGAATCCGGTAGTTATAACCGCGAACGATATTTTTTCGAACAGAGACATTTCGCAGCTCCGTTTCGTGTGCCGCGCGTTTGAATTCAAGAAAATAAATTACCTTTCCATTGCCAAGCGCCTGCGCGAGATTTTGGAACTTGAAAAAATTCCTTTTGACGAGAACGCGGTAAAGGAATTGGCGCAGAACTCCTCGGGGGACATGCGCTCCGCGCTCCTTGATCTGCAGACGCTCTCGCTTTCAAAAAACATTTCAATGCAGGATGTTGCCTCGCTTTCCCAAAGGGAAAGGCAGCAGAAAGTTTTCAGTGTCATGAAGGCGATTTTCAAGGGGACTGACTTTGCGCAGGTTCGCGAGGCAAGGAGTCAGAGCGATTTGAGCAATGACATGCTTTTCAACTGGGTAGAGGAGAACATTCCGCGCCAGTATTCCAACGTTAATGACGTTGCGCTTGCGTTCGACAGGCTCTCTCGTGCGGACGTTTTCAACGGGCGGATTTTCAACAAGCAGCACTGGGGTTTTTTGCGCTACAGCACTGAACTGGCGGCCGAGGGCGTCGCATTGTCAAAGAGCAGCGTTTCAAATGACTTTGTAATGTACCAGTTTCCCGGCCTGCTTTCAATGCTTTCAAGGACCTCCTCTTTGCGCGCATTGAAGCGCGAGCTCGGCTCCAAGATAGGCGCAAAAACGCATTCTTCCTCGCGCGAAGTGGTTTCGAATGATTTGCCTTTCTTTAAAATGGTTTTTGCCGACAAAAAGAAAGCGGTTGGATGCACGGCGCTTTTCGGCCTCACTGAAAAGGAAGTCGCGTTCCTCCTTGACACGAAGCCGGAAACAAAAAAAGTCCAGTCCATAATGGAGGAGTCGCAGAAAATAATTGATGAGCGCGCAAGGCCGAAAAGGTTTTTTTACGGGCCCGTGCAGGAAGAAGATTTGCAGGGGCCATTGCATGAGGAGCCCGGCGGAGGCCCTGAAAGCCTGGAAGCAGGGGATACAGATTTGCGCGAGGATGAAAAAGGGAAGCAGACAAGGCTGTTCTGATTCACAGTTCAATTTCAAGCATCACTACAGGCATCGAGATTCCGAATTCCTTTAAAACCGCGGAATCTATTTCCCCGAGTATTCCCTTTACATCGCCGTTGACCAAAGCGGTTTTTCCTTTCGTGAATGAAGGGTGCGCGGCTTCATCTGTAGAGATTTTTTTGCCGAGTTCCCTGCAGACCGCGTTGAGGCATGATTTTATTTGCGTGAACCCGGCGTCCTTTTCCGCCATTGCAATGCAGAGCCTCGTTTTTTCCGCGGTTTTAGTGTCTGTTTTTGCGTCAAGTTCCAGCGTTTTCCCGATTTCGAAAATTCTTTGGGGGTATTCGTTGTGCTTGTTTTTCGCGAGGAATTCTAACAGTTCGGGGTAAATGTTTTTTCTCATTATGCTCCAGTTCATTGAAACGGGGTTTGCTATTTCCACGAATTTTTCTCCTTTGAGGGAAGCCATTTTTTCCTGCTTCTCCATTGAGGTGAGCATGAACGTGAGCACTTCCTGCAAACCCAGGCCGGTGCACGCATCGCGCACCTTGTCAATGTAGGCGGTTTCTTTCCTTTCGCTTCCCAGTACGCTCATTTTCACCTGGCTTGGCGCAATTTTGTTGTAGCCGTAAGAAATGATTATGTCCTCCACAATGTCTATCTGGTGGAGGATGTCGAGCCTGTAATCCGGGTATTCAACCTCGATTTTGCTTCCCTTGGCTTTTGCATTCATGCCGCTTTTTTCCAGCAGCAGAACCGCTTTTTTTGCGTCAATGCCCAGGCCTGAAACCCTGTTGATGTAATCAAGCGTGACGCCGATTTTTTTTGTCGCGAAGAACGGGGTTTCAATGCTTTTTTGCGGGTATGTTTTTGTTTTTGGGAAATTTATTTTCACGGCCTCAATTTTTCCGCCGCGGTCAGCGAGCGCCATGCACATTACCTTCAATGCCGTGTTCACGGTTTCCCAGTTGTGCCCCGTTACCTCGAGGAAAAGGTTTTTTGTCTGCTCCGTTACCTTTCCGGTTGTTTCGGAATTGATTATGGGCGGCATTGAAGAAACAACGTTTTTCGAGTCAATTACAATCGGGTAATATTCCGTTCCTTTGAGGAGATGCGCGAATTCCTTGCCCTTTGGGTGCTCCGCAAGTATTTCGGACGGCTTCATTTTCACTTTGTATTCCAGCGGAACGAATTCTATTTCCTTGTCCCTGTATCCGCGGTAAAACACCGGCGGCGCCATTTTGTCGAAATCGTAAAGGCCTATTCCTGTTTCCTTTCGTTTCCTGCCGAATGTGGTTGCAACTTTTTCCTGCAGTTGTATCATCTGCACCAGAAGGTTCTCCGTTACCGTAACGTTCCTGATTATTGCGCAGCAGATGAACGGCCTCGCCTTTTCAACGGTCTTTTCAATTGTGCATTCAATTTTCGCCTTTGAAACATTGTACTGCCTGATTCCTTTTTCCATTCCCGTTCTTGTGCGGAGTTCCCTTGAGATTCCCTCGGCGCTCCACAAATCCGGCCTGTTTGTTTCCTTCACGTCAATTTTAAGTGTATCGCCTTCCTCTGAATCAATCTCGCCCTTGGCATACATCAGCGCCTCTTCGAGCTGTTCCTTGGAAAGTTTCTTTCCGATAAGCGATTCCAGATCCTTTTTGCTGACTTCAATTGTGGGCATTATCCGTGCCTCCTAAATGACTTCATTGGAATTATTCTTGCTTTTTGTTGGGGGTTTGGCCTTTTTGCTGTTTTGCGCTTAATGACACTTCCGCCTCTTTTGGCGAGAGCCTCTAACAACTCTCTTTGCCTAGTTAGTATCTCTTGAAGCAATTCCCGATTTTCTTTTATTCTGGGCTTTTGTAATCTGGTGCCCAGTTGAAAAAGTTCTTGCCTTATTTGTTCCGCTGTGCGGTATCCTTTCTCAATAGATGCAATTTTTTGTTTTGTCATTCCATCACCAGCGGCGTTTTCCTGAGCCAGTTCAAATCGTCCGAGAACAAATGCCTTATGTCCTTGATTCCAAGCTTGAACATCGCGAGCCTGTCTATTCCTATTCCCCATGCAATCGCCTGTCCCTTTATTCCGAGGTTCTCGAGGATTTCCGGCCTGAACATTCCCGCACCCCCGAGTTCGACCCAGCCCAAGTCCGGGTGCTTTGCGCTCAGCTGTACAGATGGCTCGGTGAACGGGTAATAATCCGGAATGAATTTCACTTCCTTTGCGCCCGCGATTTCCTTTGCGAACTGCTCCAGCATTCCGAGCAAATGCGTGAAGTTCAGGTCCTCTCCGACAATGAATCCTTCGGTCTGGTTGAATTCAATCAAATGAGTTGCGTCGAGAACATCCGGCCTGAAGCAGCGCGCTATTGCAAAGTATTTTCCGGGCATCTTCACTCCTTTTGTGAGCTGCCTCGCGGAGTGCGCGGTTCCATGCGCGGTAGGCATGACTTTGGAGGCGATTTCCTCTAACCATGAGTAGCGCCAACCGCTTGAGGCCGAAACCCCGCCTGTTTCGTGCGCGGCCTTTACCGCGGCCACATTTTTTCTGTCTGTGAGTTTCCCCACTTGTGGATTTTTCAGCTGGTAAGTGTCTGTCCATGTTCTTGCGGGGTGGTTCTGCGGCTGAAAGAGAATGTCAAAATTATAGAATTCGTGCACAATCATTGGCGCCTCCATTTCCTCGAACCCCAATTCGGTCAGCTTGCGCCTTATGATGTTGAGGAACTGTATGTACGGCTGTTTCTTGCCGCCGAACACATCGGGAACAGGGTCCTTCACGTTGTACATTCTTTTTCCGGAAAATTCATTGCTTTTTTTTGCCCCCTCGCCCAAACTTGTTATGTATACTTCTCTTTGTGTTTGTTCTTTTTTTTCCGCAAGGCCGCGTGCAATCAATTCTTTTGCTTCCTCTTCCTTTGCTTTGTCGCCTTCGGCTATTTTTTCAAGCGCCTCTTCCAACGGAAGTTTCTTCCGCGCATATTCTTTTCCGGCTTCGGTGAGCATTGCCTTTGTTTTTTCCTCGCGGATAATTGCTATGAAGTTGTTTTTCCTGTTTATTCCGAGCGCGACGTTGAATTCCTGCTGGTTCAACGATGCCTCTTTCATCAGTTTCTCAAAATCCGCCTTTTCGATTTTTGCGAGCGCCTTCAGCATTCTCGTTTCCGAAAGCCCTTTCTCGAGGCTTTTTTCACCTTCCTTTGTCAGAACAAGTTTTTCGTGCGCATTGCCCTTTATTTCGGCAAACCCTTTTTGCGATAGCCAGTTCACTGCGCGCCTCACGGAATCAATGTTGAGGCCTGTTTCGGCCGCCAAGCCTTGCTCGCTTTTTGCGCCCCGTGAAAGTGCCGAGAGGGTTTTCCTTTCAATCTCGCTCAGTGAGGCGACCGCGCCCTTCAAATCCATTTAATCCACACCATTATATACCATCAATAAAGTTATAAATAATTGAAGACTTAACTTTTTCACTAGTGGTTAGAAATGCCCGGTTGGTTAAATATGCTTAAATTGCGTTTTACACGAAAACCCGTGGGCGGGCAGGTTTCCACAGAACAACATACTGCTCCCCGGGAACCTGAACATGCCGCTTCCAAACCCGGTGAAAGAACAGGGCTGCGTACCCGCGAAGAATACGGGAAAATTCTCGGAAGAAAGATTTTGCGGGAAGAATATGCCATCATTAACCGTGCAATGTCCTTCCATGACCCTATTCTCCGTGAAATTCGTCTTTTGGAAACCCATGCGGGCATTGAACTGATGATGCATGCCGATCCAGAGTACAGAACAAGGACTGCCGATGTACGGGGTTTTTTGGAGAAAAAAAGACGCGGGGTTATCTCCGGTTTGGGCGGGGTTTCTGCAGACTCCAGCAATTGGAAAAACCTGAATAAACTTCACACGTTACTGACCCAATGGATTGATGAATTGTCAAGGCGTAAATGATGATTTTCATCCTCGACGCTTCTGCGCTTTTGAACAACCCGAATTTTTCTTTCGAGAAAGGCAACAAATACTTTGTCACTTCAAAGGTTTTTGATGAGTGGAGGGACATTGCTTCTAAGAGCCTCGCGGAGAACGCTTTTGCGCAGGGCCTGCTGAAGATACAGGGCCCGTGCCCCTTGTCAATGCAGAAAACTTTTGCGAAGCTGAATGAGTCCGGAACGGAGATGAGCGATGCCGACGCATCAATAGTCGCGCTTGCGCATGAATTCAAAGGAAGAAGGGAAAAGTTTGTTGTTGTTACGGATGATTACAGCATCCAGAATGTCCTGAAGAAAATGAATGTGAAGTTTGAGGGTGTTGCGCACCCTGAAATAAAAAAGCACCGCGTGTTCAAGAAGAAGCGCGGTTAGATGTCCGAGAGCTCAATGTCTTCGTCTTCTGTTCTGGGTTTTATTTCCGAGTGCTTCACGAGATAATCCTCGATTCTCTGCTCGACTTCCTCCCTTTTGATGTATGCAAAAATAGCGACAATTATGAGCACCGGCAACAGTATGAAGTATATCCCTGAGTTGTCCGTGAAAATTTCAAAGGGGTTTGAGGCAATGGGCTTGAGTGCCTTGTAGTCTATGGTAAGTGCATTAGTCTGGATTCCCCTCAAAATTATTTGGTTGCCGTTCACAATTGCATTTTCCGGCGGGTCGCTCTGGAGTTCGGAGTTTGTCGGCAAAGTGAGTTGTATGTTTGTGCCTTCGGGAATCACTATTGTTCCGCCCTCGTTGAATGATGCGAACTGCCTGTCATTTATCCTGAAGAAGTTTGCCCTCTGTTCCTCGCGGAGCAGGGCTGCAAAAGTTTTTTTCAGCGCGTACTTGAGCGTGAGCGTCTTGGAGCCCTCGTCGTAAATTATTGAGGACGTGTCAAGCTCGTTGCCGGCGCTTTCCGCAAATCGCGGGTAAAAGAAATTGTAGGACGCTTCCCATGAGAGCAGGCTTGAGGAGTTGCCTACCGCCTTTTGCTTGAAGTCATCCTCCTCGAACGGGCTCGTGAATTTGAGGAAGTAGTTTTCTGTTATGCCTGCGTATCCCTCGTTGTTAACGGAAATCGAGATGTTCAGGAGCTCCACGCTGACCGCGGACGCGTTTGCCGCGATGAATCCCAGCATAAGGGCGAGGAGAAACAGTTTTTTCATGCAATAATCTGGTGCTGAACTTATTTAATTATTTTTGCGAGGCCGCCAATGCCGTTTTTTGCCGCGTTTTTTCCCAGCAGGTTAATATACTGGCCTTTTGTTATCTTTTATGTGGTCCTATGAAGATTCAGTTTCTGTGGCACTCATTCTTTAAGATTGCTTTTGGGAACACGAATGTTCTTGTCGACCCCTTCATCAACATTCCAGAGGGGGAAGCCACTTACAGGTCCTTGCTTAAGTGCCCGGTGGGCATCGACAAAATAAAGGGCATTGATTTCATATGCGTGAGCAACGAGCAGTTCGATCACTTCGACAGGGCAACCGTTGAGGCGTTCGCGAAAAGGGACGGCGCAACCGTTGTTGCGCATGAATCTGTTTTGAACGAGCTTGACATTCCATCTAACCTGAAGCACGCCGTGAATGTTGGCAGCAGGTTCAATCTTCGCGGAGTGGATGTTTCCGTTCTCGGGGCGCATTACCCGAATTCTTTCTATCCTTTGAGTTTTTGCTTTTCAAAGGACGCCGAGTCATTGTTTTTTGCGGGCAACACTGCGCTGATGGATTCTTTTTCGGATATAAAGTGTGATGTGGCCCTTTTGCCCATCGGCGGGAACTCGACAATGGATGTGGTTGACGCGGTCCGCGCCACAAAAACAATGAAGCCGAAGTTCGTGATTCCGATGCATTACAATTCATTCGAGTCTATTGGCGCCGACCCGAAGGATTTCAGTTCGAGGATTGAGAAAAGCATCCTCAAGACTGTTCCTATAATACTTAAACCGGGCCAGTCATTCAAGACCGGCACGTGATTCCAAAAATTCCGCGGTTTTTTTGCGCATTCACTGCTTTGGGAACAGTTCATCGAGCATGGTGTTCGCCCTTTTCAGGTCGTCCAGGTCGCCGATGTCGAGGCAGGTTCCTTCGCACATCCTGAACTCAACGTCCTTTCCTTTCGCCATATAGTTTTTTATTGAATCAACAATTTCGTATTCGTTCCTTTCCGAGAGCTTCGTTTCCTTTATTGATTCAAAGAGGTCGCTCTTGAACCTGTAAATGCCAGCGTTAATCAAATTGCCCGGCTCTTCTCCCGGCAGTGGCTTTTCTATTATGTCCCTGACTTTTTTCTCCTCTGTTTTCAGTACGCCGTATCTCCACGGGTCGTTCACTTTTCTCGCGAGAATCAGGCCGTCCACCTTTTCGAATTCGTCCGTTTCAAGGAGCTTTTTGTAGTTCGCCGTGCTCGTGAGCACATCTCCGTTCGCCACAAGGAATTTTTCGCCGACGTATTTTTCCGCCAGGCTGACTGCATGTGCCGTGCCTTTTTGCTCTTTCTGCACGAAGTAGTTCAGCTTTACCCCGTTGAATTCCGCGCCGAAGTGGTCCTCAATGATTTCTTTTTTGTAGCCGACAATGAGGTTTATTTCTTCCGCGCCCGCGCCGATTATTCTTTCCATGATGAGTTCGAGCATGGGCTTTCCTTTTATTGCGACCATGCATTTCGGTATTTGCTCGGTTATCGGCTTCAGCCTTACGCCCTTGCCCGCGGCAATGATGACTGCCTTCATGTGAGCTTTATGCGCTTTTTTGGTTAATTAAACTTTTGATTAGTGAACCGCGTTACCCGACTTCAATTTCCATCAAATCCGTTGCCGCAACCGAGTTCCCGAATTCTTTCCTTGCTTCGTTCTCGAATTTTTCGGTTTCCTTGTGGCGCGCGCTCAAATGGAAGAGCACGAGTTTCTTGCAGCCGGTTTTTTTTGCCGCCAAAGCCGCGTCAAGCGCTGTCGAGTGCATTGTTTCTTCCGCGCGGTCCTTCCGCTCCTCGAGGAAAGACGATTCGTGGATAAGGATGTCCGAATCCTGTATCGCCTTGTGGTAAATTGTTGAAGGCAAGGTATCGAAAACCATCGAGATTTTTTTCCCTTTGCGGCCTTTCGAAGAATCCATGACTTCTTCCGGCTTTATTGTTTTTCCATTTATGCGCACGCTTTTTCCGTTCTGCAGTTCCGAGAACAGCGGCCCAATAGGAATGCCGAGTTCTATCGCTTTTTGCCTGTTGAATTCCCCCTTCTTGTCCTTCTCCATAAACGCGTAGCCGAAGCACTCTATCTCGTGCTTCAGGGGAAATGCCTCGATTGAATATTTTTCTTCCTGCACAATCACGCCTTTTTTTGCTTCAATGCATTTCACTTCGAATAATGGTTTCAGCATGGCCATTTCGAGTGAATGCGCGACTTTCTTTTCAACTCCTTTCGGCCCATAGATAGTGAGTGGCCAGTCGCGTGCGTGTATGTTCATTGTTGCGAGCAGGCCCGCCAATCCGAGGAAGTGGTCTGCATGGAAGTGCGAAATGAATATTTTGTTTATTTTCAAATAGCTTACTCCTGCCTTCATCATTTGCCTTTGCGTTCCCTCGGGCGCATCAAAGAGCAGCCATTCGCCCTCGAAGCGGATGGCTATGCTGCTCAGGTTCCTTTCTTTTGTAGGCGTCGAGGCGCTTGTCCCGAGAAAAACTATTTTCGGCTTTTCGCTCATGCCATTATTTTTGGTGTGAAATAATTAATAATGTCCTTTTCCTTACTCTGATATGGTCTACAAACCAAACAAACCTTTCATTATTGGAGTTGATCACTCGAGGAGATAAGGGAGTGGATAAAAAATGGAAAAATCAGGGAATTCAAAAGATGAGGCGCGGTACAGAATAGTTTCGGAAGAAATCCGGGAATTCAAGAAACTGGTCAAAGGGCATGAGGAACTGCTCAGGGCGATTGGAGAACTTTAGGCGGGTGATTTGCCCTTTGGTTAATAGTCCATTGCAAAAAGATTGTCAAGAGAAGGGTCATTTAACTGTATTTTTATTTTGCGCAACAATAGCCCTATTTGGTTCGGGTAGGATCTGCATTGCAACGCTATTTCACGAATGCTGAGGGGTTTTGGTTCCAAGAATCTCAGTTGTATGACTCTTTTTCTTATTCCGCTAAACCCAATTCTCTCCATCGCGTCTCTAAGCAGCTTGATTTGAGTTTCATTTGGGCGTTTGATTTTACTGGTTTTTCTTCTTCTGTCTCCGAACATTATTCTTTGAAGAGGCCCTCTAAGCTCAGGCCTTACGGATAATTTTGCAACAGCATGTTCGAATAGTTGCTGTGCACCTTGCTTTGAAAACCCCATTCTTTTCCCTATAGCTTCAAATGTCTTTTTTTGTGGGTCAATGATGCGCATTTCAATTACTTTGCGCTCGTTTTCGTTAAGCATTCCAAGTGCTCTGGTTAATTTATTTCTAAAGAGTGCTATTTCGATCTGGTCGCGCATTTCGCTAGCGCCTGTTTTCGAAACCCTGTCATGAAGTGAAAGTTCTTCTCCCTCTCGCAAAGGGGCATCAATGTCGAGGATTCTGTTTGCTCTCTGAATTATATCGAGTCTTTCTTTCTTTTTTTGCAGGGTTTTAAAGGCCTCTTTAGTTGGTTTTCTGCCTTTGCTCTCATAATTTTCAATTTCCGCAATTTCTTTTTCGAGCATTTTTATGATATAAAATGGCGGTTTCTTGATGATGAATGATTTAATAATCTCTCTCAAAACATGCCCTCTCATGTAATGAGTCGCATAAGTTAGGAAGGTGGCTCCTCTTTCAGGGTCATATTTTGTAGCTGCTTTTACAAGCCCTTCATTTGATGCCTGGATGAGGTCGGCCGTGGTGGTCCTAGCGTTTAAGTTTCTTATAAGGCGGTAATATCTTTGCCCGATCGAGTGAGAGTAACGAAGGTTGTGCTGAATTATGTTATTCCTTGCTTCCAGTCCTTTTGGGGTATTGGGTGATGCCCTGTATTGTCTGGCCCATTGCTTTATTTCTTCTGCTTCCGGAATCCTGTGGCCTTTTATCTGGCTATAATAGTGCCGAAGCGGTTCACGTTCGGCATTTATCTCATCAGGGTTTACTCTTCCTATTTTCTGAGGTGGTTTAGGCTTAGGCAAATTCTCACTTCAAATATCAGAACGCTCACATGGGTTAAATATTGTTTGTGTTTGGTATTGCAAAATAAGTATTTTGCTTCTCTGCTCAGAAATTACAACCATTTAAATAGCTTATTTATATAATTCATAATTATGCCTGACCTTCTAAAGCTCGCTTCAACCAAGGATGTTCCTGTCCCAAAATTGCTTTTGGAGCAGGTCATTGGCCAGGACCGCTGCGTTGAGCTGATTCGCAAGGCCGCGGTGCAGAAAAGGAATGTTCTTCTTGTCGGCTTGCCGGGAACCGGAAAATCAATGCTTGCAAAGGCCATGTCCGAAATAATGCCGCTGCAGCGCCTCACAGATACCCTGATTTACCCGAATGAGGAGGACCCGAACAACCCGAAAGTGCGTGTTGTGAAGGCGGGCGACGGGACAAGGATTATGGAGGAGTCGCGCCTCGAGGCAAAGACACAGGAGGATAATATGCGCCTTCTTGGTTTCATTCTGCCTTTGGGTTGGTTCATCCTGAGTTATGTTTTCTGGACACTCGGTTTCATGCCGGATGTTGTTTATGCGGCCACTTTGATTCTCGGCGGATTTTTGATTGTGGGCTTTGCTCTTGGCGCGCAGATGCGCGTGAAGGGCGGCGTTGTTGTTCCTAAGCTCCTTGTAAACAACAAGGGGAAAAAGATTGCTCCGTTCTTCGAGGCAACGGGTGCCCGTGCAGGGGCATTGCTTGGTGATGTGAGGCATGATCCGCTGCAATGCCATTACGGGTTTAACGAGCTTTATGTGCAAAAAGAAGGCAGTAAAGAGCTTGAATTCGTAAAAAAACCTTTTAATCAGCTCTGGGATGAGATGCGCCAGAAGTATTCTAAAGAAATCATCAGGAATGAGAAGGGCTATGAGGCGATAATGCTTCCTTCGGATGAAAAAATTTATACTCTGGGTTATAAGGATGGCAAAGCGGTTCTTTCAAGGGTTCTTTCTTTGAACAGGCAGCCCTTTGATGGTGAGCTTGTTGATTTGCGCGC
>JBBSVV010000049.1:0-2571 GCA_038046625.1 archaeon | reverse complement strand
GGGTTCTTTCTTTGAACAGGCAGCCCTTTGATGGTGAGCTTGTTGATTTGCGCGCAGGGCAAAAAACGGTTTCGCTCACTCCTGAGCACGAGGTTTACACTGCCTTCGGCGATAAAGAAGCAGGAAAAGTTTCTAGATTTGACAGGCTAATATCTTTGGTGAAACTCGAAGTTGCGAAAGTTCTTAATTGAATTCTATTGCTTTTTTGAAAAAGCAACTTCAACGAATCCTCGCTCGGTTTTCTTCAGAATAAACTGGTGTTCTACGGGTTTCCCTCCTTCGAAGTACTGTGTGGAGCCTAAAAGAAAGCCTCCCGCCCTTAAACTTTTCCAGATGTTGTAGACAGCCCTCCTTCTGTCGCTTTCACTCATGTAATATGAAACGTTTGCAAATCTTATAGCGTCACACTGGAAAGGCAGCGGCGAAGTGCTTATAGAATGTTTTAACGGGGTGAATTTTTTCAATAAGTTATCTCTCAATTTACCGTCTTCAAATTCTACATCATAAGTGTCAATAGCATAAACTTTTGCATCGTTGCCTAACGCTTTTCTTGCGTCAACTGTTGTCGGAGCTCCAAGCTCTAGGGCGCATCCTAAGTCTGCAAAAACCTTTATTTCCTCCCTCTTTTGTTTTAGAAATGTTACGTGGAACGGAAGTCTTCCCCTATGGGAGGCAGAACCTTGAAAAAGCCTGCTCCTTTTGACAACCCGTGTTTCTTGTTTCTGTGCCGATTTTCTGGGCAAGCTTACTCGAATGCTTGTTGGGAAAAATGGCCTCGATGATTTGTCATTCTTGAACAATTCCCTAAATGTTATTGTTCTTTCAGGCATTTTTAGCACTCTCTATGGATAGATTTTTTTCATGTTTAAAATTCTTTCCTTAATATAAAGTGCACGCCTTACTCCCCATATCTTTATCCCTTCGCCACCTCCGCGGAATTTTTTCCTGCAGTTGCGCGGCGATTCGGCTTAAACCCTCGCACATTTGGAATATTTATTTTTGGTGCAAGGGATTTAATGCCTCCGCCGCGCCAAAAGGCCTTCCGGAAAAAATTCCTTTCAACGGAGGTGGCTGAAATGGTTTTTTTGAATGAATTCAGAATTGTTTCTCCGACAGCGGAGGAAATAGTTGCGGCGCAAATGCTGCTTGAAACGAGTTGCGAGTTTCTTACAGACAGGGAACTATGGATATTGGAGGAGTTCGGCGGTGATTTGGAATGAATCGCTCCGTTTTCATTCAGGAAGGCATTGCAACTATCGCACCGGCAATCACCCCTCTAAGTGGCAATATATTCTCTCAGCAATCGAATTCTATTGCGAGCGAGAGAAATCAATCTGCTTCTGGAAAGGAAGCATCTGAAATGAAACCGATTGTCGATGAACAGGACATAATCAACACATATTCTACCGCCGAACAATTTTCATGTAAAAAATATACCGAGTACCAAAAACTGATTAAGGAAAATCCTTCATTCGGCTATAAGAAAGCCGCCAAGCTTCTCGGAGTAAAGCAAGGCAGGACGAGATGGTGGCACACTAAAGGCGTAAAGCGTGCAATCCCTCTGCCTCTCAAGGTTGTCGAGAAACTAAAAAGTGCGGGGTTGCTGCCTTTCGATGAAAATCATAAAGACGCCAAAATTATTTTCAACATGCTCGGCGTGTTGTTTGGTGATGGCGGCATTGATCTGCGCTACAATACTGTTGCATTCATTTCTTCGGACAAAATGGACATTGACTTGTGGCACGCCGATTTGCTTAGGCTTTTTCCTTTCGCAAAAGGAAAAACGCAGATTGTCGAGGGCGGAGAGTTCGGGCACTCTTACAATGTCAGGTGCTATGACCGTGCAGTCGTAAGGTTTTTCGCTGCTATTGGCGCGCCCGTCGGGGACAAAGTCACAATCAATTATTCATTGCCTAAATGGCTTGCGAATTCTTCCGAACAGTTGTGCATCGAGTTCCTTGACGGTTACCTCGCTGCCGAGGTTTCCGTCGTGAGGTGGAGGCCCGATTCGTTGGGAAACAAGCGCTTCACTGATTTCTCTGTGGGAATTTCAAAGATCGAGTCACTTGAAAATGAGCACAGAGAGTACTTGAAAAGCGTTGAGGGTTTGCTTGATTCTGTAGGCGTTCCAACAACCGGAAACATCCACAAAAATTATTCCGCAGGAAACCATCGCAAGGATGGTTTGGTTACCGCAAACTATAGAATTTTCATCAGAACAACTTTTCACAGGGTTTTGTTCTTCAACCAACTATTCCAGCTACGGTATGCCCAAGGAAAGAAAGAGAGGTTTGGAAAAGTGATTGCCGGCGCAATTGAGGAAAAAGAGGCTAAGAAGTTACAAAAGCAAGGCTAAAAGAATGCAAGCTATTTAATACTTTTTCAGGTTCTATTATATCATGGATTTCAAGGCAAAGAATGAGGGCGTTTCTTCTATTCAAAAGCGCCCCTTTAAGGGTCATGTTTACAATGTTACGACCGAAACCGGGAATTTGTTCGTTGAAGATATTTTAGTTCACAATTCAGGCGGCCTTGGAACCCCTCCTCATTTAAGAGTTGAGCCGGGAATGA
>JBBSVV010000048.1:0-16284 GCA_038046625.1 archaeon | reverse complement strand
GCTATAGGCATCTGGTATTCTCTGATTCTGGTTCGAATAGTGGTCACGGGCGCAAGCAATGCGTTCAACCTGCTGGCCGGCTTCAACGGCCTTGAGGCCGGCCTCGGAATGATAATTGTTTCGACGCTCTCGCTGATTGCATTCATGACCGGAAAAACCGAGGCGCTAATTCTCGGCGTGGCGATAATCGGGGCACTCCTCGCTTTCCTCAGGTACAACTGGTTTCCGGCAAAAGTCTTCGGCGGCGACTCGCTCACTTTAATGATAGGCGCGAGCATCGCGGCAATCTCCATAATAGGCAACATGGAAAAAATAGGAATCAGCCTCATTGCCTTGCACTGGGTCGAGCTTGTTTTCAAGGCACGCCATAAATTCCAGAGCGAAAACTTCGGCACCCCGCAAAAGGACGGCACATTGAAGCCGGACCCGCGCGGCGGGTCATTGATGCACTTCGTAATGTCCATGAGAACCTTCACGGAAAAGCAATTGGTGGTTTTTCTGCTCTCGGCACAGCTCCTGATTTCGGCAGTTGTCCTCATGCTTTTCTACTTCAGGCTGTTTTAGGCCACAAACCAAAATTTAAATAATGCAAAAAAGACTATATTGGCATGAAAAAGGCGCTTTTTGCCGTTCTGCTGCTCCTGCTGCTTTCATTATTTGCCCATGCCGCCGAAACAGACAGCACGCTTTCGAAAGAAATTTCGCAGCAATCCCTCGACCTCGTAAAGAGATTTTCCGCATCAAGTTCCTCTTACCAGCAGACAATAACCGCGCAGGAACTTGCGGACTCCATAAACGCTTCGCGCATCGCCGAGCAGGTTGAGGCGCGGAACGTTTGCCTTTCGCTCGGAGAATTCAGCAGCAACCCGAATTGGCACACCGACCTTGACGGAACAAAAATGACCTACACAGGGGACTCGGACCAGGAGGTCGGGTTCTTTGTGCTGTGCGAAAAGGCAAACAAGCTCAAACAAGCTGCGCAGTTTTTCCCGAAAAGCAAGATTGACGAAAAATTCATTTCGCGCTGCCCGCAACTTACTGCTGAGAACGAGAATCTTGCGTGCGCTGTGGTGCTCACAAAATCCGTTTCGAAGGTGCCAGGAGGATTCGAGGCCGGCAACATAATATTCTTTGTTTTTTCGCTGCTCGTTGTTTTTCCGCTGCTGTTCCTGTTTAGGGCAGAGAATATGCATTTGAGGGTGTTCATGCTCCTCAAGTTCGTTTTCCTGGTCGCGGTTTTCATAATATTCTTTTTCCTCGGCATCCTTGTTCCCGCGATAGTGAACGTGATTCTGCTTTTCTTCTTCTTCGTGCAGGCCAATCTTTCAATTGCGCCCGTAATACTCGGCCTTGACGAGCGCGAATCATCACTGCAAAAGTTCCTCCTGAGGCTCATCCTCGGGCTTGAGGCAATAGGGCTCTTTATAGCGCTGCTCCTTCTCGCGCCGGTGGTTTAGCAACCGTTTCGGCTGCAACGAATCGAGCAAAAGAAATATCGCTGCTTTTGTCTTGCTGTTCGATTCGTCGGTTGGGTGCGATTGCCCCTGCTTCGCAGGGCCATGGCCCGCTTCGCTCGCATTTACAAACACCCATTTTTAGGGCTATTTAGTAGTAAATTTCTATTTTTTGGTGAATTTTGATACTAAATAGTACTATTTTTATAGGTTTTGGTGATAAATTTCAACGTGGTTTCAAAGTACGATCTGCTTTATTCGGTTTTTCTAAATGAAGGCTTGGCCGCCTCGGAATTGCTCAAAAAGCTTGGCAAAACGCCATATGAATATGATGCATTTTATAAGCGGCTCAAACAGCTTGCAGAAGAGGGCTTTCTTAAGGTTGAAGAAAAAAAATACTTTTTACAAAAAACTGAAAAATCAATCAAGCTTATACGAATACTTGATTTCTGCGTGAGAAATGCGATTGATTACAATGAGTTGTTTTTGGACAAAACCTTGGAATTCATAAAGATTGGGCTAGAAAAAAAACATGCCACAGGGGAACATTTTAACAGCAAAACAATCGCAAGAATTTCAAGCTTTCTCTCAAAACACGGCTTTCTTCTAATAGAGTCCCGGAAACCATTTTCCGGAACACTTGTATACTCAGATTTCCTAAAGAATGTCGTCGAATTGCTTAAAGGAGAAGCCCGAATAAACCACAAAAATATATTTGAAGGCGCGGATGAGGAAAACCTGAACCTCAAACTGGATTCCGAATTTGGAAAATTCAAAAAATCCCCAAAACAGACGAGCATTGATGATGAAGTAAGGTTTATCCACCGCAGCTTGTCGCTAGAAGGTAATACAATGACCTTGTCTGAAACCGCGAGGCTCATAAAACAAAATATTCCCCCAAAAAACAGGACTTTCCAAGAAATGCAGGAAACAACAGATTACAAGAAGGCCCTAGATATGCTCATCAAGGGCAAAACCCCCATCAACTTTCAGAAAATCCTGGCGTTTCATGCAAAGGCAATGAATTGGATCGAAGCCGGGGCAGGAGAACTGAGGATACAGAATGTTGCGATAAAAGGAAATCCAGAATTTCGGATTGCTGACTGGAAAGATTTGCCACGAAGACTCGAAGATTTATTCGAATACTATAAACAAAATATACAGAAAAAAATGAAGCCGCACGAAATTGTAGATTTTGCGGCATATCTTCATAGTGAATTCCAGAGAATACATCCGTTCATAGATGGTAACTCAAGGACATCCCGCGCCCTATTTGCCCATACACTGATGCTGAACGGCTTCCCGCTCATGACATTTCCAGCGGGTTTTGTACAGCAGTATATGGAACTAACAAAACTATCCAAAAGCAGGAATGACGTGCATTTCACGATTTTCATGAAACAGCTGGTTCTGCATTCATTAAAGAGCACGAATCAGAAAATGAAATATGCATGAACATCGATGGTAGAAAATAAAAAAATAGAAAAAGTGATTAGCAGCGTCTTGGAAGCTCCATTCGTTGAACAGGGCTGGACCAAATCGCTAACGGGCTTAACTTCTGGGTTCGGAATGAGACCAGGTGTTTCCCCGCCGCTATGACCGCTAATCAATACTAATTGCTTATTGCATGGTTTAAAAACCTTCCTTCAACAGTTTCGCGCCGCAAGCCCGCGGCGGCAACGGTTTGACAGCAAGAAAAAAAGGCAATATTCTTTCGTCAAACCGTTGAGGGCTGCTATCTTCGTCCCTTCGTGACTCGATAGCAAGAACTGCGTCTGCTTAATCTGCGTGCTTCACTTTGCCTTTGCAGTTGCTTTCTTCGCGCTTTTTTCCGGGCTGTTTATTGCGCGAATCATTTCCGCCGCCTTCTTCAGGCCCTTCTTGAGCAATGTCTCGTTCTTTGCCCCGGCGCAAATAAGCTTTCCGTTCTTGAACAAAAGCAATGTAAGCTTCGGGTCGTGTATCCTTAAAATCGCGCCCGGGAACTGTTCAGGCTCGTATTCAACGTTGTCTGATTCCATTGCGGTCTTGAACAAGTCAAGGGTCATATTCAGATTTGCGGTAGTAACAAGATTCACAACAGTGTACTCGGCATTCTTCTGAACCTTTACATTCTTCTGGATTTCGTGAATCATTTTCGAGGCCTTGTAAATTGCCAATGGTATTTGGGCCTCCGAGTTCGCGCCCGAGCAGATTACTTTCCCGTTCTTGAACAGGAGCATCGAGACCTTCGGTTCCTTGAGCTTCAGGATTGCGCCGGGGAATTGTTCCGGCTCATACTCTACGTTAGGAATTGTTATGGCTAAATTGTATAAGTCAATTGTGGCGTTCAAGTTGGCGGAAGCCACAATGTTTACAATGGTGTACTTCATCTCAAATTACCCCCGATTTAAAAAGGACTATATTTAAAGGCTTTAAAAAGGTATATAAACCCTTTGTCTTGTTTACAAAGCCTGAAGTCAGATGTGGCAGGTTGGTTCGATGCCCTTTTTCCGGTAGTGCTTCTGGTGGTACTCCTCGGCCTTGAAGAATTCCTGCGCCGGAACAACCTGCGTCACTATCGGCTTTGAAAACTTTTTTTTCTTTTCAAGTTTTTGAATGAATTTCTTTGCCGCCTTTTTCTGCCCCTCATCGTGGTAAAAAATCGCGCTCCTGTACCGTGTGCCGACATCAGGGCCCTGCCTGTTCATTGTCGTCGGGTTGTGATTGTTGAAAAAAACCTCCAGCAATTTTTCGTAATAAACCTCTTTCGGATTGAACTTTATTTGTACGGCTTCCGCATGCCCTGTTTCGTCAGTGCACACATCTTCATAGGTTGGCTTGTCCATGTGGCCGCCGGTGTAGCCTGCGCTTGTTTCCTTTACTCCCGGGATTTGCATGAACACTGATTCAACTCCCCAGAAGCACCCCGCCGCAAAGGTTGCGGTTCCGGGCTTTCCTCCTGAATTTTTTTTCTCCATGGAAAGAATTCTCCGCGCGGGAATATAAGCTTTTTTCCGATTCCTGAAAAACGCGGCTCAACTGGCTTCCTGGTCAACGCATTTGTTGCTCTTGCAAACCTTGTCTAGGGGGCAAATCTTCTCCGCGTAACCGCCTTCATCGCCGCAGCACTCGAACGGGCATTCATCAGAGGCTTGTGCGGGATCAATATGTGTGCCTGAATTTGCGCCGGAATTGCTTCCATTTCCAGGGCTGCTGCCGTCATTTGCCCCTGTTATTGAATCTCGGGGGTTTTCAATTATTTCCCCGGCTCCGTTTCCGGCATTGGCATCTGCCCCGGTTTCCTGGATGCCGCCCTGCGGATTTGCGCCTGTACAGTTACCCTCGGCGCAGTCGATGTTCGTGTTCTGGCCTGGCGTGCCGAGAGGGTTGTTTCCCAATATGAAAATCGCTGTCACAATAATTATTAGGGCCGCAATTCCTATGCCGAGCCTTTTTCTGTTCCGGGGTTCCATTACAATTCTTTTACGCTTTCCCCTTTTTTAAGGCTGTTGCCCCCGCTTCCTGCTTAGCAACCCAAAAAGAACCCCTCGCCATTTATGGCGAGGTTTTTGCTCGGTGTTCTTTCAAAGTGTTGACAAATGAATATTGTCGGCCGTTTTTCTCTCTGTCAACACTTTGCCCGTTGACGGCATATCAAGAGACCCAGTGGGCTAAAGCCCGTTGTGGTCAGGTATTTAAATGTTTTCAGGGGGGAATAGTATAATTCTCAATTGATTTGGGTAGCTGTTTTCATGCCGAGCAAAAAGGCCAAGGGGCCGAGGAAAAAGTCCAGGGACCTTTTGAAGAAAAAGGGCCCCGATGTTACCGTAAATAAGATGCTTCAGGAAATCCCTATCGGCAGCAAGGTGGACATAAGGATAGACAGTTCAGTGCACTCGGCAATGCCGCCTACCCGCTATCAAGGGTTTACAGGAACAGTTACGGGGAAAAGGGGAGTTGCTTTCATGGTGGCTGTTTCAAAGGGCAACAAGCCCGTTGAACTTATTGTGCATCCTGCGCACCTCACCATTTCAAGGGGCACGGGGCAGCAGCAAAAAAAAGAAAACGAAAGGGCAAAGGTGGCAGCATGATCGGAAAACAGGTTATTTCAAGGGAAAACATCCCGCTTTACGCGGTAAATGAGGTTCTTGCCGAAAGGAGCAAGGACGGCGAACTCAATTACGAGCAGCAGCAGGCATTCGAGTACTCGAAAAAGTTTTCGAAAATAACCCCTGCAAAGGGCGAGAAGCTCCTCAAGGAACTCAGGGAAATTGAAGGCTTAAGCGAAGATTTCATAACCAAGGCGGTGGATATCCTGCCGCTAGACGTGAACGCCGCCAGGCTCATCTCGGGCAAGGACATGGGCATCGACAACGCAAAGCTCGAGCAAGTGGTTGCAGCCACTTCGAAGTACGCAAAGTAAATTCCCCCTTGCCACTAATTTTTTTCAAGGTGAAAACCCACATGAAAGCGGAAGAAAAAGCACTGGTACTTGATTATCTGCCGCGAGGCAGGAGCTCGGGTTACAAGACAGAGCCACTGGCACAGCTCATCGGCACAGAGTACTTCACTCTTCTTGAAGTGATTCCAAAAAAGGATTCCGACCTGAAGGCGCTGGAAGAGGTTTACGTGGGCAAGGAAAACAGGCCGAAAATAGACTTCATAAAGAGAAGGATTGCGTTCAAGGACCTCACGAGCAATTCGCTTGCCGAGCTCGAAAAGGCGGTTGAAAAAATCGTTGCCGACAACAAGCAAAAATACCTTGACTTTTACAATGCCGCGCAGAGCATAACAATAAAGAGGCACCAGCTCGAGCTCTTGCCTGGCTTGGGGAAAAAGCACATGCTCCAGATTGTGTCGGAGCGCGAAAAGGGCGCATTCGAATCCTTCGAGGACCTGGAGAAGCGCGTTCATTTGATGCCGAACCCGATCAGGGCGATTGTTGGCCGCGTGGTCGAGGAGCTCGAGGGCAACGACGTAAAGTATTATCTCTTCGCGAGGCCCCCCGCAAAGGAGCACGAGTTCAGGCCGCGGCACAGGTTCTGACACAACCGTTTCGGCGGTTGGGTGCGACTGCTATCTTCGTCCCTTCGGGACTCGATAGCAAGAACTGCACTGCCGACCTTGTACCCAATGGGTACGAGGCCCCGTCCCGACGGGACGAGGGAGGCGTGCGCTCCACCGCCGCGGGCAGGCGGCGTGCGAGTACTATCTCCTTGTACCCGTAAGGGTACGAGGCCTCGCAGAATCTTTGATTCTGCAAGGTCGCCTTTGGGCGTTCGATAGTAAGAACAGCATTGCCAGAGGTGTGTGCCCCCCAACGCGGGCTTGCGTTGTACGAGTACTATCTTTGTCCTTTAGGGCTCGATAGTAAGTTTAAAAAATTGCAAATGCTTTAAATCCTTATGAGCCTTCTTTCAGACCTCCAGAACCAGATGATCCGGCACAGGTTCAGGCCGAACCACAGGCTCGGGCAGAACTTCATCATAGACGAAGCCGTCATTCTCAGGATGGTTGAGGAGGCCGAGCTAACCCAAAAGGATGTCGTGCTTGAAATAGGGGGAGGCACGGGCTTTCTCACGGAAAAGCTTCTGCAGTACTGCAAAGTGGTTTGCGTTGAAAAGGACCAATTGCTATGCGAAGCCCTCAGGGAAAGGTTTTCGGGAAACAAAAACTTCACGCTGATTGAGGGCGATTTTCTGGATGCCGAATTGCCGAAAATAACGAAGATAGTTTCGCTTCCCCCATTCAACATTTCCTCGGAAATAATGACGAAAATCTGCTTCCTGGAATTCAAAATGGCCGTGGTTGTTTTCCAGCGCGAGTTCGTGGAAAAAATAGTTTCCGAACCGGGCTTTCATTCGCGCGGCCATCTTTCCGTGCTGACGGATTTGCTGTTCGGCAAGGAAGTGGTCATGCACAGCATCTACCCGAAAGCCTTTTTTCCAAAACCGGTTACTTACTCCGCAATGATGGTGCTCCGCGGCAAAAAGCACGGCTTTTCAAGGAAACAAACCGAAAGGCTCGCGGCTTTCCTCAAGAGCCTCTTCAGGTTCAAGAACAAGAACCTCTCGAATGCGCTGCAGAACGCGCTGAAGGAGTCGGGCGCGAGCCTCGGGGTAAAGGACTATAAAAAAGCAATGGCAAAAGTCGGTGCAAAGCTGCTTGAAGCGAAAACCAATGTGCTTGAAAGCGCGGAACTCGCGAATGTTTTCAGGAAAATTTTTCCAGAATGATTCTTTGCAGCTCAATCACTGGGCTGTTCTTCGCAAAATTATGCGCCGAATAAAGTTTCCTCTCGTTCTCCGCGTAAATCTCGAAAAGCGGCTGGCCATTCGAAACTTTTTCGCCGTTCTTCACCAAAAGCATTACGCCGGCCTTCTTGTTTGCGGGCGCTCCCGCCATTCTCGCTATCCTGTTAAGCAAGCCGACGTTAATCGAGCTTATTTCCCCGGAGTCCTGCGAAATAATCTGCGTCTTGAATTGCGCAAATTCGATTTCTTTGGAAGAATTTATTTTTTCTCCCTGCGCCCTTATTATTTCCTTCATTTTTTCAAGCGCCTTTCCGGACTGCAGGATGCTGAGCGCCTTTTCAAAGCCGCTGCCTTTTGGGACATCCCCAACAAGCTCAAGGAGCGCACCCGACAATTCAACTGACTTCTGCGCGAGGTTGTCGAAGAACTTTCCCTCAAGTATTTCAAGCGCGTACTTCGCCTCCAATGCGGGCCCGAATGCGCGCCCGCTCGGTTCCGAGCCGTTTGTAAGCACAACCTCGACCCTTATGCCGAGCTTTTTCCCTACCTCAATGAACTTCAGGGCCATTAACTCTGCCTTTTCGCGGGACTTTATTTTCACGTAAGGGCCGATCGGCAAATCTATTACGACGTATTTTGCGCCGACGCTCGCTTTTTTCGCCATTACAGAAGCAATCACCTGCCCTTCAGGGTCAAGGGAAAGAGGATATTCGATTTTTATTATTTTGTCGTCCGCTGGCGCCAGTTCAACCGCGCCGCCCCACACGATGCACCCGCTGGTTTTTTTCACGACATTCCTTATCTCATCTAAAGTAAGTGACACGTTTGCCAGCACTTCCATTGCATCTGCGGTTCCGGATGCCGAGGTAATCGACCTCGATGATGTTTTTGGTATGCAGTAGCCCGCGGCCGCAATTATCGGGACAATTATCATTGTCGCGCGCCCGTTTGTGCCGCCGATGGAATGCTTGTCAACGCAAAGCGTGTCGGCTATCTCGAGTTTTTTGCCATTTTCAATGAGCGCCTTTGTCATGGAGACGGTTTCCTCGAGGTCGAGGCCGTGCATATAGATTGCGGAAACAAACGCCGTTGTCTCCACTTCACTCAGCCTGTTCGAGGCAATGTCATCAATAATGCACTTCAACTGCTCCTGGTTCAGGGGTTTTCCGTCGAGCTTCGCCTTGATGAACTCAATGCTTCTCGGCTTTCCGCTTGGCCTCACCTCAACCTCGGCGCCGTCCTTCACCCCCAAAAGCTCCTGCACGTCCTTGAAAATCCCTATTTCGTCTTCTCCTGTAAGCGAATCAGTCACGTCGACAACCGCGTTCGTGGCCTTCTTGTTGCGCGGATTCGTTATTTCAACCCTGTCCAGAGGCAGCAAACCGAGTTCCTTTGCGTCTATTTTGTTCAGGATGACAATAAGTTTTCCGGAGAGTATGTCTATGGTCTTTACCTTGAGCATCTGCGAGTAGCTAGAGCCATTGCCTGCATTTTTTTCCATGTTAAGAATAAGCAGTCCCGATTTTTAAAGGTTATATAAAAGGACAAAAATACTTGTAAAATTTGTCCTTTGATAGGTATCAAAAGGCATCATGGAATTTTATTGAAAATAATGTCTTTTGATATTATTTTGGGCCGAGTTCCCTGCAAAGTTCGAGCGCGGCTTTCCTTTTATCCTTCGCCTTGTAAAGCGCCCTTCCTACAATCGCGTGCCACTTTTCTCCGGCGGCTTTTCCGGAATCGGAAATGCTTCCGCCCTGCGAAACCAAACCTGGGGAATAAAGGGTAGCATCGACCTTTTTTGATTCGAACAATTTGCGGTATTCAATTATTTTTTCCGGCTTGTTGCCCGGAACAACGAATTCAGTGATTCCTTCCGCAATCGCGGTTTCATACATTCTCCGCGGAGCCGAGTTCATCAGAAAACCGTTCTCCGCCTCAAGATAGCCCGGATGCGTCATCTCGCCGCCCACAATCACACCGAGGCCTTCCTTCAAGCATGCCTTTATCCAGGCTTTCTCCGTTTCCGGGCCGGCCTGGGGAAAAAGAATCACGGCGTCAATGCCTGCGCCTTTGCAGACCTTTGCAAAATTTTCTCCCATGAAAGGGACATCGGTTCCGGCTTTTTGGTGATCGTAAATAATCGGCTTGCTGCTGTGCTTCCTCGCTGTCTCGACAACCTTCGGCAGGCCGTGCACCAAACCCAATTCAAAACCCACTTTGTAAGCGCCGATTCCTTCAACGGAATCTATTTCCTTCACGAGTGACTCGAGTTCCTTCAATGAGCTGAAGTCACATGCAGGCACAATGCTCCTCGGTAGTTTTATGATTTGCTTCACGCTCTTGGCCTCCTCAGGCTTTTAGGGCGCCGGCCAATATCTTTAATAAGCCATTTTTCAGTTTCCCCCTTGTCCCTTCTTTGCCCTACTCTTTTTGGCAATAAAATCAGCTTGCGAAGGTGCCCTTTAAAGCCCAAAGACTCTGCAATCTGTCTTCTCACTTTAGCTTTTTCGATTCGCCTTTCTCTGCTAATCGCATCCACCAGTGCCTGCAGTTCCTTGGCTTTGTGGACCACAGCACTATCACTCTTGATTATTCGGAAAATTCGATCCATTTCTTCGTTGCTGAAAAATTGCTCTGTCATTTGCCCTCGCCCCATTTCTCCGGGTTTGCGAAGTATTCCTTTGCGCTGTCGTAAAGCAGCGAGTCAATCTTTCCATTTTCATTCAGCAGTTCAAGCAACTCCGTAATTTTGAACACCGAATGCAAACGGTAGTTTTCCTTCAATAGTTCCTTTTTGCCGCCCTGCTCGCGGTCAACCAAAACCAAAATGTCCTTCACGCGCAAACCCTCTTTTTCCAGGGGCGCGATTGCCTCGAACTTGCTTCCGCCTGTGGTAATCAAATCGTCAATCACGAGAATCGTTTCCCCCTTTGAATACTTGCCCTCGACACTCACTTTGGTGCCGTACTCCTTCTGTTCTTTCCTCGGAAAAACCATGCGCCAGTTTTTCTCCAGCGAAACCGCTGTGGCAATCGAAATAGCCGCAAAAGGAATTCCCGCAATCGCATCAAACTCGAGCTTTTCCGACTCGGCTTTTTTTGCGAGCAATTTTGCCACGAGCTTCAAGGCATCGGGATATGAGATAAGAAGCCTCAGGTCAACATACACGGGGCTTTTCAGCCCTGATTTCAGCGTGAACAGGCCGAATTTTATCGCGCCTATTTCCTGCAGCTTCAAAGCCAGTTCAGTGCGTTCATCCATAAGGCTGTCCCCCGACAATAGCCTGCGCGATAAAGCATTTTAACCTTTGTCCGTTGAAAGGGGAATACTTTGCCTTGGTGAAAAGCTCCTCGTTTTTCACGGTAAAAGCCTTTTTCATATCTATAATCACCAAATCGGCATCAAAACCCTTTTTTATGAGCCCCTTGGTTTTCCAATTGAAAATTTGCGCCGGCTTTTCGGAAACCGCTTCGACAACCCTTTTCAATGGAATTTTCTTCCTGCTCACCGCATCCAAAAGCAGCGGGAGCATTGTTTCAACCCCCGGGATTCCTGAAGGCGCCTCGGAATATTTCTTCGCTTTTTCTTCCTGCGTGTGCGGCGCGTGGTCCGTCGCGACAATATCAATGGTTCCTTTGACGAACGCTTTCCACAGCGCTTTCCTGTGTACTGCGCTTTTTATGGAAGGATTGCATTTCACTAAATTTCCGAGTTTTTTGTATGCGCTTGAATCCAAAAAAAGGTGGTTCGGTGTGGCCTCGCACGTGAGGTTTTTTCCTGATTTGGTTTTCTTTGCCCTTGCAATCAGCTGAATTCCTTTGCGCGAGGACACGTGCGCAATGTGCAGCTTGCCGCCGTTTTTTTTGTGCAGTTCAATCAGCCCCGCGATGGCCTTTGCCTCGGCTTCCTCGCTCCCGATTTTTTCGTGCACAGAAGCATCCTCTATTCCGGCAAACTTTTTTGCGTTCCGAGAAATTGTTTCCTCATCTTCGGCATGCACAACAACCACAAAACCGTTTTTCTTTGAGAGCCTGAACAATTCCGCGAGCTTTGCGGAGTCATTGAAGAGTATGTTTCCTGTTGTCGGGCCATAGTAAACCTTCACTCCGCGCAAATCCGGGATAGAGGCAATCTCCTGCAGATTCTCGTTTGTTGCCGCGACAAAAAAATCCTTGTTCACCATTGCATCTTTCGCAATCGCCCTTTTCTCCTCGAGCGCATTCCTTGAATCTGTCGCGGGCTTTGTGTTCGGCATGTCCATCACAGTGGTAATGCCGCCGTGCAGTGCCGCGAGCGAGCCAGAAAACCAGTCTTCCTTGTGTTCAAAGCCCGGGCACCTGAAATGCACGTGCGCATCAATTGCGCCGGGCAGAATGATTTTGCCGTTGCAATCTATTTCCTTTTCGGTGCCGAACCTCTTTTTTGAAATCCCCGAAATTTTTTTTCCTTCAATGAGGATGTTCAGCATTGAGAGTTTTCCGTTGACAAAAGCCTTGCCATTGTTCAGTGCGAGACTCAATGCGACCGCCACTCGTAGTATTCCTTCAGCGAAACCCTGCGCCCGCTTTTCAAATAAGCCGTTTTCCCGAATTCAGTGAGCTTTGAAAGTTCCTTTTCGTTGAAAACCGGGCCGTCCGAGCAAACCAGCTTGTCATTGATTACGCACTCGCCGCAGATTCCTATGCCGCACTTCATGTACCTTTCCAGCGAGCCCTCGAAGCGCGTCTTGAATTTCTGTGCTATTTCAAAAGCCTTTAAGGTCATTATTTCCGGGCCGCACGCGTAAATAATGTCGAACTTTTCCTTTGCAAGCAGCCTCTCGAGCACCTGCACATTGTAACCTTTTTCCCCGTAAGAACCGTCATCAGTTGTTATGTATATTTCCCCGTGTTGTTTCAGCTCCTTCTCGAACACAATCCTTTCTTTGTTTCTGCCGCCGAGGATTATTTTTGCCTTGCACCCGTTTTCCTTGAGTTTCTGTGATAGCAAAACAATCGAATCAATTCCCACTCCACCCGCAACAATTGCGGCTTTCTTCACCCCATGTGTGCTGAAGCCCCTTCCATAAGGCCCCCTGACGCCTAACTTGCCGCCCTTTTTCAGGGAAAGCATTTTTTTTGTGGCTTCGCCCTTGCCCTCGATGTTCAAGGCGTATTTTTTCCCGCTCGGAATCAACGCAATCGGCTTCTCTTCAATGCCGGGAAGCCAGACCATTGCAAACTGCCCCGGCTCGAAGCAAAGTTCCTCATCCATGTAAAACGTCATGTTGCCGGAAAATTCTTCCCGCACTTTCTCGATTTCAACCATGCGCATTTTTGTGTGCGAAGGCCACTTTTCGCTTTCGCATTTACAACCGCAACGGCCGCAATCACCATTCTCATTTTCCTTTTCTTCACTTTTCATGCGCGATTCCCCGCAATTTTTCCAGATTTGAAAACCCGTTTTCCTTCATCCATGCATCCATTTCATTGCAGGTTTTTTTGAAAACTCCTGTGCCTGACTGCCACACAGCGCTTCCTATCCCACACAGGGTTGCGCCGGCCATTATGTACTCCAAGGCGTCATTGCCGCTTCCGATTCCACCCTCGCCTATAATCGGAATTTTTATTTTTTCGTAAAGCTCGTAAGTGATTTTCAGGTTGATAGGCTTGAGTGCGGGGCCGCTGATACCGCCCTTTTTGAAAGCGAGCACAGGCCTCATAGCATCAGCATTGATTATCATGCCCGGCATCGTGTTTCCCGCGCAAATCGCGTCCGCGCCTGCCTCCTCGCAGGCAACACCCACTTCAACAGGGGAATTGGCTGCGGGAGTAAGTTTCGCAATCAATGGGATTTTTCCGCACGCATTCTTCACTTCGGAAACTATTTTGCCTGAAAGTTTCGGGTCGCACGCGAACTGCGTTCCTCCCCACTCTGTGTTGGGGCAGGAAATGTCAAGCTCAATCGCATCCGGCTTCTTCGAGGCAACGTACTGCGCAACCTCTATGAATTCCTCCCACTTCGTTCCGTAAATGCTCGCAATCAAAGGCACTTTGATTTTTTTGAGCTCTTTCAGTTCCTCGAACTCATCATCACAATTCTTGTATCCGGGAGTCGGCAATCCCACCGCGTTGATCAATCCATGCTCCCACTCTATTACTGTCGGGTTCTTGTGCCCTTCGTGCTCGCGCGGACCAATGCTCTTCATCGTTACCGCGCCCGCACCTTCCTTCGCAACCCTTATGAGCTGGCCGGCGTTTACGCCGAGTATTCCGGAGGCAAGCCTCGTGGGGTTCTTCATTTCGAGACCGCAGAATTTTGTTTCAAGCAAGCAGAATCACTTTTTTATCATTGAAATTATTTCATCTTCCTTCATGCGGGTTTCGCAGTACCTGCACGTGGCCTCCAAAGGAGATGTTTTAATCAGGAATTTAGAGGGGATGTTTTCGGAATTGGTTATGCATTTGGGGTTGATGCACTTCATTATTCCCTCAACCTTTTCAGGATAAACCAGCTGGAATTTCCTGTTTATCTCCGAATTCCTGATTATGTTCACGGTTGCGCCTTTCCCTATGAGCGCGATTTTGTTCATTTCCTTTTCATTAAGCTCGCGGCCCTCGATGAAGATTATGTCCTTTCTCCCCATCTTCCTGCTTTCAACGTTCATTCCGAGAGTGACGGTGTAATCCATGAGGTCTAGCACCTGGAGAATTTTGTAAGCCGAACCCGTGTTGAGGTGGTCTATCGCCGTGCCGTTCTTTATCGGTGTAATCCTTATCTCTTTGCTCATTTTTTCACACCCCTCAGCAGCGCCAACAGTGCTTCTCTTGTAGGCAGGCCGTTCGCGGCCTGCTGGAAGTAAAGCGCATTCGGGGTTTCGTCAACTTCCGTGGTTATTTCATTCACCCTTGGAAGAGCATGCATCACCTTCATGCCTTTCTTTGCCTTCTCCAACATTTTTTTCGTAATCACGTAAACGTTCTTGACCTTCTCGTACTCTATTTCATCCGGGAAGCGTTCCTTCTGAATCCTCGTGGAGTAAAGGATGTCTATGCGGTCCAAATATTTTTCCATTTCCTGTGTTTCGAAAACCTTCACCTTTCCCTTCACATCCTCTATTATGTGGCGCGGCATCCTCAATGATTCAGGCGCAATCAGGAAAACCTCTACATTGTTGAATTTTGAAAGCGCGTAAAGGAGCGAGTGTACGGTGCGCCCGTACTTCAAATCCCCGGCCATCGCGATTTTCAGGCCGTCGATTTTCCCGAACTCCTTTTTGATAGTATAAAGGTCCAGAAGGGTTTGTGTCGGGTGCTGGTTCGCGCCGTCGCCCGCATTAATCACGGGCTTCTTCGAAATCTCCGCTGCCCTGCGCGCCGCGCCCTCGATGTAATGCCTCATTACAATAATGTCGGCATAGCTCTCCACAATCCTGATTGTGTCGCTAAGGGTCTCGCCTTTTTTTGTGCTGCTCACCGAGGCATCAGCAAAACCTATGACACGTCCCCCTAGGTTCTGGATTGCAGTTTCAAAGCTCAGTCTTGTACGCGTTGAGGGCTCGAAAAAGAGCAAAGCCACAACAATGTTCTTGAGAATCTGTGCCTTTTTTTCCCTTGAAAGTTTCTCCATGCGCTCCGCTTCCCTGAGAACAAGTTCAATGTCTGGCCGGGAAAAATCAGAAATGGAAACAACGTCGCTCAGGAATTTTTGCTTTCCGTTTGCGTGCTTTTTAGGCTTCAAATAACCCTTCAAAATATTGCAATGCCGTTAATAAAAACTTAACTTTCAGCCTTTTTCTTTCTCTTCGAAAGAGAAAGAAAAACGTTGGCGAAAAAGAAAGAGAAGATAAAATTCCGGAAAAAATTGAAATGAGGAATCGAAGAAAAGGCCCCATTTGCGGGTCTAAATAATGCTGCGCCCAACCTATTTAAACCTTGCCAAACCACTTTTTTGCATGCGCAACGAGGCCGTGAAAAAGTACGTGAAAAAGTACTCCTTGGGGATTGTCGAGGTTGAGAACTCGCTAGAGCGGTACAATTCCTTTTTCCGCAACATGGGCTTCAAGGAAACAATCGAGGAAATGGTTGAAAAACGCCTAGAGGACAGGGTATTTGTAACCGTAATGGACATCGGCTGCGGAAACGGCGGCTTCCTTGCTGACCTGAAAAAGAGGTTCGATGAAGAGGTGCACACTATGGGCGTGGATTTGCTTGCCGCGGAGAAAATGCCCGACAAAATGGTTATCGGCGATGCGCTTGAAGCAGAGTTTCCGTTTGAGGTCGATTTCGTTTTTTCGTTCCGCTCTTTGCATGAAATAGGGGCGCCCGAAAAAATGGTTGAAAAAATCTACAGCTCGCTTACAAGCGGCGGAAAGGCATTCCTTTCTTTCAGGACAATGGACCTTTACATCGGCGGAAAAGGCCTTGCCGAGCTCGGTGAAAAAGAAATCAAGGCCCTGCAGCAGATGGTCCGCAAAAGCAACTTCAAGAACATTAAAATCAAAGGCTTTGAAGTGAATGTAAATGATGAAAGCGGGAAAAAGCAAACCGCGGGCGTAAACATTTTCCTGGAAAAGGAATAACTGTGGGGTTTTGCATTTAATCTATTAGTTA
>JBBSVV010000047.1:0-6198 GCA_038046625.1 archaeon | reverse complement strand
ATGCACATAATATCATCCTCTTCGCCTATCAAGAAGAAATTCGTGCCTTTAATGAAAGATTTTAGCTCACTTACCTGGCTTTGGCTCAGTTTTTTTGTTTCTTTTTCTTCCGTTGTCCAGGCATCAGAACCCCTTTCGTAGCTTTCCGTGACAATCTCTACGGAGCCGTCAACCATTATTGTGGTTGTAACCTTGACAGGATTAATGACATAGCCCGGCAGATCCCTTTTCCTTACGAGAATGTTTTCATCCAACTTAGGGCATTCAGTAAATTCGCAGAACGGCGCCTCCCTTCCGACATAACTTCCGTCATCGCAAAGCTTCGCCTCTTCAGTGCAGAAAGTTTCCCCGACCCAGGCCCAGCCGAGCGAATTCATTTTGTCCGAATCCTTCGAATCAACTAGCACGGCTATTTTGTCCCCGCGCGGGCAATCGCATGCAAGGCAAACAACATCGTAAATAACGTCATTCTGTTTCTCGGCATAACCCGAAATCTCAACCCCTTGCTCTGCGCTAAGCCATACAGTGATTCTTTCCTCTTCATCCTTAAACAGTCTTTTCACAGGCCACTGAGCCTGTTCCCATGGGTTAGAGCCGCACTGCTTCGGCTCTATCGCAAACCATTTCGCGTTTGCGGGATTATCAGTGTCTTTTGAAACAATTATTTCCGCCTTATCCTCGCTTATCGCAAGAAGTTTTATCCTGTAGCCATAAACAGATTTTTCCGGCGCAGTGGTTTCGCCCAAATGTATTTCCGTTCCTGTTTGCGATGAAGATATAGTCAAGAGGTTCACGTTCAGCGTCACTCCGAGTTCGCCCGCCCAGACGCATTGTACACCGGGCTTGCATCTTGAATCATCGAACGAAACAACTTTTATGTCAAGGTACTCGGCATCATTCGAATAAAGAATTCCCTTCTTTATCGCGAATTCCTTGTTGAGTTCAAATTTTTCTTTGCTTGGTTCCTGGCATTCCTTGAATTCGCAGAAAGGCGCTTCCCTTCCCACTCCCGTAATTCCGTCATCGCAAATCTTGAGTTCCTTGCTACAACCTATAGGCTCCATTTCTTTCCAGCCAAGAGAAACCATTTTGTCCCCTGCAGAAGCATCAACAAGGGCCGCAATTTCATCGCCGCGCGGGCAGGAGCATGCCGCGCAAACAACTTCGCTTTTTTGCCTCGAGGCATAATCGTAAACCTTTACGCCCTGTTGAGACTCAAGCCAAACAATTATCCTTTCCTCTTCATTCTCGAACAGCCTTTTCACCGGCCAATTGCTTTGGTCCCAAGAATTGTTACCGCATTGCACTGGCGCTATTGAGAACCATTCCTTTTCAACTCCGCTTCCGCCATCGCCGGGCTGCTGAACGCAACCCAGCAGGAACAAAGCGAACAAAGCCGCGACAAAAATCCTCTTTCTCATGCTAATATCTTCGCAAACCCATTATTTAAAGGTTCTCGAATTCTTAGTTTTTCCTCTAAGAAAACGTTTTGGACGCGAATCTCGTGGCGGAAATGCTTGCAAAGTAACCGATAATTCCGCCGAGCGCTATCACGAGCCAATCCATCGGTCCAAGGGGGGCCGTGCCGAACCACTGCGAAGCCGGAGTGTAAAGTATCGCGAGCTGCAAAACAAGCGAAAATAATAGCGCCGCAACGAGCCACTTGTTCGAGAAAATCGGGAGCCTCTCCTGCTTGCGGATAACGGCTATCCTCATGAACTCGTAAACAATGAGCGCAGTGAAAACCATTGTCTGCGCAAGCGCGAGGCCCTTTGGCAGATAATAAAAGAAAATCGCGAGCACGATTATGCTGAGCACTGCTGCTATCGCTATCAAAAGCGTGCCGGATGACTTTTCAATAATTCCCATGCCTTTTTTTCTGGGCGGCCGGTTCATTATGCCGGGCCTCGGGGGATCCGCTCCCAACGCGAGCGCTGGAACCCCGTCAGTCAAAAGGTTGATCCACAGCAGCTGAACCGCGGTTATCGGCAGATAACCGGCCAGCGAAGCAAAAAAAACAATGAGAACCTCCGCGAGATTTGAAGTCAGCAGGTAATTCACGAACTTCTGTATGTTGTCGAAAACAGTGCGCCCCTGCCTTATCGCCTCTATGATTGTGGCGAAATTGTCATCCAATAGAATTATGTCGCTCGCTTCCTTCGCGACATCGCTGCCGCGTATTCCCATTGCTATGCCCACATCCGCCTTTTTCAGTGCGGGCGCGTCATTCACGCCGTCGCCAGTCATTGCAACGCTCAGCCCTTTTTCCTTGAGCACGGTCAGTACCGCGAGCTTCTGTTCCGGTGTTACCCTGGCAAACACGTCATAATCCATAACCGCTTTTGAGAACTCCTGTTCAGAAAGCTTTTCAATTTCCCTCGCCTCAATGACTTTGCCGCCAAAGCCTATTTTCGACGCGATTGCCTGCGCCGTAAGCCTGTTGTCGCCCGTGAGCATTATCACCCTGATGCCTGCCTTCCTCGCGGTTTCCAGGGCTTCCTTTACTTCCACGCGCGGAGGGTCAATCATTCCCTGCAAACCCAAAAAAACAAGATTGTTTTCCGCCGCCTTTAAATCCGGCTTGTCCCTGTACGCGAACGCGAGAACCCTCAATGCGCGCGAAGCCATTTCGTTGTTCGTGCCTATTATTTTTTCCCTGTCCGCCTGCAGCATCTTTTTGATTTTGCCATCCACGAGAATGTGCGTACACGACTCCACCATTACTTCCGGCGCGCCCTTCGAATAAGCGATTTTTTTTGCGCCGTCATCAACAACAACGGTCATCCTTTTCCTTGCGGAAGTGAATGGAAAATCCTTTATCCTCTTCAGGCCCTCGCCGGAAACACTTGCCTTCAATGCGGATACCGTCAAAGCGATTTCCGTTGGGTCGCCCACAAAGCCGGTTTCCGTGCCCGTCTCCTCAATTATGGTGTCGTTGCACACCCTGCCGCACAAAAGCAATTCGGACAATTTTTCCGGCGAAACTTTTTTTCCGCGAAGCATGAATTCCCCCGAACTGCTTCTTCCAGTTCCGGTTACCGTGTAAACCGCGCCGTCAAAAAATATTTCCTGCACTGTCATGCTGTTCTCCGTCAGCGTGCCTGTCTTGTCCGTGCAAATGACTTCAATAGAACCAAGATTCTCGATAACCGCGAGGTTCCTCACGAGGCTTTTTCTCTTGAGCATTTTTCTGGTCGCAATAGCCAGGGAAAGTGTCACAACTGCTGGCAGGCCCTCCGGAATCGCGGCAACCGCGAGGCTTATTGCAGTAATAAAAGTATCAGAAAGGCTTGCCGCATGCAGAATCAGCATCACTCCTGCAATGAATACAATTATTGCGGCAATGCCTGCCGTTATCTTTTTTCCGAGGTCCTCAAGCTCCAACTGGAAGCGCGTCTGCTCCTCCTTGATGCCCTCAAGCTGCTGTGCAATGCCCCCAATCTGGGTGTTCTTTCCTGTTGCCACGACAATTGCCATGCCCTTTCCCCTTACTATTGAGGTGTTCATGTAAACCATGTTCCTCCTTTCCACCAGAACGGTTTCGGCCGGCATGGCTTCAGTTAGGGCGCTGACGGCATTGCTTTCCCCGGTGAGTATTGAGGAGTCGACCCCCATGTCGCCCGACTCTATCACGCGCGCATCAGCCGCAACCTTCGAGCCCTCCTTCAGGTATAATACATCCCCCGGCACGATTTTTTGCGCGTCGACCTCCTCAAGAATTCCCGCCCTGTAAACCAATGCTTTTGGGGCGCCGAGCTTCTTCAGGGCGTCAATGCTTTTTTCAGCGTTGTAGTTTTGTATGAATCCAAAGGTTCCGTTCGCAACCACAATGGCAATTATCAGGAATGCATCAACTATTTTTCCGAAAAAAAGCGAAACCACGGAAGCGAAAATAAGTATGAGCACAAGCGGGCTCGTGAACTGTTCAAAAAAAATTTTGAATGCCGAAATTTTTTTGCCTGATTCTATTGCATTGGCGCCGTACTCGGCAAGCCTTTTTTCGGCCTCCTCGCCGCTCAGGCCGTTTTTCCCGGAGGAAAGCCTTTGCATTATTTCCTTTTCCGGGAACGAGTGCCATTCAACCATTTTTGACCAGAATAAGTAACCCCTAAAACCAATATATAATTACTGCTTGCGGCAAAAGTTTTTTCAGCGCCAGAATGGCGAAGCCACGGCCATTCGAAGAATGGGCAATCGCTCCCAACCGGCGAAAGGGTTGCAGGATTGCGGTTCTTACTGCCCGAGATATTCCTGCGTGCACTTCTCGCTGCAGAACCGCCTGTTGTAGATTCCGCCTTCCGGATTATCGATTATTTTCCCGCAGTTCATGCACTTCGCTTCCGGCTGGTAAGTGCTTCTCCTGCCGGAACCTGAAACTCCCTTGAGAACGTCCATTTTTTTCACCTCAAAATTTTTTTCCCGCTTCAGAAAAATGGGTGTGTTTCCACCAATAATGAGATTCCCCTTTATAAGTATTTAAACATTTCCACGTTATGTTTATTCGTGTCCACAGACCGTGTTCAGGCGGCAAGAAACGCCTTTAAGGAGCATGACCTTGGAGCCACCAAAAAGGCGCATTCGCACGAGGCTTTCGACAAGGAGCAATCCAAAATCGGGCACGCCGAATTTTTGGGCGACATGGTTTACGGCGCTTTGGACGGCATCGTAACCACCTTTGCGGTGGTTGCGGGCTCTGCAGGCGCAGGCCTCGGCCCCGGAGTAATAATTGTTTTGGGTTTTGCAAACCTTTTGGCCGACGGACTTTCAATGGCCGTGGGCAATTACCTTTCCCTGAAATCCGATCAGGATTTTTACAAAAAGGAAAAGCTGCGCGAAGAATGGGAAGTCGACAATTACCCTAAAGGCGAGGTTGAGGAGATTAGGCAAATTTACAAAAAAAAGGGCTTCACAGGAAAAAACCTTGAAACGCTCGTCGAGCTCATCACATCAAAAAAAACCGTTTGGGTGGACACAATGATGAATGATGAGCTCGGATTGGTTGTGGAGCAGAAAGACCCGGTAAAAGCGGGCCTTTACACTTACGCGGCTTTCCTCATTGCCGGATTTGTCCCGATTTCAATTTTTGTTTTCTCGCGCTTCGTTTACAATATTGATCCGTCAGTGATGTTCCCGATTGCTTTCTTCCTTACATTCGCAACGATTTTTGCAGTGGGTTCGCTGCGTTCCCTTGTTATTGCGAAGAACTGGCTTTCCGCAGGAATCGAAATGCTCGTAATCGGCGGATTAACCGCAATCGTTTCCTACGGAATAGGCTTGTTCCTCGGCAGCCTCGTGCTTTAATTTCCTACCTGAATTCCCCATATTCTTCCTTCAGGCGCAGCATCCTGTCGTGATATGTTTCATGTCTGCCCTTAATCAATTCCTTCAGTTTCCTCTCAATCTGGATTTCAGTCATAAACTAAATCACCTCTTGGAATTATTTCCGCGTGATTGTAGAATAAGCTTTTGAAGCGGGGCTAGTTGCCGGTGCGGCCACGCTATGCTTATTAACCAGTTATTAACTAATTATTCAGGTGGTTTTGTGCCGAAAATGCTCACGGTTGAAGTTGACGATTCATATGCCCGAGTTATTGACAAGGCCATAGCTGATACGCGCCTTTATTCCTCCCGCAGCGAGTTCCTCAAGGACTCGATAAGGAAAAACCTTGTGGATATGCTGAGCATAAGCGAGAGCTTTCGGAAGTTCCATGAAGAAACCGAAAAGCTTGCCAAAATTGTCAAGGAAAGGGGCGGGCCTAGAAAAATTTCACGAGCGCAGAGAGAAGCGCTTGCAAAGAAGTTCATGAAAGAAAATAATATTGCCTAAAATTTGCCCTGTACGGAGGGCTTAGACAGGTTATTTATACGCCCTGCAGCACAATATAATTAGGTGTTTTGAAAATGGAAAAAACTTACCTAGTTGTCATCGAAAAGGGCATGGATGGCTATTTCATTGCCGAGGTTCCTGAACTGCCTGGCTGCTATTCCCAAGGGAAAACAAGAAAGGAACTCTTGAAAAACATCAAGGAAGCGATTGAACTTTATCTCGAAACACTGCAGGAACTGCGCAAAAAGCCGGAGAAAAGGTTCGTTGAAATAAAAGAAGTTGTAGTCAATGCCTAAACTGGTTCCAATTTCTCCGCAAAAACTCATCAAGATAGTTGAACAATTAGGCTACCGTTTTGTGAGGCAGAAAGG
>JBBSVV010000046.1:0-10616 GCA_038046625.1 archaeon | reverse complement strand
AGCCCCTGCTCCTTGTCCCCTGCGGGGACGAGGCCTCGCAGAATCTTCTGATTCTGCAAGGTCGCAGGGTCTTGGTCCCGCATAGCGGGACTTTGTCTACCGAAGGTAGCCGTCGCACCCAACAGCCGAAACTGTTGGCTCGCTTCGCTCGCAAAAATCATTTTTTCGCCTCCTCAACCATTGCCTGCATGTACTTTTTCCCCTTAAAGAATCCGCCTTTTATCATGAGGTAAATTTCCCTCGGCGTCCTGCTCAGTTTTGCGCCCGAAGCCTTGAGCTCCTTCAGGTACTGCCTCTGCGCCCGCACGTTCTTGACCCACTTCTCCTTCTTATTCACCCTTACAGCCTTGCCGCCCTTTCTCTTTCCCTTTCCCCTCTTCCTTCCCTTGCTTTTCTTTTTGGCGAGCAAGCGTGCCTTGCCCCTGCTGTGCAGATTCCCCCTGCGCTTCTTAATTATGTTTTCCTTGATAAGCTGCCTAATGTCTTCCTTCGTCATGGCTTCCTTGAGCCTTGCCTTTTCCTCCGGGTTCACCCAGATTTTCGTTTTGCCGACCTTCAGGATTACCGCTGCCATTCTCTTTGCTTTCCTGTCGTTCATCGCATTTCACCGTTCACGGATTCAAAACCTTGATTCCCTTTTCAATGGCCTTGTCCACAATAACAATCCTTTTCTTTTTTCCAACGCCCGCCTTAATCCTTATTGCGTGGTCCCTCGGAACCGCATTCACGTCATTCAAAGTGCGCACCACGAACTCGCGGAACCCGCTCGGATGCACGTGCCTTAATTCCCTCGGCCTCCTGTATCCCTGGCCGGGCCTCTTGCCGTCCTGTATCTCGTTCTTGACATCAATGCCCCTTCTCACGCGCCACTTGTCCCACTTCGCAATGCTCTTCTTCCTTATAATCCTCTGCCCGAAGCTTCCCCTGAAAATCGGCAGGCCGGATTTCGAGAGAACCTTGCGCCTCAAGGCCAAAACTTCCTTGCTCTTCTTCACCGCAACTTTCCTGGATTTCTTCTCCTTTTTTTTCTTCGGTTCCTTCGCTTCCTTTTTTTCCTCGCCTTTCACAGAAGCGTCTTTTTTTGGTTCAGCTTTCTTCGCAACGGCTTTCTTCTCTTCGGTTTTTTTGCCGGCCATAAAAAATCATTCCTTTGCCTCTCCGGATTTTGATGTAATGTAAATCCCGTCCTGGAAAATCCTGACATCACGGCCGCGTATGCGCGTTGCCTGCTCAAGATTGGCGGCAGTCTGTCCAGTATGTTCCTTGTTTTGCCCCTTCACAGTAATGTCCTTTCCCTTGATTTCGACTTTCGTGCTTCCGATTATATTTGCCCTGCGCGGGAATTTTCCGCCCGAAAGGTTGTTTATCTCCACGTAATTCCCCTTCACAGCAACATTCATGGGGAAGTGGCTGTAAACAACCTCGAGCCTGTAAACGTAATCCTTGTTCAGGCCTGTGATGAGGTTCCTTATGTGCGAAGCAACAGCGTTTGCCTCCGCAACAACATTGCGCCTCGTGCTCTTGCTCCACACCTCTATTTCGGAGCCGTTCTTCTTGAATACAAAGTTAGTGGACTTGAAGTTCCTCGCGTTCTCCTTTCCCGAAGCAGAAACCTTCAGGTCATTGCCCTTCATGTCAACCTTCACGCCTTCGGGAATCCCGACCTTTGAAACAAGCTTTTGTGCCATAAAAAAAATCACTTCAGTAAACGTATGCGAGCAGCCTTCCTCCCACAGCCATTTCCTTTGCATCCTTGTGCGCGACAACCCCTTTAGGAGTAGTGACTATAATCGTGCCGACATCGTACGAAGGCAAATATTTTTTCTCGTACTTTTCAAACTCGTCCTTCTTCACGGCATAGCGCGGCTTGATTGCCCTGCAGTCGTTTATCTTCCCTATGAGGTGCACCTTGAATATTCCCTGCCTTCCGTCATCGACAAACTCGTAAGTGCCTATGTAGCCCTTCTCCTGCATTATCCTGAGTATCTCCTTCAGCAGCTTGGAAGCCGGCCTTATTATGCACTCGTTCTTTGCCGCATTCTCGTGGTTCTTGAGATTCGTCAGTGCGTCTGCAATCGGATCAGTCATGCCCATTTTCATCACTCCCCCCTAATCGTACTTCCTGAAGCCAAGCGCAGGCGCGTTGTCCTTGAAGCATCTCCTGCAGATGCCAAGCCCGTACTTGCTTATGACTCCCTTGTGCGAACCGCACTTCTTGCAAATCTTCGGCTGGACCTTCCAGTCCCTTTTCACCTTATTTTCGCTCATACAACTTCAACCCCGAAGTTCCGCTTCACGAACTCAATCGCTTCCTCGGTCTTTATCACGTGGCCTTTCTCGATTTTTGCCTTCCTCAATTTCCTTTTCTTCACGCGATAACCCGGCCTTTCAAGCGTAACCAAAACATCCATTCCCTTTATCCCGAGCTTTGGGTCGTACTTTGCCTTCGGCAAATCAATGTACTCCTTTATTCCGAAGCCGAAGTTTCCGGTTTTGTCAAAGCTCTTTTTCTTTATTTTGTTGTCCTTTGCGGCGAATGCGCCCTTCAGGAAAGCGGCCGCCTTTTCCCCCCTCAAAGTGACCTTTGTCCCGATTGTGAGGCCCTCGCGTATTCCCCAAGTAGGCTGCTTCACTTTGCACTCGGTCATGATTGGCTTTGCCCCGGTAACGTTCTGCAGTATGGTTGCGGCCTTCTTGAGCTCCTCGCCCGTCTGGCCGACACCCATGTTTACCGTAACCTTCCCAACCCTGATAATTTTCATTGGATTTTCAGCCATACATAATCACTTTCCCAATGCCTCGATTTCGGGCTTTCCCTTTCCGACAACAAAAACGTTGTCCTCAACAGTGGTGAAATTATTGCCTTCCCCTTCAAGCGAAACAAGCCTTTGCCTCTGGATGTTTCCCTCAACAATTCCATGCACCTTCGCGCTCTGGCCAACGTGGACCCCGCCGACAATGAACACGGAACTGCCCGCCTTCATTTCATAAACTTCCTCAATCTTTCTTTCCGGCAGGGAAATCTTCACGCTGTCCCCGACACCGATTTTTTCCTTTTCAATGGGTATGGTGAAGCCATCGCCCGTGGTTATGAATGTTTTTCCGCCCTTCGCTTTCCTTTTTCCCGTAACCTTTGAAACCTTGAAGTCCTTTCCCTTGAACTCTATTTCCTTGGCGTAAATCCTTCCTTTGTTGTCAAAGAGAATCCTGTACTTTTTCTTCATCGAATCAATCTCCACAACATCAAACAAGCCCACAGAGAGCCTGTAATCTTTCCTCGCTTCGCCGTTCACCTTAACTTTGCCCTGTTTCAATACGGCTTTTGTTTCCCTGAGGTTCTTCGTTGCCTCAAGCACGTCCCTCAAAAGGAAGCTCAACGGAACCGAATTTTCCCTGTTGTGCGGCCCGGGCCTTCCCTTTACAGTGAAAACATTCTTTTTCCTCGAAAAGTACCTTGCCTTCGGAGCCGAAATGCTCTTCATTGTCTTTGATTCTCCCCTGCTTGCCATTCAAATCACGCCGTAACCTTCTCCATTTTCTTAACCGCTTTTTTTCCTTTCAGCCTGCGGTCATCCTTGTCATCAATGGCCATAATAATCAAATTGCTGGGCCTGAAAGGAACCATCCTTTCGGTTCCGTCAAGCTTTTTCCTCACAAGCCCCTCAATAAGCACCTGCCTCTTTTTCCTGTTCACTTCAGCAATCTTGCCCTGCTTGCCGACATATTTTTCTCCGCCCCTCACAAGTTTAACGGTGTCGCCTTTCCTCACTTCAAGGCTTCTCCTTCCAAGCTCCTTTGCAAGTTCCTTTGAAAGGTGCACGCTGAACTCCTTGCCTATCAGGTGCAGCTCCTTGGAGTAATGCCTCTTTCTGTTCTTGCTTGGCTTCGAGCTCATACTCACACAACCCCTGAACTTATTCCAGCTATTTTCGGGAACCTTTCCCCGACTTCCTTTGCCACGACTCCCTTAACCTCGGAGCCCTTCGGCAACCCTTTTTCATCGACAATTACAACCGCGTTGTCCTCGAATTTTATTCTTGTTCCGTCAGGGCGCCTGTATTCTTTTCTAACCCTGATAACAACGGCCCTTTCAACCTTCTTCCTGATTTCCGGCTTTCCCTTCTTCACAACAACATTCACGAGATCCGCTATCCCGCCGCGCGGCTGCGTCTTTTTCCTTCCATGGTACTTGTAAACCGCAATGATTTTGACCTCCTTTGCCCCTGAATTGTCCGCACAGAAACATATGCTTCCGTGGTTCAGTGACCTTACGATTGACGCGTTGATTGCCTTCATGCCCACACCACCCTTCAAGCCTTCTTCAATATCTCCATCACAATGAAACTCTTCGTCTTGCTTATTTTCCTTGTCTCGCCTATCTTCACTATGTCGCCGTCCTTGGCATTTATGTTCTCGGGGTTATGCGCGCGGACTTTCGATTTCGTTTTCTTGTACCTCTCGTACTTTGGAACATACCTGGTTAGTATCCTTTCAACCGTAACGGTTTTCGGCGCCTTCGAACTCACGACTTTCCCAATGAGCACCGCGCCCCTGACCTTAATTGCCCTCGTTTTCCCATTTTTGCTTTCAGGCATTCATATTCCTCCACAAAGCCTTTGTCCTCGCCTCAGGCCTATACAAAATGTCCTTTCCATCAACCTTCACTTTTTCCTTTCCAAGCTCAAACTCGAAAACGGCTTCCGCTTTCGGGACAATCTTCTCCACTCCATGCGATTCAATTACGAACGTGTTCCTGGTTTCGTCCACAATTTTTCCGCTCAATCCAATCCTGCTCCTTTCCGCGCTTCCAATAACCTTCGCATTGAGGCCTATCATTTCGTGCGCGCGGATGTTTTCCGCGGTGATGCAATAATTTTCCCCCTTAAGCATCTATCAATTCCTCCCTGTAACCGTTCGCCAAAAGAATTTCCTTGACTTTGGCCGAATGCTTTCCCTGCAACTCAATCTTCGTTCCCTTCACAGTACCGCCGCACGCAAGCTTTCTCTTCAGTTCCTTTCCAAGCCTCTTCGCTTCCTTCTCGTCCTCAAGGCCGCTGACAATGGTCATGAATTTCCTGAACCGCCTCATCATTTCCGTGACCTTGATTTTCTGCGACTCCTTCGTGATGTCGCCGAAATCCAAAAGATCCTTCGGGAGGCCCGTAACCTTGTCAATTTCAACCATTTTTTGCCTTCACCGCCGTTTTTGCAGTTTTCTTTTCATTGATTATTGTAAGAATCCTCGCAATCTGCCTTCTCGTGTTCCTTATTTTGGAGGGCTTCTCCGCCCTTGTTCCGGAGGAAACCATTGCCTTCTCCTTGGAAAGCAGGTTCTTCAAATCCACTATCTTCGCCTCCAGTTCCTCGACAGAATTGTCCCTCAAAACAGCAAGCTTCTTAACCATGGCAATCACTCCTCCTTTTCCCCTTCTTCATCGGCTTTCTCTCCAAAGGAAACAATTTCCTTTTTTTCTCCGCCCTCGGCCTTTACCTCTTTTTTCTCCGCCTTCTTTTCGCCCTTCTCCTCTTTGTGCATGCTCTTGTGCTTCGCAGGGACTTGGCTCGCTTTGCTCGCCTCTTTCTTCGGCTCCGCTTTTTTTTCTCCGCCCTTTTCCGCTTTAACTTCCATTTCCGGCTTTTCCTCGGCGCTCTCCGCAGCAGCCTGCGGCGGCTCCGCAGCTTCTTTCGCTTTTTTATCAGCCGCTTCCAGTGCCGCGGTGTTCTCCTCCATCTTCTTCACATAATCCTGAATCCTGGTTTTGTCCGGGAACTTTGTTTCCGGCCTCACAATCCTGACTTTGATTCCTATTGCGCCGACCTTCGGATGTGCCGATGTCGCGCCATAATCAACAAGCTTCGCCTGTTCCCCGACCTTTTTCATGTAACCCCAAGCAATCCTCTGCGCCCTTTTCCTGTCCCCTTTTCCCGCGATTTTTCCGCTCACGATAATTTCTATTCCCTGCGCGCCCGCGGCCTGCGTGTCCCTGAAAGTCTTGAAAACCACGCTTCTCCACGAGAATCCGCGCTCAATAAGCGCCTTCAATTTGTTTGCAACCGCCTGCGCGTCTAATTCAGGCTTTTCAATTTCCCTTATCTCAAGCTGCGGGTTGTCTATCTTAAAGCGCTTCTCGATTGTTTCGGTGAGCTGCGCAATATTGCTTCCGCTCTTTCCGATTGCAAGCCCCGGCCTAGTGACATTAACCACGATTCTCGTTACCAACGGAGTCTTCACGATTTCGGATTTCGTGAAACCTGCTTTGTCCAGCTCCTTCGCGAGGTAACTGTCCAGCTCAAGCTTTTTCATTCCCTGCTCGATAAAAATCCTTTCAATCATATAATCATTTCGCCTCCGTAACAATAATTTCAATGTGCGTTGCCTTGCTCTTCCTTCTCTTGCCCGCAATCCTTCCCTGTGACTGGTTTGAGGACCTTGAAAATCCCTGTGACGCGAATGCGTGCGCAATCAGCAAATTGTCCGAATCAAGGCCCTTGTAATCCGCGTTCGCCTTCACGAGCTCCAGGAGCTCTATGAATGCCTTTACTGTGCGCTCCGGATACCTTCCCGCCTTGGAGAACCTTTTTGCCTCTCCTTTCCTGTGCGCAACCTTTTTGTGGTACCTTCTCAAAGGGAGGAACTCCTCGTGGTTCAGGATCCTGTGCATCCACGCGAGTGACTTGTCCAGGCGCTTTCCCTTCACGTTCGCAATTATTTCAAGCGTGAACTTCAGGGAAACCGGCTTGTTCTTCACCATTGCCCTCGCGCTTTTTGGGCCAAAACTCTGCTGGACCTGATACGCTTTCTTCACCATTTTTTCATCATCCTCTTGCCGTTATCGCGGTCGAGCTCTTCGTAGCCCCGATTCCTGCCTTTCCGTGTGTAAGCCTCTTCCTTGTCAACGCAAATTCCCCAAAGTAATGCCCGAGCATTTTTTCCTTTACCTCGACATTCTGGAACCCGTTGCCCATGAAAACCGCAACCGTTATTCCAACCATTGCGGGAACGACAATCATGTCGCGGTTATGCGTCTTCACTGGCTTTGGGAATTTTCCCTGCGCGAGAACCTCGTGCGCGTGCTTCACTTTCTTCATGAAGTGCTCGTCAATGCCCTTGCGCAGCGTTCTCCTTGTGCGCGAAGTGCAGAGCTTTGCAAAATCCTGCACGCTCATGCCCCTGAGTTCCTCCATTGTTTTTCCCCTGAAAGTAAAATCTCCCTTAGCCATGCATACACCTCAAACAGAATGTCACTTCTTTCTCCTTCCCGTTCTCGAAGATGCAATGTCCCCGACTTTCCTTCCCGGGGGAGCATGCCTCGATGTTGATTTCGATTTTCCCGGGTGGTGGTTCGCTCCGCCGAACGGGTGGTCAACTGCATTCATTGCAACTCCCCTCACTGTGGGGTATTTCTTGTGGCGCGCCCTCATTGCAATGTATTTCTTCCCTGCCTTCACGAATGGCTTGTCCTTCCTTCCGCCCCCGCCGGCGCACCCTATTGTTGCGCGGCAGTTCGCATTCATTTCAACTATTTTTCCGGAGGGCATCTTAACCAATGCCTTGCCCTTCTCCTTTGTAAGTATAAGCGCATAACCGCCAGAGGTTTTCACGAGGCTTCCGCCGTCTCCCGGAGCCATTTCAATGTTGAAAACCGGGCATCCTTCAATGCACTCCTTCAGGTGCTTCACGTTGCCGACTTCAAGGGCTGCATTTGCGCCGAATTCCACGCGCTGGCCAGTGTAAATTCCCTCCGCCGCAATCATGTAATCTTCCATCCCGTTGTCGAACCTTATTTTTGCGAGCACTCCGGTTCTTGCGGGGTCATTAATGAGTTCTACAATTTCACCTTTGAGAAGCTGTTCCTTCGTGTAATTATAATCAATGTATTTCGGAACCGCGACTCCGTGCTTTGTCGCAATGTAAACCGGGCTTCCCGCACCCCTTCTCTGTGTCTTCAGTCTTTTGCCCATTCCAAAACCACCAATCAAATTACTCCGAGTTTTGTGGCAACGTTGCCGGCCTTGAATTCCTTCATGAGCCTCACTATTGCGCGCTTCTTCCCCTTCATGTCCTTCAGCATGTTGACTTTCCTGACTTTCACCTTGTAAAGCGACTCAACCGCTTTTTTTACAGTAACCTTGGTTGCGCGGTTATCGACAACAAAAACAAGTTTGTTCTCCGCCTCAATCATGTTAACCGCTTTTTCCGTAATCAAAGGATACTTCAGAACATTCAGGCTCTCAAGCTCCACCTCGATTTCCTCTTTCGTCTTTTTGCCTTTAACCTCTTTCTTCGGCTCTGCTTTTTTCTCTTCGGCTTTCTTCTCCTGCTTAACTTCTTTTTTAGCTTCAACCTTTTTCTCTTCTTTATGGGCGTGCTTATGCTCTTCATGAGCGTGTTTGTGCCCTTTCTCGCCGTGAGAATGCTTGTGCTCAGCCTTTTTTTCCGCCATCACGAATCACGCCGTAGCCTTCGCCATTTTCTTAACCGCAACTTTTTCAACTTCAGAAACTTTCGCTGATTTCATTTCCTTTTTCTCGCCCGAAAGAACCTTCAATGCGCCCTCGGTCCAGAGAGTAAGCCTTCCCGGAACCGCTCCCGGCGCGAGCAAATCCGCATTGAGGTTCCTCGCCGAAATAATGTCTACTCCCTCGATGTTTCTTGCCGCCCTGTACGGCTTCTGCGAATCCGCGACAACAATCAAAACGCTTTTCCTCTTCTTGTACTTCCTTCCGCGCTTTTTCCCTTTTCCCGCGCGCAATTGCTTCTTGGCTTTCGCCTTTTCAACGTCAACCCAAACGCCGAGGTTCTCCAGCGTTTCCTTCACCTTTCCGGTTTTTTCGAGCTGCTCGAAAGAAGCCTCAACAACAATCGGAAAGGAAACCTTTTCCTCGAACACGTGGCCCCTTGCCCTTACCGTTTCCTTTGAAGCGGTTGCGGCAATCGCGCTCGCGGTCGCCTTTTTCTTTTCCTTTGCATTTATTTTTTCCTCTAAAATCTTCCCAACCTTGGGCGGATGCGCTTTCGGCCCCCCGACAACGCCCGGAATCGCCGCGACGCGCCCCGAAATTATTCCGCGGTGGTTCTTCATCCTGGGTTTCCTGGAGTGCTCCGTGTTTATGGTGCGGTGCTCCTGCGGCTTTCCCCTTGCGCCAATGTAAACCGCGGTGTTGTCCCTTCCCGCCAAAATGTAAGGCGCCTTTGCCTGCTTCTGCGCGGACTGGATTGCGAGCACCGCGCGCTTTATGAGCGGTGCATCAATCTGCCCGGAGAACTGCATCGGCAACTCAATTTCGCGGGCTTTCTTGCCGTCCAAACCCATTACAGTTGCTTTCATTGCGCATCAATCTCCGCGGTTTCCTTTGCGGTTTTTTTTTCTTCAATGTTCCCAAAAGGCATTTTGATGTCAGTAAACTTTTTGTGGGTAAGTGCAATCGGCCTCACGTTAACCCTCATTGAAATCGGCCTTTTCGGTGCGCCGGGAATGGAGCCAAGCACAACAATATACTCGCTCTTCACTATTCCGTACTGCGAGAACCCGCCCGAAGGATTCACCAATGAAACATCATTGTCAATGGCGAGAATTCTTTTGTTGAGCTCTGTTCTCGTTTGGTAACCCATTTGCCCCGGCCTCGGGACCGTCCACATTACAGTAGGAGGGTGCCACGGGCTGATGCTTCCGACGTAACGGTGCTTTTTTGCCTTTGGCCTGTGGACCTTGACCCCGAACCTCTTTACTGGCCCCTGGAAACCTTTTCCCTTGTCAACTGCCTTGACATCAATGAATTGCTGCGGCCCGAAGACATCGGTGATGCGCAATTCTTTTCCGAATTTTTCCTTTGCAAAAACAAACTGGTTCTCCAGAGAGCCCCCGAGAGTGATTTCGGCTATGTCGGATTTCTTTTTCCCGAACGCGGTTTCAGAAGCCCGTATTTCCGCAAGCAGAACAATTTTTTGCGCCTCAGCCTTGAATTTTTCAAGGTCCCCGAAACCCGCGTATTTTTTTTCTTCCTTCTTCTTTTTTCCCTTCTTTTTGAATGAAACGTGCCTTTTCCTGAAATGCTTGTCCACCTTGTCAATCGTTGCCTCTCCAAGGACTTTCAGGCCATAATGCGTTTTTCCGTACACGCGCGCGCCGAAAATTTTTACGGGCGGGCACTCAATTACGGTTGCGGGCATCGTTGTGTCCTGCCCGAACGAAACGCTTTTTTCGTGCGCGTTCTTTGCGAAAACGCTTATCATTCCCGCCTTGTAACCAAAAAAATTGAGCGGCTTTGCGGGGCCTTCGATAGTCGGATAACTGGTAAAATTAGCCAGGTGCTTCTTTGCCCTGACCCTTGGGTAGTAACCCATGCTTCCGGAACGTGGTTTATGCGCCGACATTTACAAATTCAACTCTTTCAACCCAAAATGAAGCCACACCTGAATTACATGTCCCGGTGTCTTCATTTTCCGTTGACGGATTTACCGCCTTACGGCGGTTTTCGCTGCTTTGATGGAGACACGGCTCACCAATAAATGCCTATGCTGCGAATGCCAGAATAGCCTAAAAAAAGCCATTTCCGGGCATTATATCCAAAGAAGATTCACTTCAGATACAGTGTGCACCAACTACTATTCCTTC
>JBBSVV010000045.1:11727-11902 GCA_038046625.1 archaeon | reverse complement strand
CGGAAGCCGCGGTGCAGGCGGCAACTGTAATGCCGCTCACTTTGGCAATGGGGCTCGTGTTCCTCATCGCATTCACCAGTTTCTTTGAAAAAACCGGGATTTTATTGGGCATAGCCCTAGCCACAGCAATCTTTTTCGCGGCCACCGCCCTTGCAGTCACACAAAACCTCACCGA
>JBBSVV010000045.1:9220-11717 GCA_038046625.1 archaeon | reverse complement strand
CATTTACGTTAACTCGGGAATTTACATTCTTGTGCTCGCACTTACCCTACTTGTGGTAAAAAAGTTCCCCGATGCCAAGGCGAGAAATTCTAGCGGAAAAAAACAGTTTTTGCTGCGCTCGGCATTTGCGGGAACAATCATTCTTGCGGCAGTAATTGTGGCAAAATACGCCGGGCCGCTCTGGGGCGCAATAATAGTGGCATTCCCCGCATCATACTTTTCAACATCAGTCATCTCAACCAAAGACCACGGCATCGAATTCACAAAAGCAGTCATAAGGGCGGCGCCATTGGCCACCCTTGGAACGCTGTTTTACTACTTCGTAGTTTACTGGACCTACCCCATATTGGGAATTTATTTAGGCACACTGCTCGGGTATGCAGTGGCACTGGCATACATCCTCATTGCAGAAAAAGTGGTTCCGGTTGCCATGGCACGGATACTAAAAAAGCCTGCCGCAAACAATTAGGGGCTCAAGCCATCAAAAGGAATACGACCCCGATTAAAAGCAGCGCAACAGAAAGGAACGGGTTCACAACATCCAAGGGAGCGGGGAGGCTCGTAATCACGCCGCCCAGGCCCATTCCCAAAAGGAAAATGCCCAGCCTGAACTTGTCTATCCCGAACATGCAGTAATGAAGCCTGAACGAATTAATAAATCTTACTTCGTCATGGCCTTATTCTAAAAGCATGTTAAAAAAGCCACGCACTAGAAGCAAGCTTTTTTCCGAATAAAAGATGCAATCCCGAAAATTAGGCTAACCTACTTCTAATTTTCTTCAACATACTGTTTATGAAAGTTGTATAACGCGGCTAAACCAATATCAGTTAACGTGTATCCTTTTAGCCCTTGGTTATAAGTTACAAGTTGTTTAGAAATCATTTGGGTTATTAATGAAGTAACAATTTCTTCCTTTAATTTAGTTTTATCAATTATAACTTTCATAGCTAAATCCGGGTTTTTCTCGGCCAAGCAATACATAATCTGCAGGCTATCCGCATTCAGAAACAAGTCTTCAAATCTCGATGTAGCGTTCCCCATACTAGTGTATACAATTTTGGGATATTTAAGATTGCTGTCCATTTTCTATCACCCCTTCTTTATAAATAGAATCTTCATGCCTGTATTTGTAATAATGCCAGTGTAGAACTCCAAATAAAACCTTCGATTCCAATTCCCCCCTGCCCTTATACGGGATGGGGAATTTAAAATCAACCGGAAATTGCTTTTTGACAGCGAACGCCTTTAATTCATCATATGTGCCATATTGAAAGAAAAATAATGTCTTCTTTTTCCATTTTTCAACTAGGCGCGCAAGTTTTGATTCCCCTACTAACGCGGGTTTTTTTCCGTTAATCAAAAGAATTAAATTATTTAATCCGATTTCTGCCTCTACGTCTTCCTCAAAACATTCTTCTATATTAGTGTAATAATCTGTCCCAAGCAAACATGGGAAGCCCAATTCTTGAATTTTTCTTTGAATGTGAATAGTGAATTCTTTTGGAATTCCCTCTTTTTTATTATCCGCCAAAATAACTATTTTTAACTTCCCCCTGGCCATTTTTTCAGGAAGTGACTTATCACTTTTTGCTTTTTCAACACTTTTTGACAATACTTCCCTGCTTATTTTCTTAGCTCTTCCAGCTAAAAAAATTTTATGAAAATTCCCTTCCACCATTATTCTTCCCTTATTACAGAATACTTAAAAATCATAGTTTTAAGCGTTTTTACACTTTTGGAGCAACCACTGCTTTCAGAACAAAGCTTTCGTCATTCATCAAGCCTGAAAGAGTGCGATTGACGAAACATTTTTATTGGGTTCAACGCCATTCATAGCATGGACCAGTTGGCGACACAAATAGCCGGGGAAATAGCGCTTTCAAAGGATGCTGGCTCGTCAATGAAAAAATGGCGCGAAATATTCGGCGTGAGCCAGACAGAATTGGCGGAAACGCTCAAAATTTCGAGCTCAACGATTTCCGATTATGAGGGCGGAAGGAGAAAAAGCCCCGGCATAGGGGTAATAGCGAGGCTCGTGAACAGCCTCATTGAAATCGACAAGAACCGCGGCGGAAAAGTGAAAAAACAGCTCGAAAAAAACTTTGCCCCAAAAACAGAGACCTTCGACATAATGGAATTCTCGAAAGCAGTGAACGGAAAAAAATTCGCGGAACTCATCAGCGCGGAATGCGTCGCAAACCCCGCACGCCTCAAAGATACGCAGGTTTACGGGTACACAATAATAGATTCGCTCAAAGTAATTCTCGATGTGCCCGTGCACGAGTACATGCAGATGTACGGAAAAACCCCGGAAAGGGCATTGATTTTCCAGCACGTGGAATCCGGAAGAAGCCCCCTCATCGCGGTAAAAATCGGCCGCTTTTCAACGGACATGAAGCCCTCAATAGTCGTTCTCCACGGCCTCGAAAAGGTCGACCCCATCGCGCAGAAAATCGCCGAATCCGAAAAAATACCTTTGCTCATAACCAACATCAC
>JBBSVV010000045.1:0-9120 GCA_038046625.1 archaeon | reverse complement strand
ACTTTCACATTACAACCCGGAAATTTGCAACGTAAAACAATTTTTATTGCTCGTCACATTAAGGACGATAAAGGAAAGAAATTGGGACACATATACGCGAAATAGAATGGAAAGATCGCTGGAAGATCTCAATCTTGGGGAGAATCCTAAACTAAGAATTGAACAAAGAAAAAGAGGCAGAAAGGTCAACAATAGAAATAGGCCGGATTAATCATATCTTCACGCAGAAAAAATCCCTGTACTTTGTTTTTCCGCTCTGGTCAACCCCAATAAGCTTGCTGGAGTGAATCACCTTGGTTTCGTGGATGCGCGCAAGCGAAGCCGCAACCTTCTTCGCGGCCTTCTTCGAGCCCACATAAAGGTCATAGCCCTTTCTTTCCGGCTTCACTGCAACGGCCTCTGAAAGCTCGTTCTTTTCCTTGCCGCGCTTCAGCAGGCGCAGAACCTCGTTCAACCCGGGCTTCTGGGCTTCGCGCGGAATATTCTCAATGAAGCGGAGCTGAATAATCGCCTCGTGGTAATTCGAAGCCAGCTTCATCGAGGCATCAGAAATCGTGTAACGCGGCCTAATGGTTATCTGCGCCTCGGAAAAAATATCAACCTTTCCAAGATGCGCGTTGAACGAAACCTTTGCAACAGTAACCTCGCCCTTTGGAAAGAGCTCGACAAACAAATTATCCGGGGTTACGCCCCTGGCCTTCGCCGCCTTTGCAACAATGGATTCAACGAGCTTCACGAAAGCCGTTTCAGACTGCCCAACCCACTTGCCGTCAACCCTTACCCTGGAACTCCGCTTGTCAAAATCAACATCAATGCTCCTCGGCAAATCAAGCACGTGCCTGAGCTTTGTGTAACAGTCCACACACAAGCCATCAACGAGGCCGATTGTTTCCTTTCCGCACTCCACGCAAAAACGCTTCATTTCCCCACCACACCCTTGACGTAATTAAAGTAAAAAACGGGGTTGAGGATGTAAAGGTAAGCGTAAACATACGCGGTAAGAAGCCTCACAAGAATGAAAACAACCCAAAAAACAATTGTGCCCTCGCCCTGCGGAAACAATTCAATCAGGAAAGCGACCGCAAATGAAGCCACGGAAAGGAAAAAACTCAGAAGAGTGGCCTTTGAAACCCCGGCGCAGTTCTCGAGCGAAAGCGAAAAGGAGCGCTTCAATGCGCCGAGAGCTGAAACCTTTTCAAAAACAAGAACAGGATAGAGCAGGTAAAAAAAGAAAACAACCGCAAGCAAAAGCAGCCCATAAGCAATGCTGTAGGCAATGAAGTAATCCGATTCCGACACAAAAAGAAGCGAGGCAGGAACCGACAAAATGAAAGTAAGCGCAATGAAAGCCAGTTCAACCAAAACAACTGAAGGGACAATGGCCCAAGCCTTTGGAAAACACGCCTTCAATGAACGGAGCAGTGAAACCCCGCGCTTTTTGCGCGCATCCTCAACCAAAAAAGAGTACATTGCGCTCGCGCCGATGTCAACAAAATTCACGAGAAGCACGGCAACAAGCGTCAAAAGCAACGGCACCAAAAGGCCGGCGGAAGGGCTCTGCACTGCCTGAAGCGAGAGGTCTGCGGTCACGAGAAGCAAATAACTGTAAAGGACCGCAATTATCAGCTTCGGCACAATAAGTTTCGGGTGGGCGGCAAAAACCCCGAAAGAATCCCTTAAAGTTGCGGCAAAATCAGGCATAACCAAAAAATTGTGTTCCGATTAAAGGTTATAATTCTATTTCTTTGCCGAGCTCGGGCACGATTGCCTCGATGCCGGCATCCTGCTTAATGGATTTCGCGAACTTCCTGGTTACTTCCTTGTCGCCATGCACGCAAATCACCTTTTCCGGGTTCAGCTTCTTTATGGCCTTGAACAACTCGTCCTTCCCGGCATGCGCACTGAAATCGTACCTTTCAACACCCGCCTTTACCGTAACATTAATTCCCTCGAGATTCAATTTGCCTGTTTCAAGCAAAATCCTTCCGGGGGTTTCGTCAACCTGATAGCCCGTAAGCATTATTTTTGAGGAAGCATCATTGTAAATCTCGGGCAGGTAAGCATAAACCGAGCCGCCCTGCATCATTCCGGAAGTGCAAACAATAATCGAGGGTTCCTTCAATGCGTGCTTGCGCATCTTCACATTCTTCACCCAATTCACCTTCTGCAGGGCCTTCGCCAAAAACTTGGGGTTCTTCAGGTAAGAGGGGTTCTCCAAATAAATTCTCGCCACCCTCTGGCCCATGCCGTCATAATAAATCGGCGCCTCAATGTGGTACTCATTCAAAACATCAATAATCTCCTGGCTTCGCCCCACAGCAAAAGAAGGCAACAACGCGTGGCCGCCGCGGTCAATCGTTTCCTGTACCGATTCGACAAACTTTTTCTCGGTTTCCTTCCTATCGGGATGATCGGAAGAATTGTGCAATATGATGCCATTTGCAACAAAATTTCCCCAATTGCCAAGCTCGCCTATAGTCAAATCAAAAACTTCGGTGCCACTGGTAAATTCTTTCTTTACAATCAGGATTTTTTCAAAGTTTTCATTTCTGTGCGGTTCAAAGTTCCAAGAGGTTTTCAAAACACCCGAAAGAGCAGCACTTTTTTTGGCGTGCACAAAACCTATTTTTCCAGCGAATTTTTCAATGTTTACCTTGCCCTGAATAACCAATAAAAGCATTTCTTTATCACCGTACTCTTTACCAAAATCAACTCTTGAATTAATCCCCAAATCCAAAAGCATCTGCTTGAGGTCGGCAAAAAAACTTACAAGATTTTCCTTCAAAGCATGTGCCTTTGCCATTTTCAACATGACCCTCCTCAGTTTCCTGCCACCGGAAACATAATTTGAAACATGCCCCTCATCATCAAACAAACCCTGCAAAAACGACACTTTTACATCACTCGAACCGTTCTTTATCCAGGAAGGCACATACATTTTCTCGGTAACCTTTCTTTGAGGACAACCTAAAGTATGCAGTATTACTCCCAAAAAAGGGAAATAAAGCCTGTCAGAAGAGCCTTTCACGGGATTAAAACCAAGCAAACACGCATACTTGACGGCCTCTCCAAGGAGTTCTTTCGAAATATTCCTATAGTCAAAATACATTTGCCTGACTTTTACGTGGCCGTCGCCAAAACTCTTGGCCAAAAGCTTTGCAAGTAAGTAATCCTTTTTCAACGGGAAAACGTTTGCAAAAACAATTTTGCTGTTCTTGCCCTTCAAGTGAGTCACGTTAGCCTCAAGCGCGTCAAAAGAAACTCCGGCCATGACAGAAAGCCTCTTGGCAATTTCCAAAGGCATAAAATAAAATTTGTTTTTTCTCTGGCCCGACTTGAAATAATCCTTCAAAGTAGGTTCGGGGATTCCGAGGATCCGGGAAAGGCTCGTGTGCGATTTGCCTATCTTTTCTCTCAGCAAGGCCAAAAAAATTTTGTCAAGCCTCACAAAAACAGAATTACTGCACTTCAATTCATGCAAGTGCAAGAAAGACACATTTTCAACAGAATCAGTGGTTTTGTTGACTACTGGCACCAAGTCACCTTCCAAAACCTCAAAAGCACTTTTTATCTTTATGGCGCCCTTCCCCTTCACAAACATAGGATGGTTTCTTGTCACGGTTACTTTTTTGTTGGACTCGGTAATGAAAGTGTATAGGTTACCTTCATACGTGTGTCTCCATTTTCTTGTCACAAGAAAATCACCTAGATTCGATTCCCTGCCAAGTGATTTAACCATAAATCCTTCGGCAACATCCCTTATAGGGACTTCGGTTCCGCCAAGCATGGAAATTTTTGAATCCCCGACAAGACAACCATAAGTGCTCTCGGTAATCAAATAATCGCACTCCTTTATTTTTTCGAACTGCGCGGGCCCATGAAGCCTGGTTTCAGTATAACGGAAATCGCCGGTGTAAACAAGGGTCTTTTTCCTCATGCGCAGCTCCGTCAAGGCGGAGCCCACAATGTGCCCGGCGTCATGAAAAACCATTGAGGTTCGGTCGGTGATGTCCATGTGCTTGCCATAACGGATAGGAAAAGTGAATTTCTCGGTGTTGCCTATCTCGTCGCGCGTGAAATTCGCATCCATTCCCTCGAGGCCCGCAATCTTCAAAGTGTCAAACCACAGGATTTTCGCAATCCCAAGGGTAGGCGGGGTCATGTAAACCAGGCAATCGGTTTCGCGAAACAAGTGAGGCAAATTTCCCGTGTGGTCTAGATGCGCGTGCGAAATTATTGCCGCATTCAGGTTGGTGTCAATAGGCAGGGGATACTCCAAACCATGCGGAGTCAGTTTGACGCCATAATCCAAAAGGATTTTGTCGCCGTCATCAACGAGAAAAGCGCTCCTGCCCACTTCCTGCGAGGCGCCCTTGAAAGTAATCTTGACCATGAGAAACAGAACAAAATGAGGTGTTCAACGGTTAAAAACCTTTGGTTTCCGCGGAAAAAACAAAAAGTATAAATAATGGTTAAACAAAGTATTACTACAGGTATAACTATGATTGAAGTGATTGCCAAAGTCGGCCCAAAGGGGCAGGTCCTGATACCAAAAATCCTGAGGCAGGAACACGGCATAGAGCCAAGCGGGAAAGTCGTGCTGAGGGACAGCACGGAGGGCATACTCATAACGCGCCAAAAGAGCGACCCGGTGGAAGTTTTCAGGAGGATAGCCTTTTCCGGCAAAAAAACAATTGTAAACATCAAAAAATATGAGAAAGAATTCCAGGAAAACTACCCAAAAACCCGGTTCACATGAAATACTACCTTGACTCGAATGTGTTCATATACTCTATCCTCGACACAGGGACAAAAGGAGAGGCGGCACGCAAACTCCTCAAGGCAATGGAAAACGGAGTGTTTTACGGCGCAACAGCCCCGGTATCTTTCGAGGAAATAATGTTCGTTGTGTGGAAAGAAAAGGGCAGGCAAGAAGCTGTTGAGGCCGGGGAAAGCTTCCTGCAGCTCGCAAACATGGAAATGATTGGCTTGGAAAAAGGGGCTTTGTCGGCCGCAATTGAATACGTGAAAAGAGGAATGAAACCGAGAGATGCCGTTCACTGCGGCGCAATGAAAACCAAGAACCTCCCAGAAATCGTTACTGAAGACTCGGACTTCAAAAAGCTCTCGGAAATGCGAAAATACGGGATATTGGAGTTCTGCAAAAAACTTAAATTATAGTTCGGACAAATATCTTCCATGCGCACCCTATCCCTGCCCGAATCAATCGAACTCGCAAAAAAATACGGGATAGAGTTCGCGGAATATGCGACCGCGCGCAATGAAGCGGAACTCGGAAAAGCCTGCTCAAAAATGGGGTTTCCGGTTGCAATGAAAATAATTTCCCCGAAAATCTCGCACAAAACCGATTCGGGCGGAGTCAAAATCAACATCGCGAACCCGAACGAAGCCAAAAAAGAATTCACTGAAATGCGCAAACTCAGGGGATTCGAAGGGGTTCTGGTGCAGGAAATGCTCCACGGAAAGGAAGTAATCATTGGCGGTAAAAGGGATGTGCAGTTCGGCCCCACGGTGCTCTTTGGTTTGGGCGGAATCTATGTGGAGGTTTTCAAGGATTATAATATCGGCATTTGCCCGCTCAAAAAGAGCGACGCGCGCGAAATGGTGCAGAGCCTCAAGTCATATCCAATACTCAGGGGCGCGCGCGAAAAGCGCGGAGTTGATTTGAAGGCAATCGAGGAGGCAATACTCAAGGTAAGCAAGCTGATGCAGAAGGAAAAGCAGGTGCAGGAACTGGATTTGAACCCGCTCATAGCGACTTCCGAAGGCGTGAAGGCGGTTGACGCGAGAATAATTGTGGAATAATCAGCACATCAAATGTGCCCTTTTTTTTTAATATAATAGATAAAGTAAGAGCCTAATACTATGACTATGGCTAACGGGCCTCCCCAATACATTGGATTCCACCCGGAAATAAACGCCAAAAAAAGAAAATATAGAAAAAACAGAAAAATAGCTATTAGCTTAAGCCAATGAAAAACATTCCATATCGTCCAAAAGGAAAACTCGGTCTTTTCTTCAACAACCTCAGTTTTGTTTTCAACATTATTAACCGAGCCAACTGAAGAAAAAGCTGATCTAGAGTCTCTGGCCACTGTGTAAGGCTCATTGAATATCTTCCGTAATAAATCGCTTACGCCCATATAACCGCTTTTAGCCAAAAATCAAATGTCCTTGTAATCGTGCTTTCTCTCCAAAAGCTCTATCACTTCTATTTCTGAATCGTTCTTCCGCACCTCATATATTACCCTGAACCTGCCGACCCTCAAAGACCAGTAAGGATAACCAACGAGTTTCTTTCCAAGCAAATAATCGTCTTTTAATGCCCACACTTTTTTCCTCAGCCTCTCCTGATCCAGCTTCTGGAGTTTGCTGAATGACTTTTGAAACGCTTTCCTGAAAAGCAGCTGAAACATCAATTAGCCACTCCGGGAACCGAATTCCTCTTCGCTCAACAAAGGGGTTTTTTTGGCGGATTCGATTCTCGCAAGCTCGCTCCCGGAAAGGCCTTCAGAATCAACTAAGCTGTCCAGCTTCCTGGCCTTCCTGAGCAATTCAGCATACTTCTTCTTTGGGATTGTAACTACATCACTCATTGAACCACTGAAAGACATATTGCATCACCTGAAATAAAAAGCATTTGCTTGCTTAAAAAACAAGCCCAAACCACTTTGCCGGTGCGGAAATAAAGCAGAATAGCTATTTCATTGATGCCGCAAAATGGCGGAACAACTAAGCCTCACACTATTTCCTTGTTATCTGCGCAAATTTTTGAAATGCCTGTCCTTCTCCTCTCCCCTGGAAGGCCTGGTTCCCTTGGCCGCGCCTAACATTTCGGAAGGCGGCTTTTCCTTGTTGGGCTTCGACACGGCTATTTTTCCCCGTTCCCGGCCTGCTTTCTGGCCAGCGCGTACAACTCAATGCCCATCCTGAAGCCGTTTTCAATCAGCAGTTCCAGCAGCGCCAAATATTCTTTTTTTGTTATCAGCTTCCTCTGCAGCGCCATGGCAAGCACCCCGATTGTCCCCAATGGCTTCAGCCCAAAAGCTTTTGCCGCAGTTCTCGCCTTTTTGTCATCAAGAAGAACGATTCTTACCTTTGTTTGAACAGCAAGCAAAATCACCGCGGTTTCACCTGAGCCAAGAAAAAGGCGGCTCTTCACTCTAACAGGCTTTATTTCAGCAAACAGGCACTTTTCAATGGTGTGCGCAGCGCCCTCCCTCACCCCTATTTCCGCAAGCACCTGCTTCGGAACCAAAACTTTCCCGAACAGTTTGCCGAGCAAATCGAGGCGCCCAAGTTTCATGAAAAAAATCAGCGGAGAAGAATCCGAAACGGCATTCATTCAAATTCCTTCAGGGTTTCCAAATCCTCGCGCAAATCCTCTTCGGAATACTGCATCTGGATATTATGCCTTTTCAATTCGTCCATGAACTGCCAAATGGACAATTTGGAGAGCTTCGCAGCCTCGCCCATGGTAAGCTCATTTTTCGCATACTTCTCCAAAGCAAGCTCCAAACGCATCGCCCTGACCCCTTTCCTCAAAGCCTGCTTCAATACCGTTGACTGGTCAAAGTTAAGCTCACTGGCCAGGCTCTTCAATTCAACCAGCTCCTTATCCTCAAACCTCACGGTTGTGACATGCATGCAAAAACACTCCAGAATACATTGTATTCAAACGTATTTAAAAGCTTTTTCAGCAAAAAAACCGGCATAAATAAAAGAAATATAATGAAACTCTGTTCCGCAAAATCAACTTTTTGGTTGATTGCAAATCAACCGCAGGTATATTAGGCGCCGCAACAGGATTCTGAATGCGGATTGATCAATGCCAATTGGCGGTCTCTGCTCGCTGCCCCCGCCGCAAGGCGGGGGTCACAGCGGCACAACCCAGCCCCGTGAGGGGCTGCGTTGACGGGATTGCCTTTCGGCAGAAAAATTCGCAGGCGAGTTGAGAACAAAATGCGGGATTCGCAAAAAATTTTAAGCGGGGGGCATACAGTGGAAACCAAAATACTTGACGCGGCACTCTTCAGGCTCGCGTTTGAACGCAGAATCACTTTGGAGCAGGCGAGGATAGCCAAGCACGTGCACGAAAACGGGATACGCAGCGCACAGCAAATCTCCAAGGAACTCAAGCTAGGCAGAGAAGAAACAGCTGAAAGCCTGATTGCGCTCACGAGGCAGGGTTTGCTGAAATCCCAGTACGACCTCTTTTACACGCAAAACCTCGCGGAAAAAATCGCGGAACTCATAAGCCGCGAAGAAACTCCCAAGAAAGAAAAACTGGCTTTAATCGAAAGGTGAAACACGCAATGGACCAAAAAAAAGCGGGCAGGAAACAAACGGCAAAAGAAGCGGCACAAACAACCCAACCGGCAAAAGGAATAATGGAAACAAAGCAATTTTGGGTTGTCAGCACGGCAGTGCTATCAATAGTGCTTATTGTTCTTTTAGTGCTCCTCGTCAATTCAGCCGGTTTGCAGCAAACAACCGGCCTGGTTGCGCTCGAAAGCCAAAAGGCGGATGAAACACAGGCAAATGCGCAGGCAACAGAAAACCCGGAAAACACGGGAGCCGCGCCTACAACTGCAACGGAAACAAGCCCAAAAAACGAGGAAAACCGGACACCTGAAGAAGGCGATGGAATTGCAAATGAAACCCCGCAGGAAAACAATTCGGCACCGGAAAGCACCAATGATGCGACACAGGAAACCACATCAGGAAACCCCCAAGAAGGGGAAACCGCATCGGAAGTCCCGGCACCTAAAGAAACAGGGAACAACGCACCCATAATAACCAAAACCTCTCCCGAAAAAAAATTCGACATGAAGGAAGGAAAGAGCATCGAATTTTCGGTTGAGGCGCGGGACCCCGACAATGATGCGCTTGAGTACACGTGGTACATTGACAGGAAAATAAGGGGAACAAAAGAAAGCAAGTACTTGTATGAGGCCGGCTACGGCGCCTCGGGGCAGCACGACGCAAAAGTAATAGTTTCCGACGGAAAACTGGAAACAAGCTACAGGTGGGACTTTTACGTCGAGAACATTGCATGCACGATTCCCAAAGACAACATGAAAATAGAAAAAACAACCA
>JBBSVV010000044.1:6399-11483 GCA_038046625.1 archaeon | reverse complement strand
CAACAGACGAAACTGTTGCTCCGCAGCGGCAACCACGCCTGAAAACGGATTAAAAGAACCTCACTGCGAAATTGTTTCATGCAGTGGCAGGAAAAAATGAGCGAAATCGCGGAAGAAATCCGCAAACGCGATGACTTTGTCGTTGTGCACCATTACGATGCCGACGGCTGCTCCTCCGGAGCAATAATGTTCAGCTGCCTCAAACGGCTCGGCAAAAAAGTTTCCCGCATGTGGATAAAGCAGCTGTACAGGGAAAACATTCCGGAAATAAAAGGCCTCGGCAAAAACCATGTTTTCTGCGACTTCGGCTCGGGGCAGCTCGAATATCTGAAGGAAAGCTTCGGGGAAAACCTCTTTGTTTTCGACCACCACCAGAAAACAAGCTTCCAACACCCGAATCATTTCTCGCCGTTCGATTACGGAATCAACGGAGGCAACGAAATTTCCGCATCAGGAATAGCTTATTTATTCGCAAAAACACTTGATTCCAAAAACATTGATTTGGTTCCATTGGCTTTGGTTGGCGCAGTTGGGGATGTGCAGGACTACAACGGAAAGTTCGAAGGCCTGAATGCCAAAATAGCGGAAGAAGGGGCAAAAAGCGGGTTCGTGAAAATTGAAAAAGACCTGCGCTTATATGGCAGGGTTTCGAGGCCGCTCGTGCAGTTTTTGATGTACAGCACCTCGCCAATGCTTCCAGAAATAACCGCGAACGAGGAGAACGCCAAAAAATTCCTTGTGGAAAACAGCATTGCCCTGAAGAATGGCGGGCAATGGAGAACCTACATTGATCTCGCGGAACAGGAGAAAAAAAACCTTGCAACCGCGCTCATTCTCCATCTGGGCAAATTCAATGTTCCAGAATGGAAAATAAAGGAGCTCTTCGGAGAAGTTTACTCGTTCCCGCGGGAAGAAATTCACTCGCCCACGAGCGAGGCAAAAGAATTCTCAACGCTTTTGAATGCATGCGGGAGGAACGGCCGGGCTGATATTGCTATTGAAGTATGCCTCGGCGACCGCAAAGAAAAATTTGCCGAAGCAATGGCACTCATGCAGGAGCACCGCAGGCAGCTCAGGCAGGGCATAGAATACGTGACAAAAAACGGCGTGAAGGAGGAAGAACAATATTATTACTTCGACGCGGGAAAAGAAATCAAGGAATCAATTGTCGGCATTGTAGCGGGCATGCTTTACGGCTCCGGCATAGTGCAGACAACCAAACCCATAATTGCAATTGCTTTGAACGAGGATGGCTCGCTGAAAATCAGCGGCCGCGCAACAAAAGAGCTCGTGCGGCAAGGCCTAAACCTCGGGAACGCTTTCCGCGAAGTGTGCTCGCAATTTGGGGAGGGCAACGAGGGCGGAGGGCATTGCCTACACCCGGAAACTCTGGTTCAAAAAGAAAACGGCGTAATTGCCCCAATTAAGGAAATAACCGGTGGAGACATTGTACTGAGCAGCACTGGAACTTCCTTGGCAAACTCATGTTGCAAGGCCGCTTTTGCCAATGAAAAGGAGAAAATAGTTTCAATAAAAACCGTACTATTTGAAATAAAATCCTCCGAAGACCACAGATTCTTTAAATTCGAAAACTTCGGAATAACCGAGGCAAAAGCAGGAAATTTGAAGGCTGGCGACTTCATTTTAGGGTTAAAGAAGATAAATTTCAAAGGGATGGATGTCGCGCTTTCAAATGACCCGCATGTTTATCTAAAGGAAGCCGGAATTTTGCGTTTAAAGGCCGCACGGGTAAAGCACGGATTCACTAGAAACCAATTACTGGCGCAATCCGCAACAATGCAAAAAATTCACCATTTTGCGGACTTGGAAAACCTCTATAGCCACAGAATATTGGAAAGCAGGCTGGTCGAACTCCTCGGCATGTTCTGCATTCCAAAAAAAAAGTTTTTAGATAAATTTGCTGAAAAAAAGTTTGAATGTAAAGCAGAAATTCTGAATGATAGCCTGGCATGGCTTGCAGGGTACATTCAGGGTGATGGCTACATAGACAAAAAAAGGATAGAATGCAAAGAACCGGACTTGGCAATCATCTCATATTTCAAAGAAGTTATCCGGGAAAATTTCGGTCTCGGGGTGCAGGTTATTGATGAGGGCTCTTATAAAAAAATCAGGGCATATTCCGCGGATTTGTGCAGATTCATGAAACTCAACTTTCCAGAAACAGCGCTGTTATCCGGTAGCCTAAGGGCACCTGAAAAAATAATGGTGACTAAAAACGAAGTGTTAGCCTGCTATATACGCGGTTTGTTTGATGCCGACGGTGGTGCTTATGCCAGATTCGTGCACCTTGACATGGTTGACGAGCGCCTGTTGCGCACTGTTCAGCTGCTGCTCCTTCGGTTCGGAATAAAGTCGAATGTCAGGGAAACAAAATCACAAAAACAAGCAAAATGGAATAAACGGAAATCATACAGGCTTGATGTCACGGATTTCTATTCGCTGAAATTATTTAATGAGAAGATCGGCTTTACTCAAAACAGCAAAAAGCAATTTAAACTCGCCACAATCATTCAAAAGCAATCCGTAAAAAAACGAAATACCGCATTCCTATCGCCATTTACTTATAAGCAGATGAGGAGATTCATAATAGACAATGCCATACCAAGGGGAATATTTGACTATGGCATTCTTTATTCCAGAACCGGATCCAAAAGGATGGGTTTTCACATGCTTGAGAAAAACTATTTAGAGCCCATGCTGAACAACCGTGTCAGGATTGGCGAGACGGCCGTGCAAAAAATACTCTTCTTGAGCGGCTTCCTCCAAAGCGAATTTTTGACATTTTATGAAATAAAGGGAAAAACCGTTTCAGAAAACACCTTGCCGCTAATTGATTTGTCTATTCCGGAAACAAAAAATTTCGTGGCAAACGGCTTGGTGGTGCACAATTCAATCGCCGCGGGTTTGAAGCTCGAGGAAAAAAATAAGGAAGAATTCCTGCTGAAGCTCAACGAAAAGATAAAGGAACAGCTCCGCAAAACCGGCTAGAAATCCGGAAACACACCAAAACTTCTACATAAATGATGGTTTTTTATACAGCCAAACCAATTCTTAGTTATTATGGCTAATTCATTCCACGTTCTCATTGCAGTAATCTTGGTTATAGGAACTGCCGCGGTTATGCTTACTCCGCGTGGAGCAGCGAACAATTCAGGATTTGCGGTGCTCGCGCACGACAGGCAGAGCGTTGATTCTTACTTTGATAATGGAAACCTCAAATCACAGTATGTAGATATCATAAACCTGAACACGAAAAACGTTCCCGACCAACTCTTTGAAATGTTCGGCTCCGACAAAATAAACATTTACATAACCTACAATGACGGAACCACGCAGGATTATTATGCAATCACGGAAAAAAACAGGCTGAAGGGGCTGCATAAAGGCGCGCGGAACGAAGCCGCAATCGAAATCCGCCTCGCCGAAAAAACAATCAGCCGCCTAATGGATTCGGAAAAGTCGTTTGATGAATTCATCGAAGCAATGAATTCCGGAGAAATAAAATACAAAGGCCTCAATATCGGGGGCTTCATAAAGCAGGCTTCCGTAAACGTTTCAACGAATGTGATAGGGATAATAAGCAAAGCCGTGAATTTCTTTGCGGGACTTTTCGGGTGATTGGAAATGCCGCCGGGTAAAAGACCCAGAGCAGCAAGACCTACGAATCCAAGGCTGGTTCCGCCAGGGACAAAAGGAACTTTGAGCAGGCGCGCCACTCTTGCAATAGGATTGTCCGGAGTAGCCAAAAACACTCCAAAGCTCATAGGCCTGGCAGGGCAGGCAGCCTTCAAGGCCATCGGCAGAAGATTAAAAAAATCGGGAACTGCGCCGACAAGTGCCCCATCAAGAAAACCAGTTACCGCACCAAAGCCTGCAACAACGGCGCCAAAACCAACCCCTGTTTCAAAGCCCGCACAGCCTAAACTCGTAGCGTGGAAAGCGACGAGAACAGCCGTTTCAAATGCAGTCAGAAAAACAGGCAAGGCGGCATTACGCTTTGCCGAGAGGACAAGGCGGGTGCGCAACCTCAGCCTTCAGCTCAGGAAGGAGCGCGCCGCCGGAAATGCTGCCAGTACTAGTGCACTCAACCTTCAAACACAGGTCAACAGACTGAATTCGCAAATTCAGGGATTGAATGAGCTGTTGCAAAAATCTGAAGAGAGGCTCAAGCTCACAGTCAATGAACTCACGAACAGGAGAGCCGGGAGGCAAAATAGCAGAGACGAATCCGCCAAGAAGCTTATCCAAGAGAGGTTATTGGCAAGGCGGGAACTAGATTTGCTGCGGCCGAAGCTTAATCAATTAGATGACGCGTATAAGCAACTCTTTAAAGAAAATGGCGATGCAAAGAGACAGCTTGAAGCGCAAAGAAGAACAGAACGCGAGTTGAGGGCGCAACTCGAAAAAGTTGTTTCTACTGCTGCGCATGAACAATTAGAAGCCAGGCTGGAACAGCTCCAAGGTGAAAGCAATGTGCTTGCAAATCAAATAAGAATTCAAGCCACACAAATGGGGCCGCTTGAAACTCAGCTTGGGCAGACACGCGAATTATTGCACAGAGCCCAAACAGATTTGCAAGCCAGAACACAGGAATTGGAAAGCGCTAACAGGTCTTTTGCCGCAAAAAGCGCAGAAAGCAAAAGGGCGAGCAAAAAAATACGCGGACTCGGAATCGAACTTGAAAAAGCAAGAAAGTCAAGAGGGGAAATAAGCCGGGTTGCATCGGGCAAGAGAGCCGGCTTGAAACAGGCCAGGCGGGGAATAAGGCGCGTACTGAAGCTCAATGAGGGCCTTTCACAAAGGACGGCTTTGGCGGAACAGCGGCTTGGGGGTGCAAGAACACTTGCCGAGTCGGGAGTAAAAGAATTAAGGCAACAAAAAGCCGCACAAGAAACAAGAAACCAACTTCAGCGCGAAGCTGCCGCAAGAGTTCCACCGGAGTTAAGGGGGGGCACTACGCGGGCTCCACAAAATCCGCCCGCACCGGAAACAACAGCACTCACAAGGCCAGAACAAAGAAGAACCGTGCTACAAAGGCTTACGGACATTGAAAACAGGGCAGG
>JBBSVV010000044.1:0-6299 GCA_038046625.1 archaeon | reverse complement strand
CAGAACAAAGAAGAACCGTGCTACAAAGGCTTACGGACATTGAAAACAGGGCAGGCGCAATGTTTGCGAGGAGAGAAATAAACGAAAAGCGGCTTAACGCAATACAAAAAAGAGTTCGGCAAAGAAGAAAATATTTTGAAAGTATCCGACAGCCACTCCCGCCAGAAAATATTTTGCCTGGTGAAGCTATAGTAGAAAATCAGGTTACCGGCAGGATGCCGTTTCGGGCTCAGCAGACAAGGCAAAGGCATGCTGCTGAAAGCGCAGCCGCCGCAACCAGGCCCACACCAACAGAACCAATCACTCAGGGAACAACACAACCAAGCAGAACTTTGGCAGGAAGAATACTTTCCGGACTTGCGGGAATCAATCCTTTTCGCGGCGTAAGAAGGCAGATTGATCCAACTGCGATTCCTCCAAGATACTTAAAAGAAAAACCTGTTTACGTAAGGACCGAATCTCCTGTTGCTGCAGTTCTTAGGAGGATAAGGCGAACAACTCCAGGAGACGAAACAGGCGAACGGGTAAATATTAATCCTAAAGAGTACCGGTATGTTGCGGCTGAAAGGTCAAGGGGCTGGGGAAACATGGGTTTAATGAGTTTTGAAGACGCGAAGTCGCAATTGACAAAAGTTCAATGGGCTTCTATGCCGGAATCAAGCGTGAGGCAACTCGAGTTCATAGTCAGGCCAGGCATTGTGAGCCGCTGGGATGCGGAATTGCTTGGAAACAGGAAAACTTATAGAAGAAATATGGATGCCAGTTTGGGTTATGGCCATAAGTCGCTGAACGAGTGGCTGAACGACCGGCTGAACTACCAGAATACGGAAACAAACAGGCTGCATGCAAGTGCGCTTTATTATATAGACAGGCTTATAGAAACTAAAAAGGCCGAAGAGAGAACCACGCCCCCAAGGGGCTATGGGCCTTCAACCGCTTAACGCTTCTTTCCCCTCAACGCGGCCTGCGCCGCCGCAAGTCTCGCAATCGGAACCCTGAAAGGTGAGCATGAAACATTGCTCAGGCCGATGCGGTGGCAGAACTCAACCGAAGCGGGATCGCCTCCATGTTCGCCGCAAATCCCGATGTCAATTGTGGGCTTGACTTTGCGCGCGGCCTCGACGCATTGAATCATTAATTTTCCCACGCCTTCCTGGTCAATGGTCTGGAAAGGATCATCCTTCAGAATCCCTTTCTCCAGATAAATCTGGATGAATTTTCCCGCATCATCCCTCGAAAATCCCAAAGTGGTTTGCGTCAAATCGTTTGTGCCGAAGGAAATGAAATCCACCTCCTTCGCGAGCTCCGAAGCAATGACGCATGCGCGCGGAACCTCGGCCATCGTGCCTATTTTGTAATGCAGCTTTCCCTTAACCTTCAGTTTTTCCGCAACCATTTCAATTATTTCTTTCTGCGCCAAAAACTCCTTCACGTTCCCGACCAAGGGAATCTCGATTTCAGGAAGCGCCTTCACATTCTTCTTCCGGACATTCAATGCCGCCTCGAAAATCGCGGTTGCCTGCATCTCCGTAATCTCGGGATAAGTGATTCCAAGCCTGCATCCCCTATGGCCAAGCATGGGGTTGAATTCATGCAATGATTCAGAAATCTGCCTCACTTTTGAAATGTGCACATTCAATTCTTTTGCAAGCTCCTGCATGTCCTCTTCCTCTTTCGGCAAAAACTCATGCAGAGGCGGATCCAAAAGCCTTATGATTACAGGAAGGCCATCCATTACCTTGAAAATTCCTTCAAAGTCTTCCCTTTGGTACGGCAATAATTTTGCGAGTGCTTTTCTTCTCCCTTGCTCGTCCTGTGCAATAATCATCTGCCTTATGGCCTTGATTCTCCCGCCCTCGAAAAACATGTGTTCAGTGCGGCAAAGGCCTATTCCTTCCGCGCCAAAATCGCGAGCTACTTGACTGTCCTTCGGAGTATCCGCATTGGCCCTGATTCCGATTGTCCTGAAAGAATCAGCCCAATCCATTAAAGTTGCGAAGTCCCCTGAAACCTTCGGCTCAACAAGAGGCAACCGGCCCCTGAAAACCTCTCCCGCGCCCCCGTCAAGCGCAATGAATTCAAGCTCCTTGAGAACAAGGTTCTTTTTCGGGATTCCCAATGTTTTCGCCTCTTCATCAACGCGGATTTCCTCGCAACCGGCTACACAGCACTTTCCCATTCCGCGAGCGACGACGGCAGCGTGACTTGTCTTGCCCCCGCGCGCAGTAAGGATTCCCTGCGCAACATGCATTCCCTCAATGTCCTCCGGAGAAGTTTCATTCCTGACAAGAATAACTTTCTCGCCCAAATCAAACAATTCTGTTGCCCGCCCCGCAGTGAAAACAATTTTTCCGACAGCAGCCCCGGGAGACGCAGCAATTCCCTTCGCAATTAATTCTCCGGATTCCTTTGCCTTCGGGTCGAGCTGCTTGTGCAATAATTGGTCCAATTGTTCCGGCTTCACGCGCATGACAGCCTCTTCCCTTGAAATAAGCTTCTCCTTATCCATGTCAACTGCAATCTTCACCGCGGCCTGTGCAGTCCGTTTTCCCGACCGCGTCTGGAGCATGTAGAGCTTTCCCTTTTCGAAAGTGAATTCGAAATCCTGCATATCCCTGTAATGCTTCTCGAGCTTCTCATAAATTTCCAAAAGTTCCCCGTAAACAAGCGGATGGGTTTTCTTCATGTCATCGATAGGCCTCGGAGTCCTTATTCCCGCAACAACATCCTCGCCCTGCGCATTCACCAAAAACTCGCCGTAATGCTCCTTCTCTCCCGTTGCCGGATTCCTGGTGAAAGCGACGCCTGTCCCGGAATCATCCCCCATGTTCCCGAAAACCATTGCCTGGACATTAACCGCGGTTCCCGCATCGCCGCGCAACTTGTTTATGCGCCTGTAACTCACAGCCCTTGAAGAATTCCACGAAGCGAAAACCGCATTGATTCCCATTTCAAGCTGCTCCCAAGGGCCCTGCGGAAAAGAATGGCCCTTCTCCTTCTTCACGAGCTCCTTGTACTTTTCAACAACCTCTTTCAAATCCTTCGTCTTCAAATCCGTGTCCTGCTTTGCGCCGGCCTTCTCCTTGACTTTGCCCAAAATCGCCTCGAATTCCGAGTGCGGAACACCCATTACAACATCCCCGAACATGTTGATGAAACGCCTGTAAGAATCCCAAGCTGGCCTTTCATTGCCGGTTTTTTTTGCGAACGCCACAACGCTCTCATCACTCATTCCGAGATTCAAAACAGTATCCATCATTCCCGGCATCGAAACATAAGAGCCCGAACGCACCGAAACAAACAAAGGATTTTTGGAATCCCCAAGCTTCTTGCCCATTTTCTTTTCAAGCGAAGCAAGCGCTTCCTTCACTTGTGTTTCCAATCCGTGGGGCCACTTTTTGCCCGCACTATAATACTCGTTGCAGGCCTGTGTAGTAACAGTAAATCCAAAAGGGACATTCAATCCCGCGCGCGTCATTTCCGCGAGCTGCGCCCCCTTGTTCCCGAGAATGAAAGCAGCTTCTTCCGAATTAGGGTTCTTCGACTCATCAAACATGAAAACGTACTTCGAAACCATACGAACGCTCACCTTGGCAAATGCTAAAATTAGCCTCAATAATGTTTTTAAAGCTGAACAACCCGATCCCCTAACGGGGATTCAGTTGACGGTTAAAGCTGAGAAGGCCTCTGAAAATCGCGGCCTGAATAGTGCTTTTAACGGTTTTTGGTTGTAATTCTTGATGTGAAAACCAAGGAAAAAATAACCATAGGAATAACCGGCAGGAAGCAGAATGCCCTGGCACTGGAAACAGCGAAGCTCTTTGCCGAAATGCTCGGCAAGAAAAAAGTGAAAGTCATTACAGACAGGGCACTCTTCGGCAAAGGAAAAAACGCGAAAAACATTTCATCTTTTGACTGCGGCCTCGTGCTTTCATTCGGCGGTGACGGAACATTGCTACAGGTTTTCCGCGACCTCAAAAAAAGAATCCCCGTAATGGAAATAAACTGCGGCAACCGCGGATTCCTGAGTGCGTACCAGCACTTTGAGGCGGAACAGGCAGTTGAGGCAATAGTGAAAGGAAACTACTCAATCCAGGAACGCACAAGGATACTCGCAAAGGCCGACGGAAAAACCTGCGGAGAAGCACTCAATGAGGCGCTGTTGGTTCCGAGCACGCCCGGAAGAATACTAAAATACTCGCTGTCAATAGGCGCTGAAACAAGGCGCGAAGCCGGAGACGGCCTCATAGTTGCCACACCCACCGGGAGCACGGCACATTCCCTAAGCGCAGGCGGCCCCATTATAAGGGGCAACGCCAAGGTTTTTGTGGTGGTGAGCATCAACCCGGTAATAATTGACCGGAGCCACAGGCCCCTAATAATTAATGACCACGAAAAAGTAAGCATAACAGGCTTCGAAAAAATCAAGCCCACACTCATTCTGGACGGCCAGAAGCGCTTCAGGGTCAAAAATAAGGCAGAGCTAATAAAAGGCAAAAATGTGCTCTTGGCTGTAAAAAACCCCAAAAAAACCCGCGAATAGTTACGGCAATCGTACTAAAGAAAGGCGTTGAAAGTCGAAACCTTTATATATTGCTTTTCCCACAACCCTTGGAAGCGAATCAAATGAAAACACTCGAAATGCTCAAGGTTGCGGAAATAAAGAGAAGGACGAGGGCACGCATAGTGCGCGAATACCTGGCCACGCACAATTGATTTTTTCATATTTTTCCATCCAACTCCCCAAAATGCGCAAACAACATTCCACAAAAGTCGGCGTTACACATGAAAACCTCAAAAATCCCGAAATTCTACGAAAAAACTTTGAGCGAGCGCCTCGAGGCAATAAAGGAATTCGCCGAGCTCTCCGAGGAAGAAATGCAGGCCCTCAAAAAATATGGTGCCCTCGATTTCGAGACAGCCAACAGGATGATTGAAAACGTTTACTCCACATTTCCATTGCCGCTCGGCATCGCAACAAATTTTGCCGTGAACGGGAAAGAAGTGCTTGTTCCGTTCGCGCTCGAGGAACCAAGCGTTGTTGCCGCGGCATCCAACGCGGCAAAGCTAAGCTCAGGGTTCGAGGCAAAGGCAACCGCACCAATAATGATAGGTCAGATACAACTGGTCAAAATCAAAAGCGCACAAAAGGCAATCAAGGCAGTCAAGAAAAACGAAAAGGAACTGCTCGCGCTCGCGAATGAGGGCGACTCAATGCTCATAAAATTCGGCGGCGGCGCACGCAAAATCGAGGGCAAAAAAATCCGCACAAAAAGAGGCGAAATGGCAATATTCCACTTGCTGGCCGATGTCCGCGACGCAATGGGCGCAAATGCAGTCAATACAATGTGTGAAAGGATAACTCCTCGCATTGAGGAACTTACAGGCGGCGAAGCGCGCCTTCGCATAATAAGCAACCTCGCAATCCACAGAACCGTAAAGGCGAAAGCCGTGTGGAAAAAAGAAACTCTCGGAGAAGAGGCAATAGAGCACATACTTGACGCTTATGAATTCGCGGCAAACGATGTTTTTCGCGCGACAACCCACAACAAGGGGATAATGAATGGAATAGACGCGGTCGTGATAGCAACCGGAAATGATTTCCGCGCAATTGAAGCGGGTGCGCATTCATACGCGGCAATTTCAGGCAAATACAAGCCACTTACAAAATACTACAAAAATAAGCAAGGTGATTTGGCCGGCGAAATTGAACTGCCCCTCGCGATAGGCTTGGTTGGCGGAGCAACAAAAACGCACCCGATTGCAAAAATCAGCGTAAAAATCCTGGGAGTGAAAACGGCCTCGGAGCTGGCCGAAATAATCGCTTCCGTGGGATTAGCGCAGAACTTCGCGGCAATGAGGGCTCTCGCAACAGAAGGAATCCAAAAGGGCCACATGCGTTTGCACAGCAAGAACATCGCGGTGCAGGCAGGCGCTTTCGGGGCGCAGATAGAAAAAGTTTCCGGGCAGATGGTGAAGGAAGGGAATATATCGGTTTCGCGGGCAAAAGAAATTATCGAGGCGAGAAAATGAACAAAATTGTAAAAGACGGAATAATTTTCTCATTGGCAGTATTGATTGTTTTTGTACTCGTCAGTTTCATTAACATTATTTCAACATGGGATTATTCAGCGCATGGCTTTCCGTTCCCGTATTATGAATCTTGGGGGCCTTGTTTAGGCGGCAATACCTGTGAAAAAGCAACCCCGATAAATTTAGTGCTCGATATATTAATTGCAGTTGCAGCAGGCTTCGCAATTTCGTATGTTAAAAACTCTGTGGTGAAAAAATGAACCCCG
>JBBSVV010000043.1:0-5917 GCA_038046625.1 archaeon | reverse complement strand
CTCCTGCTTTCTGCGCTTCTTCCTTTGTTGTCTCGTAAATCAGCACGCGTGACTTCTCATTGCCTTTCTCGAATTCCTGCACGAAAGGCTTTATGTCATCAAACAAAATGTTGTCCCCATTGATTGAAACAAATTTATCAGAGCCGACAAAATCCTCCGCGAGGCCGATTGCCTGCGGGATTCCGCCCGCTTCATCCTGAACCCGGAAAGTAAAATTTACTCCGAACTGTTTGCCTGAACCCAATAACGCGAAAACTCCGCCAGCGTGCTCCGTTCCAGTGATAACTAAAATGTCCTTGATTCCGGCTTGCTTTAGGGTTTCGATTGGATAGTAAATCATTGGTTTGTTGTAAACCGGAAGTAAATGCTTATTGAGAACATTCGTCAATGGCCTTAATCTTATTCCGAATCCACCCGCCAGAATTACGCCCTTCATTTTTTCACTCCTTTCTGTTTGAGCGGCTTCCACCACCAGGAATTGTTCCTGTACCAGTCAACGGTTTCCTTCAGGCCCTGCTCGAAATTTTTCTTTGGGGCCCAGCCGAGCTTTCCGAGTTTGGAACTGTCAAGAGAATACCTTATGTCATGCCCCTTGCGGTCCGCAACGCGCTCAATTGATTCCTCCCCCTTGCCCATGAGCCTCAATATTTTTTTTGTCAAATCAATGTTAGTGACTTCATTCCCCCCGCCGATATTATAGATTTCCCCTTTCTTGCCCTTCTCCGCAACCCTCAAAATTCCTCTGCAATTGTCATCAACGTGGAGCCAGTCCCTGATATTAGTGCCTGTGCCGTACAATGGGACTTTTTTTCCCTCAAGAATGTTCGTGACAAAAAGCGGAATCACCTTCTCCGGATATTGATAAGGCCCGTAATTGTTCGAGCTGCGCGTAACAACAACATTCATTCCATAAGTGTTTGCATAGCTCAGCGCAAGCAAGTCAGAAGCGGCTTTTGTTGCCGAGTATGGGTTTCGTGGCTCTAGCCTATCCTTTTCAGTGCTCGCGCCTTTTTCAACCGAGCCATAAACCTCATCAGTCCCGATCTGGCAGAATCTTTCAACATTATTTTTCCTGGCGCAATCAAGCATTACTTTTGTTCCGGAAACGTTTGTTCGGATGAATGGTTCTGAATCATTAATCGAATTATCAACATGGCTCTCTGCCGCAAAACTAATGACGGTGTCAATTCCTTTCATTGCCTTATCCGCATCTGGTTTGTTTGCAATATCCCCTTTGATGAAAGTGTATCTTTTGTTATCCCCTACATCTTTTAGATTTTCCAAATTCCCGGCGTATGTGAGCAAATCGAGGTTTACGACTTCCATGTCAGTTTGCGCAAGGAGCATCCTCACGAAATTGCTTCCGATGAAGCCGCATCCGCCTGTTACAAGAATTTTTTGCATGAAATCACGTAAATATGCATATTGAAAACTAAATAAATGCTTTTGGGTTCAAAGCGCGTCGGAAATCCATTAAACCAGGAGTTTCCCGAACCTTATCGAGCCCATCAGCCTGCTCAGCTTGACCAAAATGACGTACGAAATTCCGGCGCAGAAAATTGCGAGCGTGTGAAAAGGGCCTTTGTTCTCGATGAATGTGATTCCGCGCGGACTGCCCGCCTCAAACTTTCCGCCCTTCTGCCAAAGCCCGGTAGCAACCCGGAAATCCTGCACGGGATCAACCAAAAAACCCTGTTTTATGTGAAGGAATTCTTTGCACACCTTTGTGGGGTGCTTTTTGTAAAGAAGAACGTCATTCTGGTGGTAATAGAGCCTTTTCCAGACATGCTTTGCAAGCGCAACTAAACCCCTCGGCTTCACTTCCTCATGGTCGTGCAAGTAACCCGCTTTGACGAGCTTGAATTTGTACCCCAAATCCATTATTTTGAAGCTCAAATCAGTGTCCTCGCGGTAATACCTGTACTCTTCATCATAGCCGCCTACCTTGTCCAACAATTCCTTCCTGAATCCTGTCGAGGTTCCGCCGTAATAATCATACGCCGAAACAACCCCGATTTTTTCCGAATCAAAGCCCTCAACCATTTTCCGCAGCCAGCCCTTTTCCGCAATGCAGTCATGGTCCATGTTAATCACTATTTCGAAGCGCGCATTTTGAATGCCTTTGTTGCGCGCCCTGCACACGCCGAGGTTTTGCTGGTGAAAAACCCTGAGGATATTTTTTCCTTTCGCGTAAGAATCAAGAAACTCTTTCGTTCCGTCGCGAGAACCGTCATTCACAACTATAACCTCGTACTTTCCGCCGAAGTTTTGCCGCAGCAGCGAATCCAGTGTTTTTTCGAGCGTTTTGCGGTTGTTGTACGTCGCAACCACGATGCTTGCGTTCACCATCTGAGTTCCCTCTTCACGTAATCATCCAGAATTTTCGGTATCCTTCCGGAGACAACCTTCCCCGGCCTGAAATGTTCGAGTTCGCGCAGCCTCAAATTCAGTTCCTCGGGATTCCACGCGACCAACCCAAGTTTTTTCTGCCCAACCACTTCCGCGAGCTCGAGCTGGTGGTCGTTCGTGTGCTCGTTGAATTCCTTTCGGCGCGGAACCACAACCATTTTTTTGCCGAGCTTAATGCACGCGCCGATGTTGCCTTCTCCGGCATGCGTGATAACCATGTTTGCTTCGGAGAGTTTTTTGTCGAATTCCTGCAGCCCCAAAAATTTTCGGAACCCAAAATTTTTCGGCTCAAAGGAACTGTAACCGGTCTGCGCAAAAATTTCTCCATTGAGAATCCCGGCCTTGGCGAGCCTGTCTATTTCCTTCAACAGGCGGTCAAACTGCTGGGGGTGTGTTCCTACAGTGACAAAAATTTTTTCCAAGTTGTTCACCTAAAAAATGCTCCCGCCGAAAATCCCTTTGGGGTAATACTGTTCAAGTTCCTTCCACTGGTAAATGAACAAATCCGCGAATTTGTAAGCTATCTTTCCGCTTATTCCCGGCTTATAAGGGCGGCAGAAGCTCTCAATGAAAACAATTTTTTTCCCGAGGAGCTTTCCAGCGATGCACGCAACCAAACCGATGTCTGCGCCTGTAGAAATTATTACGCCCGGATTTTCCCTGCGCAGAATATCGAGGCACTGGAAAAAGCTCTGCGCAGTCGCAAGGGGATTCCTTCGCGGCAGTTCAGCAAAAAAAACCTTTTCCTTTTCAGCGAGGCTCTCCGTGTCCGCACGCCTGAATGTAATGAAAAAGTGCTCGTGCTTTCCGTAGAACTCCCTGAGCTGCAGCATCTCCGCCAAATGCCCTCCCGCGGAGCAGGCGAGGCATATTTTCTTTTCCATCATTAATGCTTTGTATGGGCGCAAATTAAATTTTATTGGTATAAAACGCGCTTTTCGGGCCTCTTTTGCCATGCATCTGGTACAAAAATGGTTTTTTGGTTTTCCTGTGTTCCCTTAAAAACTTTACCAATTAATCTAATTATGATGTTTCCGCAGGCAATAACCAGGGCAAAAAATTATGTTCTTGGGCACAAAAAGGAGCTCTTTTTCGTTTTCCTCATTTTCCTTCTTGCGTTCGGCATACGCGCCCACCTCATGATTTACCAGTTAATGTTCGAATTCGACACTTATTTCCACGCGAGAATAGCCGAGTACGTTGTCCAGACCCTCACAATCCCAAGTGTAGACCCGCTTGCATACTACCAGGTTCAGGGCGGCGCGAGCCTTCCCAACACGGAATTTTTCTGGTTCTTCACCGCAATAATCTTCAAAATCGTGACTTTCTGGGGGCCTTTCAGCAAGGATGCATGGATAACCGCAGTGAAAATCTATCCCGCGCTCTTCGGCGCACTCATAAGCGTTGGAATGTACTTTTTGGGGAAGCAGATGTACGGAAAAAAAGCAGGCGTTACAATGGCGTTCTTTGCCGCAGTGGTTCCTGCTTTTGTTTACAGGACAATGGCAGGCCAGTTCGAGGAAGACTCCCTGGGGTTTTTGTGGCTCGTGATAGGATTCTATTTTTTCGTCAGGGCAATGAAAAAGGCGGAGTTCAACAAAGAGACAATCAAGAACTCGGTAATTGCCGCGCTCTTCTTTTCGATAATGGCGTGGACCTGGCAGATGTTCCTGCTCGTGCCGATAATACTGATTGCGTGGTTTCCAAGCACGCTTGCATTGATGTGGTTCCGCAAGGAATCAAATGAAAAAATGCTCAACCTCGCAAAGAACTTTGCAATCGCGTTTGTGCTGTTTGCAACCCTGGCAACCGTGTTTGTGGGGCCCGACTGGATAGGCACAACCTGGGGCTACGTTTCAAGCTACCTTCCCGTTACGGGAGAAAACCTGCAGCGCATAGAAACTCCGGGCGGGGACGCCACAAGCGTTTTTTCCATAAGTGTGGGCGAAGAGCAGAGAGGCTATGACTTCTGGGGAAACAAGTACAACGCGCTGATAGTTTTCCCATTCCTCGCGCTTTTGATTTTCATTCCGTACAGGCTGCTGCGCAAAAAAGACGATTACGTTTCGTTCATCCTTTTCTTCTGGATAGTTGTGACAATGCTGATGGCATTCATACGCCTCAAATTCACCTACACTTTCGGCCTCCCGGTTGCGGCCGCGGCAGGAATAGTGCTTTTCGAAGTCTTTGAATGGGTTGGGCAAAGGCCGGGCTTTGAAAAGAAGACCGTTGCATTCGCATTCGGGTTCATGTTCCTTGTGGGAATCGCCGCGGGAAGCTTTTTTGTGGCGCAGAACGTTCCCACAATAGAGCAGAACACCGGCTGGAAGGAATCGCTGTACTGGATAAACCAGAACACGCCGAAAGACGCGAAGTTCTTCAACTGGTGGGATGAAGGCCACTGGATAACCTTCATAGGCGAGAGGGCAGTCAGCACGGACAACAGGAACTATATCCTCAAAGCCGACATCGACCTGGCGAAGCTCGTGCTCAGTACCTCAGAGGAAGAGGCGCTCGGCATCCTCAAGGACTACAACCCCGATTACGTAATTGTGAGCGAAGACCTGATAGGAAAGCTCGGCTCCCTCGGCCTGTACGCATACAACACAACCAACAGGAACGACCCGAGAATAACAAAATACCTTTCTGTCGGGCTTCCATGCTCGGTTTCAACGGACTCGCTCACCAAAAAAGTTACATACAACTGCGGCGGAAACTCGCTCACACAGGAGCAGTACAATGCCCTCCCTTCACAATGGATTTCCCAGCCGAACCAGGTTCTCCAGACAACCCGGGTTTTCATTTACAGGAGCCCCTCAACCGGAAGCCTCTTCATATTGAATAACGAAGCCAACAACACAATGATAGTGAAATTATTCTTCAACGAAGCAACGCTGAAGAACTTTGAGCAGGTTTACAGCAACAAGGAAGTCAAAATATTCAAGGTAAAAGCCTGAAGTGATTTTTTTTGGCCCAAAATGCGCAATTCCTTTTGTCGATGCTTCTGGTGTTTGCATCCTCGTTCGCGCTGACTTATTTCATAACGCCGATTCTCATAAGGAAGCTCACTGCGCGCGGCCTCACGGGAAAGGACATGAACAAGGCTTCAAGGCCGGATGTTGCGGAACTCGGCGGAATCTCAATAATTCTCGGAGTATCTCTCGGAGTGATAACCGCGACATTCGTTTCAACATACCTCGGCTTCATAAGCTTCAATCTCGCGGTGCTGTTCGCGGCATTCCTCACGATAATCCTTGTCGGCTTCATAGGAGTCATTGATGACCTGATAGGCTGGAAAAAAGGCATAAGGCAGTGGCAGCACGCGTTGTTCCCGCTCTTTGCCGCGCTCCCATTAATGGCGGTGCAGGCCGGAACGGATTTCTTCATACTGCCTTTTTTCGGTGCCGCCTCTATAGGCATCTGGTATTCGCTGATTCTGGTTCCAATAGGGGTCACGGGCGCAAGCAATGCGTTCAACATGCTGGCCGGCTTCAACGGCCTTGAGGCC
>JBBSVV010000042.1:0-8487 GCA_038046625.1 archaeon | reverse complement strand
AATCCGAGGGGCTCGGAAAATCAGAGCAGGAGATTTTGAAGAGGATAAAGCTCACGCAGACAAGGTACTTCAAGCTCGGCGCCCTGACAAGGCAGAAGTATGACGAGTTCATGCTTGCGTACGAGCAGCAGCTCGCGGAAATAAGGAGAAAACTCAAAAAGTGAACCCCCCATGAAAAAACTGTTTTTAGCCCTTTTCATTGTGCTTCTTTCGGCTTCGGCCTTTTCCATGAGCATCAAGCCTGAAAAATCCTCATACGGCAAGGGCGAGGAAATAATATTCTCCGGCTCCTGCGACCAAGGGCTGCAACACTCCATAAAGGCGGAATCCGAGGGCAAGCAGGTTTTCGATTCTCCAATTGAATGCCAGGCGGACAAATTTGTTTTCATACATCAATCAACCTTTCTTGATCCTTCAGGAAACTGGGAGGTAACGCTCTCAACCGAAAGGAGCAGCGCAAAAACCTTCGTGAATGTCGAGCCCGTACCCAAATCCGCGTACTATAGGATAACTTTCCTGAGCCCCGCAGAATTTTCGTTCGAAAGGGGAAGCGACGTTTTCATAAGCGCGGACATTTCGGATGCCGGCACGCCTGTTGTTGGTGCGGACGCAATAATGTACGATGTTTTCGGCAGGAGAATACAGCTGCGTGACGAGGGAAACGGGGTTTACGACCTGAATTACCTCGTGCCGTTTGACGCGCCTCTTGGCGACTGGAGCCTTTTGGTTGAAACGCAGAAGGGCAAAGGAACCGAAATGTCCGGCGGCGAAAGGAACATAGCCACAAAAATAATTCCCGCGCGCTTCAGTTTCAGCATTGTTGAGCCGCGCCTCCAGACTTATGAGGAGAGCGACCAGATACCGTTCAAGGCACTCATAACATACGGCGACGGAACAATGCTCGATGAATCAAAGGCTTTGCGCGTTGAACTGATTGCGGACAACCAAAGGCACGGCCTCCAGAGCAGCGGCAACGGCGAATGGTCCACTCCTTATAATCCGGATTCATCTGGGAGCAAGGCATTCTCCATATCAGCGGAGGACTCGGCAGGAAACCTCGGCGAAACCAGCGTCAGCCTCGTAATAACCTGTCCGGCAACATGCCTCCTGAAAAAATTCGGCCTACCTGCAATTGTGATTGCGCTTGTTGCCGGCGTAGTGTTCAGGCTGTTTTACTCGCGTACCCGAAGCAGGGTACAGCTCATGAGGCTCAAGGCAGAACACGAAAAGACAATTGACCTGATAAAGAGCCTGCAGAGGGACTACTTCGGAAAAGGCGTAATGCCCACCTCGAGCTACAGGACAAATCTTGCGATGTACAAGTCCAGGCTAATAGAACTGGAGCAGCAGATAAAGCGGCTTGATGCAACCATAGAATCGGAAAAATAGTCTTTTATATTTTGAAGCCATCAGGGTTTTAGCTTATGGAAGAAAAAAAGAGGAATGCCGTTCTCAGGGCAACGAGGAAGCTCGTTGAAACAAAGACGCCGGAAGAGGACATACTCCTGAGCCTCGGGGAGCTAGGTCTCGATGAGGACGAGGCCAAAAAAATGCTGGGCGAGGCAAAAACAAACCATGTTTGGGGCGAGCCGGCCGAGGAACCTTTTCCCGGGAAAAAGCCCGGGCCCCGGGAAGAAGCGGAAAAGCAGGGCGCAAAAAGGCCCATGTTCTTCGACTTCCGCGAAATGCTCGAGAAAAAATCGGCAAAGCCGGAAAAAGTGCAGGAGGAAAAAAATCCGCAAAAGGATTCCGCACATGAAAACTTTATTCCGAATCTCAGGAAAGGCGGAAGAAAAGCGGTAAAGGAAATAATTGCAGAATCTCCCTTGGATGCGAGGGAAAAAAATGCAGGCAAAAAAACGAAGCCCGAAGCAGCCAAGGAATCTACGACAAAGCGTGCCGACCGAAAGCTTTCCGAAACCCTGAAACCGGTGCCGGACGCAGGGAAAAAAGTTTCCGCCGAAGAAACCGCCGCATCAGGAACAGATGAAAACCCGGCTGTGCCACACACTGAAACGCCGAAGAAACCGCTTGAGGAACCTGTTTTCACGAGCCGCCTTGACGTTCTCGAGGACAGCGTCTCGAGGGGAAAAAACCTTGACGCCGCGCTGAATGAGCTCGAATCCATAAAAAACCCCCAGAAATCCGGGCGCATGCCTCCCGGAATGCGGCGCGCCCAGAGTTCCATGGTTATAATACCGAACAGGGAATACGCGATGGGCATTGATGCGGTTCTCAGGCGCGTGAACCGGGATTTTGAGAGAATAGCATACATAAACCTGAACGAGATTTACGACAACCTGATAAGCCACCTCAAGTCCATGGATGTCGACCTGAAAAAATTCTTTTTTATCGACGCAATAACCATTTCATCATACGGGGAGGTCAAGGAAAGGGACAACTGCATTTTCGTGAGCAACCCGAATGCATTGATAGAGCTCAGCCTCGCGATAACGCAGGCGCTCAACCTCCACAAGCCGGACGCAATAATCTTCGACTCGATTTCAACGCTCCTGATTTACGAGGACGAGGGAACAGTGACAAAATTCGTACACTCGCTCATCGGGAAAATAAAGGCCGCGGGAGTGGCATCATACTTCACCGCGCTTGAGGGCGACTCCAACTCCGAAGCAATAAAGGACCTCGGGATGTTTGTTGACTCCGTTTTAACGCTCACGGAATTCCAGCTCGGCGAACTCGGATTCGCAATGACCGGGCCAATCAGGCCAAGGCCGATTGAGGAAGCGCCTATGGCACCGAAAAACCGGCTATACAAGGCTTCAATGCTGTCGCCCGCAATGGACACCAACCGGATTGTCGCTAACGAAGTGAGTTCGCTCAGGAAAAGGCTGGATGGCATGCAGGACAACACGGAATTGCGGGACGCGATTTCACAGCTCAACGAAAAGGTCGGAAGGATAGAGGGCCTTGGTTCCCTCAGGAAAGATGTTAAGGGAATTTCCATGCGCATGGAAAGGCAGAAGGAAAAGCCCCTTGATGACAAGATTGTGGGCCAGATAAGCAGGCTCGAAAGCAAGCTTGATTCCATGGAGGAAAGGATTTCACAGAAAAACGCGTCCGAACTCCAAAAATCGCTCGAGGAAATCAGGGGCAAAGTCGGGCGAGTGGAGCAGATATCCGATTTGCAGGAGGAGGTAAAGGAGATTTCAAAAAAAATCGGCGAACGCAGGGAGGAGCCGCCCGACAACAAAGTAGTGGGGCAGATTGAAAGGCTGGAGCAGAAAATAAATTCCCTCGGAAGCATGCTCGCCGAAAAATCCTTTCGCGCCAAAAGGGCGGAGGAAGAGGCCGTAACGCTCAGGAAAAGAATCGAATCCATTGAAAAGAGGAGGGAACTCGAAAAAATGTTCGACGAGCTGTACGACAACGACGTTGCATCTCTTGACCCGAAAAACATTGTCACGAAAAAACTCGAGAAAAACCTGCGGAAAAAGGACGGCGTCATTGAAAAGGCATACTCGAACCGCCTCATCCCAAAACAGCTTTACACAAAGGGGAAAAGCCGCATAAAAAAGGAGGCCCAGAGGTTAAGACACTCGGCACAAATCGCGAAGCTCGAGCAGCAGCTCGGAATACTGAATGAGGGCTATTACTCCGGCGTAGTAAGCAAAAAAGCCTACCTCGCGGACAAGGCAAAAATCGAGAGGCGCCTCAAAACTTAAACAACCCAATCCCCGTCGGGGATTCCGTTGGCGGGAAGTGCGGGCAACCCAAATCCAATGCGGAGTTATTTCCGTTGGCGGGAAGTGCGGGCAACCCAAATCCAATGCGGAGTTATTTCCGTTGGCGGGCGATTTATGCCCCGAGGAAACCTTTAAAAAGGAAAATGATTTTATAATGTAAAGCGCGTTTTAATGGTTGGTTGTTGATGCCCGCAAAAAGAAAGAAATCTGTTTCAAGGCAGAAAAGGCCGAAGTCCGCAAGGAAATCATCTTTCAGCGGGGTTTCCCTTGACGTTTCAATTGGTAATCACCACTCAATGCTCCGCGAAGCATTAAAGGATGTCGCCCGCGAACTCAGCCAGCTCCGCGAGGAAAAATCAGAGCTCGAATCAACCCTTGATTCGGTCGCCTCCGACATAACCTCGACGCAGAACAAGGAAGTGAACTTCAAGGAGCAATTGCACAAGCTCAGCTCCGTTGAAACGGCCTTGAGCGTGAAGAGGCAGCGCATAAGGAAAAAGCTCGAGCAGGTAAAGGAAAAAATGGGCAAAGTCCGCGCGCTCTCCTCAAAAATGGAAAGCCTGTAATAAAATTATTGCAGAAACAGATTTTCTTTTTTTTGATTTATAGCAGGCCATGAAAATCCGCCGAATTACTTTATTGGTTTGCTGTATTTTATATCATTTAATAAATTTCCTTCATGCTGCAATTCACTTGTAATCTTCCCTGAATATTTCCTGGTTGATGTAGATTTCGAAGCCGCGCGTGGTTATTTTGTAGGGCACAAGCCTTTTTGCGTGCCTGCTGCTCCTCAGCTTGAGAATCTCAAGCGCATTCTCGCGGCTGCTATGCACCTTGATGTTGTAAAAAACTACGACCGCGTCCGCAAGGAATTCCTCTATTCCGAGCCTTGAATAAATCGAGGGCGTCTGCTCCGTTTCCCCTAAAACCAAATTCACCGAATTGTACTTTTCAAGCGTTTCAAAAAGGTGCCGCAAATACTGCCTGTAACCTTGCGAGTTCTCCACAAAAGCAATCGAAAGCGCGGAGAGCGAGTCAACAACAACGCGGTCGGGCCTGAAAGGCAAATCAAACTGGAAAGGCAAGTCAAACTGCTCGAACTCAATGTAAAGGCCCCCGCGCTCCTTGGTGAGCGTTGCCTCAACGGCTCGCGCAATTGTAAGAGGGTCGATTTTTATTATTGCGAGCAATCCTTCCTTTTCCAATGCATCCAAATCCCACCCGAAATTCTCCATCATGTTCTCCTTGATTTTTTCGGGGGTTTCCTCGAGAGTAAGGTAAACGCACTTGTGCTTCAGTTGCTTCGCCCCATTATACAAAAACTGCATGCCGAAAGTGGTTTTTCCGGTTCCGGCTCCGCCGGAAATCAGGATTGTGTCCCCGCGCTTGAGGCCGCCCCTGTCAATGAGCTTGTCAAAATCACTCACAAGCACGGGAATGGATTCGCGGAACTCAACTTTTTTGTAATGGTAATTGCCGGCTGCCTTGCCCGGCTTGGCGCCTATTTCCTCAATGACAATTTCCTTTTTTTCCTTCTGGCCTGCTTTTTCCTTTGTCCTGAAAAAATTTGAGCCCGAATCCCAGAAACTTCCCGCGTTTGAATATTCCCGCTCTTCTTTTGCCGGGCCCCTCATTATCGGCTTTCCCTGAAGCGTTTCCTCAAGTCCGGGCTTGTTGTAGAGCCCTGCCTTCCGCACTATTTCCTTTGCCTCGCTTTCCTCAACCCCGATGTCCGTCATGCTCTTCAGGGCATCCTCTTCAGAAGTTCCCGAATCCAGGAGCCTTTTTGTGGCGTCAATAAGCCTTTCGCGGTTCTCTGGCATGGTTCAAAGTATATCGAGTTTAAAGAATATAAGTGTTTTCGAAGCTCCGGAATTTCACCAAACCGGGTCTTCGTGGTGCGACGTAATGGTTTAATAAGCATACAAAACCTAATTTTTGAATGGTTATTCTGGCAAGGGGCGCAAAGGAAACAAAGGCAGAGGCAAAAGAAAGCCCCTCAAGCGAGGTTGCCGGGCGCGTAAAATCAGGCATACCCGGCCTTGATGAAATGATGGGCGGCGGAATTCCCGTTGGCAGCCTTGTTGTATTGAGTGGCGACCCGGGCAGCGGCAAAACCATTTTATGCTGGCAGTTCATTTACGAGGGCGTAACCAAATACAACGAGAACGCGGTTTTCGTTTCCCTCGAGGAAACCGAGGAAACAATTTACGACGGCGCGCTCGGATTTGGGTGGGACTTCAGGAAGCTCGTGAATTCCGGCAAACTGAAAATAATTACGGTTGAACTTTACGATTTCGAGAGGCTCAAAACAGCCATTGAGGACAATGTCAAGGCAATAAATGCGAAGCGCGTGGTCATCGACCCCGGCGTAATATTCAGGCTGTTCTTTGAGAGGGAATTAGACGCGAGAAAAAGGATAATGTCGCTGGGAAAAATGCTCAAGAACATCCATGCAACCGCAATAATCACGAACGAGATTGCCCTGGACCAAATGACCTCGCTTTATGGCCTCGAAGAGTATGTTGCGGACGGCGTGATACTGCTTTACCATACGAAAATAAAGAACCGCTTCTACAGGAGCATTGCAGTCCTCAAAATGAGGAGAACCAGCGTAACGGAAAACCTCAAGCCCGTGCAGATAGGCAGCGACGGAATAAAAGTGCTTTCAAAATCCGAGATGTTCACGGAGGTCGGCTGAAATGCAAAAAAAACCAATCCGGAAAAACCACGGTGATGCGCATGGCAACCTTGAGGAAATAGAAAAGGCCGAAAAGGCGCTCAGCGCCGGCTCAAAAATAGACCTGAAGGTGGCGCGCGCACTCGAGGAACTGGAGGCGCCGTTCACGGCATTTGTCCTTACCGAACCAAAGGAGTTCTCGCAGATAAGGGCAGGAATAATGAGGCGGTTCGGTTTGGCCGACTCCATGTGCATTTACATCACATTCAACACCGGTTTCGGGAAACTCGAGTCAGGCTTTGCCAGGGAAAACATAAACACGGAAAACATCCGCTTTGTGGACCTGATTTCAAAAACTGCGGGAAGCAGGCTAGAAAAGAAAAAAAACGTTTCCTACCTCGATGGCCCCTCGGACCTGACAGAACTCATACTCCTTGCGGAAAAGCTCCTCAACGAAGCCGAACAAAAAAAATCCTTCATTATCCTTGACTCAGTTTCAACGATGCTCGTTTACAACGACTCATCCACAATAGAAAAATTCCTGCATGCGCTCCTCGAAAAAATCAACGGGTTCGGCGCAACCGCAATACTCCTGAGTTCAGATTTAACCGGGCACGAGGAAATAACCTCAACCATAAGCCAGTTCGTGGACAAAATGGTCAAGATTTAATCTCAAACCTGTTCACGAAAAACGCGTTGAACGCTTTCACGAAATTCTCCTTCTGCGCCGCCGCCCTCGCCTTGGCATCCGCAAGCGAGGCCTCGGCACTGCCGAGCTCTTTCGCGGCTTCGGAAAGCGCGGCCTTTTCGGATGAAATTTCCCCTTCAAGCTGCTTGAGCTCAGAGTAAATGTCCAGCTTTGAAAGCTCCTTTTCCGAGGAAACTATTTCGACCTGAATCTTGTTCAGCTTCCAGAAGTAATCCTGGAAAAAATCCTTCTCCAAAAGCGCGGAAATGGAAGCCAGGCGCTTTCCCTTCTCCGAATCCTTCACAGAAATCGAGCCCTCCTCAACAAGCTTCTTCGCCTTTGAAAGAACGCTTTTCGACGCCATGCCGCTCGGGTCAGAAACAACCGCACTGAACGGCGCATCCAAAAGTTTTTTGAGAACCTCTTTCTCCTTTTCGGAAAGCAGTGCCGAACTTTCGGAAAGGGAATAAAGCCTTTTCAGGATTTTTTCCAGCGACGCAATCTCAGAATTCATCGAGGAAACAGTTTCCTCCTTCATCCCCTCATACCTTGCTTTCCTGTCCTCGAACTCCTTCACTTTCAATGCCTTCTGCGAACCCTTCATTTCCCCCAAAGAATCCCCGAGGCCCGCAACCCTCCTTTTCGAGGAATCAAGCGCCCTCTTTTTCTCTGAGGATTCTTTCTCGAGTTCCAAAGACTTTTCCCCAAGAGTGCGGAAGGATTCCGCAAAATTTTTCAGGTAAGAAAGGTCGGAATTTTTTTTGGAAAACGCCCTCGCCCTCAGGTCCTCAAAGGCCTGCGAAAGCTCCTTCAAGTTCTCCCCCACAGCCCTGACCTCGTCCTGCAGCATGAGCTTTGCCAATGCAATATTCTTCCAATATGGGAGCAAATCCCTTGCAACCGAATCAGATGCCCTCGCGGAATACTCCCTTATTTTCTGCACATCGGGATTTGACGGAGGCGCGAGTTTCGAGGACAATCCGGAAAGCTGCCTCGCAAGGTTTTTCTGCGAAGTGGCAACAATAAGCCTGAACCTCTTGTTGCCCTCATCAACATTAATCTGCTTCTCATTCAGCATTGCCGCGCTTTTCGAGAGCTCCGAAACCAGGTGCTTGATTTCCGCAAATTTCCTGAAAGAAAAATCAACGAGCTCCTTCTCCCCCTTTTCCAGTTCCGCGGACGCGATTTTTTCGGCCTCTTCAATGCCAACTTTGCTCGATTTCGCGGAAAAAAGGCCAAACAGCCACTTCAGGATGCCCATGCAGGAATAATTGCTCAAAAAGGGTTTTATAGCAGACCGATAAAATGTTTTCGCGTTTCCGGCTGGCGGGGTGGGCGCACGCCTCCGGCAGTGCAACCATTACTATCGAGCCCAAGCGACCTTGCAGAATCAGAAGATTCTGCGAGGCCTCGTA
>JBBSVV010000041.1:21423-38259 GCA_038046625.1 archaeon | reverse complement strand
ATTTACTCCAACAGCATTGACGTTTCCCCCGGAAACACTGTAACTTTGACTTTCCTTGGAAAGTCCGGAACTTCCGGAAACACTTACTATGCAGGGATTGCAAGCGATGACTACAATCACCAAAGCTTTATTGAAGGCTGGGAAAGCGAGTGGGCCAAAAAGACAGTCACTTTTGTTGTTCCGCAAGCAGTCAGCAAAGTCCATGTTGCCATGGGCATCGGCTATAATGACGCGCACAATCCCGTAACCACTTCCTTCGACAACGTGCGCGTGATAAAATCCTGATGCTGGGCCCCCCCTGCCGGGCAAGCCCAACGTTTAAATTTTCTTTATTCATATTATAGCAGACCAATAAAATATTTTGGCGGCATTTTTGGTCTGCTATCTAGCAAACCACCATAAATGCCGAAAAACTTTCGTGGTTTGCTATAGTTTCATCATTTTGGAGGGGTTTGGCTTGAAGGTTGCAATCAACGGTTTTGGAAGGATTGGAAGGCTTATTCTGAGGTGCGGGATAAATGAGAAAAACATTGAATGGGTAATCAACCACCCTGACGGAATAAACAGCGCGCTGCATTTGTTCAAATACGATTCAGTGCACGGGAAATTCGTGGGAACAATAGAGGCACAGGGAGACAACCTCATTGTTGACGGAAAGAAAGTGAAAGTGCTTTCACAACGCGTAAAGCCGGAAGAATTGCCCTGGAAACAATTGGGCGTTGATGTGGTTATTGAAAGCACGGGCGTTTTCCGCGGAAAGGACGATGCAGGCGGGCATTTGAAAGCGGGCGCAAAAAAAGTAATCATATCCGCGCCCGCAAAAGGCGACATTGAGAGCTACGTGCTCGGCGTGAACACGGCAAACATGCAGAAGAGCGCGGACATAATTGACAATGCTTCCTGCACAACGAACTGCTTAATGCCGGTAATGAAGGTTCTGCAGGAAAAATTCGGAATCAAAAGGGCATTCATGACAACCATTCACGCTTACACAGCAGACCAGAACCTTATTGACGGAACGCACAAGGATGAGAGGCGTGCGAGATCGGCGGCGCTGAACATCATACCAACCACGAGCGGAGCCTCCGAGGCAACGGGAAAAGTCATGCCTGCTTTGAAGGGAAGGATTGATGGAAAAGCAATCAGGGTTCCTGTGGCTGATGGTTCGCTGCTTGAAGTGACGGCCGAGCTTGAAAAGGAAACTAGTGTAAAGGAAATCAACATGGCGATGTACGAGGCCTCGAAAGGAAAACTCCGCGGAATCCTGGAATACTCTGACGAGCCCCTTGTTTCAAGCGACATCATCGGAAACAAGGCCTCAAGCATTTTTGATTCGCAGCTCACAAAAGTAATCGGCGGAAATTTGGTTCAAGTGGTTGCGTGGTATGACAATGAGCTTGGATACTCGCAGCGCTGCGTTGATTTGGTGAAGCAGCTGAAAATTTGAAAAGTTTTAACATCTATTTTGCCGTCACAACAAGGTTTTTCACGTTAATCTCGGAAATTGCTTTAGCCGGGAACCTCTTACTGACATCCAAAAGCTCTATTCCCAAAACATTTCCGTTTTCATCCAAGTCCGCAATTGTAGACCGATCTATTTTTTTGTTTTTTGAAAATGCCCCTTTTTTCCTGAAGCGTATGTAAAGAGCATCAGCTTCCTTGTCGTAGCTTATATCCATATCAACACCAATACACCGTTATTACTTTTAAATTATTGCCAGTTTTCTCACATACTACCTCTATTTTGCCTGCGGAAAACTTTTTCTGAAAATAGTATTTCCCGGGTTGTTTCCCGAACTTATTAAAGATTGCCAAATAAGCAATTGAGCATTTATTGCGTCAGGTATTTGGAAAATTTGGAAGAAAAATCCTGCGGCTTGGAAAGCCACGCAAATTTCTTCGGCGCCTTCATTGCCTCGGGGTACATGGGCTTTTTCGTGATTCCGAATTCGCTGAATTCGCGCGGAGAAATTATTTTCACGGGCGTATTTTTTGAATATTTTGTGTTCGGAACAAAACCTTGGGTTGTTTCGAACCACTCCGCGCCGCCGTTTTTTTCAATCGGCGCGTAATCGGAATTGAAGCCCGGGTAAACCCAGTTCGCCATTACAAGGGTTTCGGAAAGCGAGGGATTCACTGTAATATGCGCAAAACCGGGAATCATCAAACATTTATCTCCCGGCCTCGCATCGAAAACCAAAAATTCGGAACCGTTCTGCAATAGATAGTGGGCGTGGCCGTGAACTACCTCGTAAAGCTCGGGGTACCAAGTGTTTGTACCCTGCACTTTTGGGTGGAAATGCCCAAAAGTTTTGTTGTACTCGTCCCCGACCTTGAATGGGGGGAGGATTGTGATGTCAAAGCGCAGGTTGTTTGCCCTTATTTTTGCGCGATCCTTTTCAAGGCAAACATCGCGGTACATGTAATAGAACCCGCTTGGTGCGGAAGAAGAGGGGTTTTTGAGCACGGGAAGCATCCTTTCGCGTACCCTTGTGTCAACTGCAGTTTCCTTCATTCCTTTGCCGAAAACGAGCTTTGAGCCGTTCAGTTTCAAAGGCAGGCCAATTTTCCCCTTCAGGTCGACCAACGGCATGTAAAGACTAGAGCAATTATATATTTATTAATTAGCCCGCATAATCAATGCGGTGGGCAAAAGTGGAATACAAAAATGTTTTCGATTACCCCTTGAAGGGAAAAACGGTTTTCCTGAGGGCCGATTTGAACAGCTCCGTTGTTGAAGGCAGGGTTGTAATTTCTTCGAGGCTGCGCGAGCACTCGAAAACCATTTATGCTTTGAGTGAGGAGGGAGCAAAAGTTGTTGTGCTCTCGCACCAGGGCAGGCCGGGCGAAGAGGAATTCATCGAACTCAAGAGGCACGCGGATTTCATAAAAAAGTTCGTTGACAGGCCTGTTAAGTTCGTGAAGTGGGAAGCGGATTATGTTTCGGAAATAAAAAACATGGAGAACGGCGACATTGTTGTTTTGGACAACACTCGCTTCATAAAGGAAGAGCAGGAAGATAAAACACCGGAAGAGCACGCGAACGACCCCGTAATAAAAAAGCTCGGGCCACTCGGAGACCTGTTCGTGCAGGATGCCCTAAGCGTTTGCCACAGGCCGCACTCATCAGTTGTTGGGTTCAAAAAATACATGCCTTGTGTGGTGGGCCCCCAATTGCAGAGGGAACTCGAGGCACTCGATAAACTGAACGGCAAGGGCAGCGGAAACAGGCTCGTTGTTTTGGGCGGGGCAAAATTATCGGATTCGGTATCGCTACTTGAGGGCATGCTGGATAACAATTTGTGCAACAAGGCATGTGTTGGAGGCCTGTTCGGGGAACTTTTTTTGAAGGCGCAGGGCGTTGATTTCGGGGCAAAGGAAAAATTCTTCAGGGAAAAGGGCTTTGACAAGCTCTTGCCCAAGGCAAGGGAAATACTCAAAAAGCACAGCGCAAAACTTATCCTTGCAAAAGACTTCGGGATTGAGGAACCCAGGGATAGCGGCAAGAGAAAAGAAGCCCAGTTGAAAGAATTGCCGTCAAAATTCGACACAATGGACATTGGAAGGGAAACAAGCGAACTCTTCAAAGAGCATATTAGGGGCGCCAGTGTTGTTGTTTTCAATGGCCCCATGGGGGTGTATGAAAAGAAGGCCTTTGCAGTAGGCACCAAAAAAGTTTTGGAAGCAATCGCATTCCATCGTTGTTACTCAATCATCGGAGGCGGTGACACGGAAAAGGCTTTGACTTCTTTTGGTTTGGTTGCGCAGGACTTTAGTTTCGTTTCACTCGCGGGAAAAGCGCTCCTGCAGTTCCTTTCAGGGGAACCATTGCCGGGGCTTGAAATACTTGAAAAGAATTATAGCAAACCGATAAAGTAATTCGGTGGATTTTCATGGTTCCTTGCCCCCTACGGGGACGAGGCCTAGTACCCATTGGGCACCAGGTGCTATCTAGCAGACCACCATAAATGCCGAAAAACTTTTGTGGTCTGCTATAACTGAACAAATTTTTCGTGAAGCGCAAGAAGCAAAACCACGGCCAGCAAAATTCCTGTTTTCATTCAATTACAATAAAGTTTTGGTGGTCTTATACTTTTACTTTCAGGCTTTCCTCCTGCTTTCAAAGCCGCACTTTGCGCACTTAATTATGAGTGCTCCGTTGTCTTCAACGGATTTTATGCGCGAGCTGTTGCACGCGGGGCATTTTTTCGGAACAGTCATAACCGTGAAAAAAAATTAAGTTGAGGGAAATGGTTGCCCTGTTATTTTGCTCAGCCTGTTGCGCAGCTCTTCCATGCAGGCCTGAACCTTCGGGCTTGCAGTCGTATAGTAATAAGGTTCCTGGATTGGACCCACTCTCTGGACGAATTCAGGATGGAATTTTTCCCTCATTTCTGCGGGATACGCGTTAAGAATGCTTGCCGGAATTTCAGGAATACATGATGGAACGTGAAGTGCCTCGAATTCACAACCCTGCGGCGGGAAACCATCCTGAGAAGGGAATTCGGAAGCCTTGTAATACTTCCCATTACCTGAACTAACTAAAAACGAAGTTTTCTTGCTCTTGTATTTGAGCACTTCATTAACAGCAGGCAAATACTTGTTGTTGAACTCTATCGAAATGCTGCAGCTCTCTTCTGTGGCAGCAGCGCAACTCGACATGCAATTGCGGTTTGGATAATTGCCCTCATCCGTCTGGCCGGCGGGGCAGATGTCACAGAAAGGCGAATTGATTGCTCCGTTCGCACAATCGGAAGGGCCAGGCTTACACTCACCGTAATAATCCCTGCCGTCTCCTAAGTTGAATATCAGGCCTTCCTCATTGAAGCTTGGGCCGTTTATGGGATTTTTTTGGTGCTCCGCGAAATCCTCGGAGAAAAGATACTGCCCAGAGCCCTCGCCGGTCTTAAAGTTGCCTTGAGCATAACTGCGGTAAGTGTAAGTGAACCAAGTCTGGCCGGAACCGCAAACATCACATTGAGGCGGATTTGTAGCGCCATTGCCGCATTGCCTTGGAACACATTGGTTCTGTGCATTGAGCTCGTAAAGCTTGAGGCACCCTTTACAGAATGGCGGGTTAGCCGCCTTGTTCGTGCAAATCACGCATTGAAGGTTTGGGGTGCCGCCATAGCCTAAACCGTTGTTTCCGCCGGAGCCGCTGCCATTATTTCCCCCTCCGGAACCGTTTCCGGGGCCGTTTCCGGAACCATTGCCCGAGCCATTGCCGGTAAAAGGGAATCCTGTTCCGCCGCCGATTGCGCCATTTGCGTCTGAATTAGTTCCGTTTCCAAAGCCAAAACCCCAAAAGCCATTTATGTCTGAATTTGTGTCGTTGCCTGTGCCTATAGTAGTGCAACCTGAAAGCACAAGCACGGCTAACACTAGCCCAATTGATAAGAACTGTATTTTCATTCTAAAAACAAAGGCTTCTTCAAGTTTTTATAGTTTTGGTTATATCGCCTAATTATTTAAGCCGGGCAATAAATGGTCTTGAATTGCTCACACGCTGCTAATGATTGTGGATTTTCACTTAAACAATTCAATTCTGTACATTTACGATTTACAAAATGTGCTTCATAGTTATATGCTTGAGACTGAATTACCCAATAGTCTTTGTCTATTATAAAAGTATATACCTCACCTGAGAGAGTAGAAGTGTGACAAGCTTGTCTGCCTTTGAATGTTTCTATAGCCCCTCTATTACCCGAACACCATGATGATGAAATAGAATCTCCTCCAGATCCGGAAGAACTTTCCCCGGAACCACTTCCACCACCAGAATTACTACCTCCCGAACCATTGCCATTTGAAGGAGAACCTGTCCCTCCGCCGAAAGCGCCATTCCTATCGGAATTCGTGTCATTGCCATTGCCGCCGATGCAGCCGCTCGCAAGAATCAGGAGCGCAAAGCCTGCAACCAAAAAAAGCTTCTTCATTCTATAGAACAGGTATCCCGTATTTTTATAGTTTTGGTTTTTGTTATTCCATCTGCTCCGGGTTCCAAGTGTTCCTGAAACCCTCATCCATGGAATCAAGGATTTTCATTTCCTCGTTGCTTAACGAAAAATCGAAAACGGAAATGTTTTCGCGAATCCTTTCTTCGTGCGAAGATTTGGGGAGCGGAACCAGGCCGTGCTGAATCAGCCAACGGAGCATTACCTGCACATTTGACTTTGAATGCTTCCGCGCAATATCCGAAATCCTTTTGTCGTCCAGCTTCCTTCCCCGCGTCAAAGGAGAATAAGCCTCGACAGCGATCCCTTTTTTTTGGCAATAATCAAGCAGCCCCTTTTGATAAAGGAAGGGCGAGAACTCCACCTGGTTCACACTCGGAACCGTTTCGGAAACCTTTGCCAGCTCCTCCAAATGCATTATAGTGAAATTGCTTACGCCGATGCTCTTTGCTTTTCCGGATTCGGCAATTCCCGCCAATTTTGTCCAGGAATTTGTGCGCCCTTTGCGCGGCCAGTGAATGAGGTAAAGGTCGACATAATCCAGCTGCAGAAGCGAGAGGCTCTTTTCAAGCGCCTTTTCCTCGCTGCCGAAATCGGAGGGCCAGAGCTTTGTGGTTATGAACAATTCCCGACGCGGAACCTTGCTTTGCGCGATTGCATCGCCAACCTCTTTTTCGTTCCCGTAGAATGAAGCGGTATCAATAAGCCTGTAGCCGGCTTCAATTGCGGCTCTCACTGCATTCTCGCATGCTTTGCCTCGAAGCTCCCAAGTGCCGAAACCCAGAACAGGAATCTTGCCACCACTGTTCAGTTTCAATGTTGATTGCGCATCCATGCAAACCAAAGCAGAACTTAGTGCGAAGCGGTTTTAATTGTACCCCGAAAGCACGGAAAACTTCGGCGCCTCACGGGCTTCCTGTTCTCGGGCAGGACAAGAATTTTCACGACAAAAACGAATATTTTTTCGCTTATCGCCGAAAAAAGCAAATATTTAAGTGCTGGGAATCCCTGATAAATTCGGGTGGTTAGCATGAATTGGAGAAAATTTGTTTCGGGAACGCCGAATCCTTTGCATGTTCCGCGCATAAAGGTCAGCTCTGCCATTGTGAGGCTCAGGAGGCTGAACCTTGCCGCAAAAGAGTTCGTGAAGCAGAACGCGAGATTCGCGGGATTCAAAAAAACAACAGCATGAAGCCGCAAAGAAAAGCTTCGTTACACGGCAAAAAAGAGGGCTTCTTTGGGTATTTTATTTTTTTTGCCGCGGCGCCGTTACGGTTTAAAACACTGCGCCCCGCAATAATTGTCTAAGCTTTTTTGATGGGGGGCGTGTATTTTGACTGAAGTTGTCGCAACTGACTCGAATTTCCGGAAGGAAGTAATTGAAAAATCGAAGAAAACCCCCATAGTTGTTGATTTTTGGGCGGTTTGGTGCGGGCCTTGCCGCCTCTTGGGGCCTGTTCTTGAGAGGATGGCAAAGAATTATAACGGAAAATTTGTTCTCGCAAAAGTTGATGTTGATGCCAACCAGAAGCTCGGTGCTGAATACGGGATAATGAGCATTCCTGCGGTAAAGCTGTTCAAGGGCGGAGAAATCGTTGATGAATTCGTCGGCGCCTGGTCCGAGGACATGATTAAGGAATGGCTGGAAAAGAACGGAATAAAATGATTTAGGGTTCAGGGATTATTCTTCCCTGAATGAGGCGCAGAATCTCCTGCTCCAATGAATCCGGAATCGAACCTCTTTTCACGAGGCCGCTCAAAAATTCAACATATTTTTCTTCCCAGAACCTTTTCTTTTCGGCTTCGCCCAAAACATTGTCCCAAAGCCTCTGGCTTTCAGCCGAATCGATTTTATTTTGGTCAAATTTTGCGGTTTCTTGCTGAAAAACCGCCCTTTGCTTGGCTGCGGCGACTATCTCACCGATGACGGATTGCTGGGCCAGGTCTGCAACCAGAAGCTCGACACTCTTTGCCACGTGAGCCCTGTATGTGCTATTCGCCAACCCTTTTTCCTCGGCCTGCCGGTAAAGTGAAAGCGCGCGGTTCAGTTGCTTGCCGAGCCTTACACCGGCACCTTTTTTGAATGCAAATCTCTTTTCCGAACCCCAGTGCCTTATCCTGAACCTGTGGATGCCCGAATCCAAAAATTGGGGATTTGGTTCCCTCGCCTGTTTTTCCAGATGCTGAACAAGCGGCGAATGCCTCTTTGGTTCACCCGGCATAATTTAGTGAATGAGTGAAAACTATTTAAGGTGCACTCAATTCACCCCGTACAATGAAGCGGCTTCAAAGCCCGGTTTCAGCTTTTGAACATTTTTGAGAACGGGCTCGCATAATTCAGGGCAAATTTTCCGTTCTTTTCCTCTATTTCAGCCATGTTTTTGAGGTATGAAAGCACCTCGTTCATGTGCTTTTCAGGCACTTTCGCCTTTTTTGCGAGTTCTTTCGCGGAGAAGCCCTTTTCACTCAAAATGAGTTTTGCTGCAAAAATCGCGCTGCTCCAGTAGGTTATTTCCTTGCCGAATTTCTTTTGGAAGAAGCGCGCATCGAAAAGCAGCTTGGTCATGAAATCAGTGTTCGGGTTTGAGATTGCTTCGCCGAGAACCGGATTCAGGGAGAAGGCTTTTTGCCAGTAATCGTTCGAAATAATCGGTTTTTCCATTAAGATTGCCCTTAGAGAAGGAGGTAATGTGGAATTCGTGTTATAAAATAAGTGTAAGGGAAACGGGCTTTCTGCACAAAAGATTCCAAGGGGCAACTTGTTAGCAAGTCAGGCTTAGCCCGTTTCCGCTTTTTCGGTTTCATTCTGCGTTATACAGATCTGTTCACCTTGTTCAAGCTAACGGAGCTCCCGAATAAAATATTTCCCAGTTCGGAATCCGAATACGGAACAAATTATTAGACAATCAGCGTATAGGCGAACTTTTGATTGAAAATTACCTTGGGAAAAAGCATGCCAATTTTTTCATTGGTTTTCTGCGGATTGCCCGCCTTCATGGTTCGGCTCATTTTCAAAGGCCAAAATGCGCCTACCGGGAATCGAACCCGGGTCGCGACCTTGGGAAGGTCGAAGGCTACCATTGTCCCACAGGCGCACGTAAGGTTATAGTAACCCAAAATTCTTAAATTCTTCAGAGTTGTAATCGATATCCCTGTGCCTTGGCACTTGTCCTTTTTCAAGGAATTTGGCGTATTTGTAGCAGTGCTTGAAGTTGCTGGGCTTTATTGTTGCAAAGAACCTGGCGATTTCACTCTTTGCCATTATGTAAATCCGTGTTTTGATGCTCACGGGTTTAAAGCCAAGCGAAATCAAGGCTTGAACAATGTCTTCCCTGAACTTTTCAGAATAGCTTGTAAATTCCACTTTTGAGGAAAACGGGTTGTGCCTGTGAAAGCCGCCGTCAGTGTCAAAGAGACCCCGAAGGAAAGCAGCAGTTAGGGTTTTGTTGGGCATTATGAATTCAGGGATTCGTATTTTATTTTTCTTTCGGCCTGTTGGAAGACCTGCTTCTTTTGAAAGAAAGTCGAAGAGTTTTTTGCAGTAAACCCTGCATTGCAGCAGGTTTCGGTTAATTTTTCTTATATTTGGCGCGAGGCTGAAAAGCCGCATAAACTTTGGAGCAACCACTTCCCAAACATATCTTTTGTCGGAGGTTGCATCACAACTCACTACAACTGCGTAGTTCACGGTTAAGCATCCGTCTCCGGCCATGAAACCGAGAAATTCACTCAATTCTTCGGAATCGAGAGGCGGCACTGTAATTGAGTGCGGTTGGTTTTGCACTTCTTTTAATTCGAATTTGCCGAAATAATCAGGTTCAACTTTTGCCAAGCTGCAGAGTTTCTCAAATTTGTTCAGAGGGATGCTATTAGTGCCGCTATTATAGTTGAATGCCATGCTCCTGCAAACACTAAGCGATTCAGCCAGTTTAGGCCAAGTTAAACCAGAACGTTTTTTCAGTTCGGCAATTATCTCCCGCTGGCGCTGAGGCTGAATGCAGAGATACGAATTAGCTCCCATAATATATTGGAAAGCGCGTTGGATTAACTCACTTTGGAAGGGGCTGATTGCCGGTGTGCTGTTGTTAGAACGCTATTCCGAGCTGGCTCAGGATTATCAAAAGGATTATTCCCGGGATTCCGCCGAGCGCGGTTATGAGTATGCTCCAGACATTGATTTCCACGCTCGCGAAAGGCAGGAAATTCAGGATAACGAGGATTACGAGGCCGATGAAGCTGTTGATGAGCAGCAGAACCAGTTGTTTGCCAAGCTTGAGGGCAAAATAAATCAGCAGAACCGCGAGCAAAAGAACGAGAATCGGCTGAATGAATGGAATTTCCAGCATAAGGAATTATTGCGCTAAAAGTTATTTAAGAGAATGCGAAGATTGGCAAGGGCGAACTCGGACTCATTGGTTCGCCATTGCGAGAAGGGTTTTGGATTGGCTTTTTGCCCTGCGGTAAGCGAAACCCAGGCTTGAGGCCTTAATCCTGGGAACTCTAACCTGCTTATTTTCACCGACAAATTCAAGCCAATCCATTTTTTCTAACCCCCACCAAGAGGTGAAACCTTTGAAGCCAAAGATTTCTTGTAGTACCATTGCATCGTTGATATTTAAATAGTAGTAAGTATACAAAGTATATCAACTATGTTTTTTATAGTTGGTGAGCCTCTTTGAAAGAGCCCAAAAGCTTCTCAAAAACCCAGAATTTCGCTGCAAAAAAGTACAATCTTTCAATATTGCGCGAACTCGTGAACTCGCAGACCGGAAGGGGTTTCAATGCGCTGCAGAAGAGCATTCCGGGGCTTACTCCGAGGGTTCTTTCAATGCGCCTGAAGGAGCTCGAGGCAATGAAGCTGATTCAGAAGAACCTCGTGCTTGGCCCAAAGCCGAAGATTGAATACATGGCTTTGCCTAAAGGAAGCGCGTTGAGGAAGGCCATTGCGGAGCTGGAGAAGTGGGGCGAGGCCTCACTGCCAATTGAGGAAAAGCGCACACGACATCCTCTCATGGGCGTCAATTAGCCGTCAACGGAAACCCCCCAGCAGGGGATTGGGTTGCCCGCCCTTCCGTCAACTGAATCCCCGTTAGGGGATTGGGTTGCCCGCCCTTCCGTCAACTGAATCCCCGTTAGGGGATTGGGTTGCCCACACTTTCCGTCAACGGAAATCACCGCACAGGTGATTTGGGTTGTTAACACTGCAAAACATATAAATTTGCCACACGGCGTAATATCTATCCGGTGATTTTTGCTTGGCTCGGTTCAAGATTATTTATGATAAGAACAATTGCGTTGCTGCAGGCCCCTGCGCTGCGGTTGATTCGGAGCATTTCAGGATTAACCCTGATAACGGCAAGGCCGAACTCATTGGCGGCAGGGAAGTCAGCCCCGGAATTTTTGAACTGGAGATTGATTCTGACGAGCTTGCAAACCAGGCTGTCGAGGTCTGTCCCGCCGCGGTAATCAGCATTAAAAAAATCAAGGATTAAGCGGGAAAACTCTTTCTTTTTTCCTAAAACTATTTTAGCGCACAGTCACTGGTCTGTGGTAACGAACAGCAAGCAGTTTAAATCCGGAAAGCCGATTACTTTAACGGAGCGAGGTGGTTGTGTGGAGAGGAACATCAGGGTTTCGAATATGCCTGAAAAGGGCGGCATTGAAAAGCTGGCATTGATGAATTTGATTGAGAAGCGTTATGACAGGCTCGCGGCAATCCTGCCTGAGGGGCTTGCCCTGGAGATTCACTTCAAGGGGACCCACGGACAGGGCAAACGCGAACAGATTGAGGTTCACGCCAAAGCCGTTGCACAGGGAGTGGGCCTGCATTCTTCGTTCATGGAGTGGGACGCGGAAAAGGCGCTGAAGGAAGCGCTTGATGCCCTTGACAAGGAAGCGAAGAAGGCGCTCGGGAAAAAGAAGTGATTTTCTTAAAAAGAGTGAATGTGCCACATCCTGCAACTGGCGTGAAAAATAGGGCTCTTGTGCGGCTGGGTGCAGGCAAGCCAAAAGCTATTCCTCGGGGTACACTAAACAGCATATCAGCAAAAACTCGTTCACCTATATTGGCTGCAGAGAGGTATATCAGGGACCAGGCTGGCCAGGGAAAACCGGTAATTAGGGCTGATCTGACGCGGTTAGGGATAAATGCCCAAACCTTTAATTTGATTGCGAAGCATTTGCGCGATAACTACAATTTCGAAATTAGGCGCAGGTTCATGAAGAAGCGGGAAACGAAAATAGTTAAGTTGTGGAAAAAATCCAAAAAGTATATATAGTAAGAAAAGCCAAGTATTGTGGGTGAAGCAGTTCAGATTCTATTTGCGCTGTTTGTATTAATTACTTTGCATTAAAGTAAACTGCAATTTTTTTTCACAAAAAAATCGGAGGCAACCACCATGAGCTTAGTTTCCCTTACATTCGGAGGAGAAAAAAGGTATAACGTTTCGCCGCATATCGCGATTTCAACGCCGGCGGGCAGGATAGAGGAGAAAATAGCGCGGGGCGGGGAAGGCAGGGCGCTTGTGAAAAAGGCCTGCAGATTCTACGGCCAGGAGAACGTTTACATTGTTGCGGAAGTAACCGAGGGCCTTTTGGGGGAGGGCATGAAGGCTTTCCTTGAGGACAGGCAGCTCCGGGTTGTTGAAATTGAGTCCAAGTACGGTTCAAGCGCCAAGAAAGGGATGATGGTAGGCATAATGCTTTCTGGCGCGAGCGAAGAGGAACTCAGCGGCAAAACCCTGCGGTTCAGCTCAAGCTGAAGTGCAAAAGGAAGAACCCTGGGAAATTTTCAGGAATTATTCGCTTCAGGCTGTTTCTTGCCAACGACCCAAAATCACAATTTTTCTGCTTTTCAGCGGCATTTCAGTTGTTTCTTCTCAGTATAAAGAATGCGGCAAGCGCTGCCAGCACTATCGCTGCTCCGTTCAAATCCGGAATTGGCGTTGACTGCTTGCCGATAAAAATTATTCGGGAAGCCAAGTCAACCGGCTTTGGGTCATTGCCGTAATAGACGAGCGTTGCCAGCCTGTACTCTCCTGGGGGAAAATAGGTTGTAGTTATTATTTCATTCGTGGATTCCTGCGCCCCTGAAGAATTTGCAGGCGTGATTGTTCCGTGTATTTGGATTTGCGGGCTTTCCGGGGAGCCGATTCTAACCAAGGTTATATCATAAGTTATGTCTTGGAATGGAACCCCGAGATCCTGCCACGCAATGCTCAAATTGAGGCGTGTTGATTCACCCGCGGTTATCTGTGCGGGAGAAACGGCATGGCTTTTAATGTAAACGCGGTTTAATGGCTCGGCCGCGGTTGCGATAGTGCAAACCAGCAGGAGCGCAAATGCAATCGGCAATAGCAGTGAAAATCGCATGCACAGTAAAAGGCGCTTCAAAAATATATTAATGATGGGCACCCCCAAAAAAAATCAAAGGCAATGGGCCAAAAGGCCATGCGCCCTAAGGGAAAGAATTGATGCAGGAATTCCTCAAATCCGGGTCAATTATCTGCGTGCAGTTCCCAAGCTTGTTGTCCTGCAACGCGTGGTCGAAATAGCACTGGTCGCGCAAGGCGCTTGAGTTTGCATCCTCACAAACCTGAATAGTGTTAGTCGGCTTTGCGAGGCAGCCGGAAAAAATCAATGCCAGGACAATGAGGGAGCAAAAAACCAGTGGAAAAATTTTTGGGGGCATGCGAGTAGTTTTATGGGATTAAGGTATTTTATTTCCCGCACACAAATAAGTTATGTAGCAGTATTGGTTGTTTGTTGGGTGTTTTTGTGTTGTGCTGTTGCGAAAGATAGTTTTTTATGTTTGGTTTGTGTCTTAATTTCGGTTTTCATGGCTTTTGTCGAATTGGTGATGCTTCTCGCGAACTGGTTCATGCTCACAATCATTATGCTTCTCACTGTGCGCGCAATCCTCGTTGTCAAGCCTTTCGTGGATATGGTTGTTGTCGCAAAGACAATGTGGTACCTCTACATGGCTTTCGGCTACTCGCTCATTTCAGTGACGATTTTCACTTCATGGGTCATCTGGTTCATCGGCGGAGTCTGGGGCCTCGCGACCCTGTTCATGACGTGGTTCATTCTCGTAATCATTTTCATTTCGCACAAGAGAATCAAGGAGGAGACGCTGAGGAAAAACTTCAACCTGAAGGCCTGAAGCGCACTTTGCGGGAGCACACGGGGCATGAAAACAGCTTTGGCTTTTCTAAAGAGTTATTATTTTTGCCGCGGCTCTTTTGTGCGCACTCGCATTCATTAAAGCCCTGATTTTTTCCGCCTGCGCAAATTTCCCTGCGGGAATTTTTCCCTGTTTTTCACCCAGAAGCAAAGGAAGCAGAGCGTCAATTTCTTCATAAGCAAGGCCTAGTTCCTTTTCGTCTTCCTGCCCTTTCCAGAGCTCCGCGCTGGGCACCTTTTCCAAAAACCCTTTTGGGAGCTTCCCGTATGCCGCGAGAGCCCGGACCTGTGTTTTCAGCAGGCTTCCTATCGGGAAGAAGTCCGCAGCAGCGTCCCCGTATTTCGTGAAGTAGCCCAGGTAAAACTCGGACTTGTTTCCGGTGCCGGCAACAAGCGCGTCAAAGGAGTTTGCGTAATTGTAAAGCAAAACCGCGCGTATGCGCGCATTGAGGTTTGCCTTTGCTATTTCGCTTTGGTTCCACAGAATCGAGCCGGAAAAGGCCAAGATTACCGGATCAACCGGGACAACAAGATACTTTACGCCGAGTTTTTTCGCGAAATCCTCCGCGTCTTTTGTGCTCGAGTATTTAGTTATTTCTGAATTTGGCATCAGCAAAGCGGAAACGTTTTCCCTCCCTATTGCCTCGCAGAGCAGCGAGAGCACAAGCGCGGAGTCGATGCCGCCGCTCAGGCCTAAAACAACTTTTGTTTTGCCCTGCTCCGCAAAAAAAGTTTTGATTGCCTTTACGAGCTTTGCGTTCAGTTCGCGTGTTTCCATACAAAGAAGTTGAAGGCAAATGAATTAAAACCAAAGCCAAGGCGGGAATGTTGCCCCTGCTTTGTTGCCGGATGGGAATAAAATCCGCTGAATGACTAAAAAGCTTTTAGTAAGTCCTTACAGCAGTTCCCGAACTTATGACAAAAGTAAGAACAAAAAAAACCATTAAAAGGGCAATAAATAGCAAACTACCAATTAGTAGCCATTTAATGAAACCGATTTTATTTCCCTGCAAGTCCTTTCTGCCGATAAGAAGGTAAAGGATTATCCCAAAAATCCCGAGGACAAAGCATACCAAAGCCCAAAGTATTTTCCAAGTGCCGTCATTTTTCGCTTGGAGAATTTCAGCAATTGTTGCAAGAAACAAGGCCAAATTCAAAATAAGCGCAATGAGTAGTATGCCGAAAAAAAATATTTCAATTGCCATAGAAACTCAACATTTCGAAAGTATAAAAACATATCGGCGAAGAAAAAATTCGGTTCCCGGTACAAAGATATGTTTAAACTATTTTTTTGAGATCCGAAAAGTCCTTCAGGACAAAATCTGCCTTAACCCCTTTATTCGGGAAAATCTGGCCGTATTTTGCGAGCGCGGTCCTCATTCCGAGTTTTTTCGCGCCGGCTATGTCGCGCGCCGGGTTGTCGCCGACAAATAATATTTCCTCGGCCCTGAAGCCGAGCTTTTTGAGTGCGCTTTTGAACGGCAATGAACTCGGCTTCCTTTTGCCGGTGTCGTCAAGCGTAATGACCACGTCAAAAAAATCCGTGAGGTTCATTTCCGCGAGGCGCAGCCAGGCCTTCATTCTTGGGGCATCACTCACAATCCCCAGTTTCAGGCCTTTTTCGCGGAGCGCAAGCAGGGTGCTCCGTACGCGCGGATAAGGGGTTAGGTAACCGGACTGCATGTGCCTGTATGCGGCAACTCCGTTGGAAAGTATCCGGTAGTCTATTTTTCCAGAAACTTTTTTGAGGAACTTCTGGAAAATCTGCTGGTGCTCGATGCCGTGAATGCCATACAGCGCGAACAGCTTTTTGTATGCAGCCTCTTTTTTCATTTTCAGGCCTGCATCAATCATCGCGGAAATTGCGGCTTCGACGCTTATTTTTTTCATCTGCATGAAGTCAATCAGCGTATTGTCGAGGTCGAAGAGAACTGCCTTCATGAAATGACTTTCCCTGTGAAGTTGATATAAAGCTTATATAGGGGTTCGCCCATTTTTTTGGCATGGACAAGCAAGTAATTGAAATGTTTGTGAAAGCGGTTTTCTTTTTTGTTGTGGGGGTTGTTCTCGCGTCATTGTTCATGTGGAGTATGATGCAGGGCGTCACCAATCATCTCGCGGGAAGGGATTCGATCGCGTTCTCGTTCTACTTCAGCGGCTGGGTTTCAGGGGTTGCGGCGCTCGCATTATACTGGCAGGCAAAAAATTTGTTCCACTTTGCCGAGATTTCAAAGTAGTTTTTTTCTATTCCTCGGGTTGGCTTTTTTGTCGAGAGCCCTGCGTGTCCGTATTTCCCGTGCTGCAGATTTGATGTTTGCCTGTACTTGTCTAGGAAACTCGGGGAGTGGGATTTCAAGTTTTCGGGCTTCGGCAAATAAGTTCTCTGCCAAAGCTTGCTTTTCTGCAGCTGATGCCCGATTAAACCCCTCAATTATTAGTTTGCAGAAAACCCTGAAACGGCCAAAGTGAACTCTGCGCATTGTTTTGTCGCCTTTAATCTTGAGCCGTGTTTCCAAATCCCGAAAATATTTCTCAAATTCAAAGATTGGATCTTTCTTTGAAGGTTTTTTCATAAATAAAAAAACGATAAAGCAGCATTTAATCCAGCGCGCTACTTCCTCCTTTTGGCTTTCTGCGGCTCTTCTTCTAAATCGCCCTGCTCCGTTTCAGTGCCTAAGAGCGGCTTTTTCCCCTTGAAGTT
>JBBSVV010000041.1:0-21323 GCA_038046625.1 archaeon | reverse complement strand
CTAAATCGCCCTGCTCCGTTTCAGTGCCTAAGAGCGGCTTTTTCCCCTTGAAGTTTTCGTTGAATTCCTCGCGCCAGACCTTCACATCCGAGGTTTCGGGCAGGGGCTTCCCTTCGCGCTTTCTAAGAGCCATAAATGAAGTGTGGGGGCAGAGTTTAAAAATATTAAATACACACGCAAGGCAAAAACAAGTTTAATTCACGAATCTTTTTATATTGCAAAGCAGTTGTCTTACTTGTTATGCCTCCAAGACAAAGAAATTTGATTTCGGGTTGGTTAGCAGGGAAAAAACTGGAGAAATTAAAAAAACTCAGAGAGGACCCTAAAAGAAAGAGCAGGCTGAGAAAAATTCGCAGGTATGCAAAGAAGGCGCAGCCTGAACCAAAGGAGAGTTTTGGGAAGGCCAGTCCTTATTCAGCCATACATGGGGGAAAAAAAGATTATGCTTATTTGGCCGAGCAATTGCGGGCAAAACTTCAGAGGCAGAGGAAACACCAACCAAAAAGGATTGTTAGTTAACTCATATGCCGTTTCATGCTTTTGTAAACTCTTTTTGTGCATTGGCACGGCTAGGCAACTTATTTATTCTCTGAAAAACTGTTTGTATCTGTATATGGCTGAAGAAAACGGAGCAGGCAGAATTGCGGAGCCGCAAAACATAGCAGATAAAGGCGGCACAAACAAAGAAGGGCCGAACGGAGCACACCGAACAGTTACGCCCGGCAACGGAGCAGCCAAACCTGCAGTTACCGAAGCAAAGAAACAGGAAAGGCCTGTTGTCGAGGAGTTCCGCCGGGAGCTTGTGATTGCCGGTTACAGCCCGCGCACAATCAAAATGTACGTGCTTTACGTCAACGCTTTCCTTAATTTCACGAAGAAGGATGCGCACTCCGTTCAGCGCCCCGACGTTGTTTCCTTCATGGTGCATATGAAGGAGCACAAAAATTCCTCCAATACAACCGTCGCGTTGGTTTACTCCGCCTTGAAGTTTTTTTTCAAGAAGTTCCTGAAAATGGGAGCCCTTGATGAAATCAAGAGCCCGAAAAAGGCAAAGTACCTGCCTACTGTTTTGACGAAGGATGAGGTGCGCGAGCTTTTGAAAGCGGCAAAGCTCGGCAGGAATAGATTGCTGCTGCAGTTCATTTATTCTTCAGGGGTAAGGGTAAGCGAAGCCGTGAAAATGAAGGGCGAAGACATCAACTTCAAGGAGCGCATCGGCAAAGTGAAATCAGGAAAGGGCGCGAAAGACCGCATCATAATACTTTCAAAGAATTGGTGCAGGCACGCAAAAAAATATGTCGACAGGAAAAAAGTGAAATCGCCTTTCCTGTTCTCGAAAAAGAACGGGAAGCCGCTTACTTCCGATACTGTTCAAAGGATTGTGAGGCGGGCCGCGAAAAGGGCTGGAATCCAGAAGCACGTCACCCCGCATAGTTTGCGCCATTCCTTTGCCACGCACCTGCTTGAGGCTGGTGAAAACATCAGGAAAATCCAGGAGCTTTTGGGGCACAGCAATTTAAACACGACACAGATTTACACACACGTTTCGACAGAGCAATTGAAAAAGGTGGAGAGCCCGTTGGATAAACTCTGACTCGTCGGGGGGTAAGGAAATCGATCCGGAACGGTTGTTTCGATGCACCGCCCCCTTACTTCCGGTAATGCAAATAAATGCGGGAAGCAGCGGCAAAAACCACTAAAAATATTATGTAGAATACTTATTTGGCTGCTCCGTTATTGGGCAGGGCAAAAGCAGAATAAAATCCATTATGTAGAGGGCTTGAATTTAAAGGGTTTTCAGCCCGACAGAAGCTTTATATACAACCCGTTATTTATTATTTCAAATAACATTTTTTCGGAGGGAAATATATGACGGTCAGGCTTTCAAAGCTGTTCGGAATGGACATCTACTCGACTGAGGCTGGATACAGGGGTAAAGTTTTTGATCTTGTCATCAACCTGGAGCAGGGCAGGATTGAGACAATAACCACTGAAGCTCTCAAAGCGAGAAATAAGCAGGAAGCCAAAAAAATCATCAGCGAAAAAAGCGTTCCATACAACAGGGTTAGGTCGGTAAAGGACATAATAATTGTCGGCGGGACCCCGAGGCCGGAACCACAGCAAGCTGGTGATTCAAAGGCTTCGCCAACATACAGGAGACGCTAAAAACGTTTTTTGCATTTTTCCGTATGCCTTTCTAGGCTGCGGAACCTTATGTTTATAAATTATACATAAGCATTTGTTTTATATTAGTAAGGCAATATTAGTGGAAGTGTGGGGGGTCAGTTCTGCATAAAGGTTATTTTATCCAGTATAAATTCATAATTCCGGAAACCACGAAGCACTCGTCTTATACTTACCAGAAGCTTTTTCGCGCGCTTTACGGCTACACACAGAATGTGACCAAATCGAATGGCAAAACCTACCATTACTTCAGAAAGGGCATCCTCTCGGATTTCCCTTATATCAGGCCGGGCAAAAACTGTGTAATCATCCCCCCAAAATCTTTCAATTCGCTTGATGTTTTCTTCAAAACCGGCAAAAACCCTTCGCATTATTGGCGTGCAAAAGGGGATTGGAAAGCGGTTTTTTACATGGATGAAAAAAATCTCGAGGAAACCCAAATCATTTCAGCCATAAAAGGCCAGATTTCAAGGACCTTCCAGCACACCACAGACTACAAATCCACGGAGGATCTTGCTTCATTAATTGAAAAAACAGGCAAGGGAGGTCACTCAAAAGAAATAGCGGCCGCGGCTGTTTTCGAGGCCGAAAAAATAGTTTCCTCGCCCTGGTTCAAGGACAGTTATGCGAACGATAACGAGCTCAAAAAATTCTTTTCCGACTATAAAACCCTCAAAGGCCTGCCCTGAGTGGGTTCATGCCACGGCTTTTTCCTTTTCCCTATTTTTCTCTTTCTGCCCCTCACTTTCCTTCTTGCCTTTAAGCTTTATCAGCACATCCTTCTTTCTCCACTTTTTCTTTCCTCCTATATTGACTGTTTCCACCAAACCGACATCAACAAGCGTTTTGATGTATGGGTAAAGGCTCCGGTCATTCTGGTAGCCCATGCCAAAAATTTCCTTTATCCTGCGGAGAATTTCCTCCATTGTTATCCACTCCTCAAAACCGAGGACTGCCGCAATATGCGCGGCCTGCGAGTTCTCGGATAATTTGATGTAATCCCAGATGCTGTGGATCTCCTCAACTTCATTTTCGAAACCATATATGCTTGATTCGGCAATCCCCTTTTTTGCCTCTTGTTCCTGTTTCGGGAGAAGTTTTCTGATCCAGTCAATTAGAAACATTGTAGTGATTACGAACTTCCTCTTTAAATAATTACCTTCTTGAGAGTAATTAAGCTTCTTCATCGTTGTAATGTGTTATATTTATAGTAATTACTGCTATTTTTCAGTCTTTTGACGAATTCAACCTTAAATCAGGCTATTTTTTGTATAATTTTGTGAATTTGCAACTAAAAGTGAGTCTATTTTAAGTGCTATTTTTTGATTAGTTAGCAACCCGATTTATTTGTGGGTGTGTTTTAATGGTTTTTTGGCAAATTTGTAGAATTGTGCGTGCTTTTTACAGTCGATTCAAAGAGCCACATTTTTTGTAAACGCTTTTTGGCGTTGGGTGGCTACTTTTCCTGAATTTAGAGTGGTTTTTCACGGCCTTTTACCAACTGGTCACATTTTTGAGTAGGGTTATTTCATGGCAATTCGGCTTGTTGTTATGTAGTTTAGTTCGGGTTAAAAAGAGAAATATAGCGGGGGAAGGATTTGAACCTTCGACCTTCGGGTATCTCAGTAATACACTATCTTATATTTGCCAAGTTTTCTTCAGTTTCCAGCTGGCGGTACCTTCTTCTCCTTTGAACAGTTGAATCTGAGTTCGTGAGGTTTTGTATGTTTGCCATAGTATATCTCCTATGAGCCCGACGGGCACTCCTGGCTGCCCTACCCCGCTCTATAATCTAATAATGCTCTTGCAAAAGCTTTAAATAAAGGTACCGCTCACTAATTGGCATTTTTAGGGTCGTTTTACTAAATTCAAGTCTTATTTGGCTTTATTTTTCTTTTATAAGTTGTAATTTGCTTTAGTTTGGTTAAGTTTAATGGTTGCGGTTGTTTTGAAACTTGTCCAAGAATTTGTGTTTTTATATGAATTTCTGGAGCTGTTCAACTTCTATTTTCATAACTTCTATCTTCTTTTTCAGCTCCTTTACCTTCTTTTGCATGTTTACCGCTTCCAATGACTTCCCTGTTTCGGGGCATTTGAAATCATACTCTGCCGCTATTTCGAAGGGGTACTCAGTCATGCCTTTTCCGGCGCTGAAGAAGGCGTGCGTTCCCTCGAACTCCATGCCTTTTTCCAGTTTGGATATGCCTTCTGTCTGCTTCTCGAGCAGCAGTTCGGCTATCCTGCTGTTTTTGACTTCCCAGGTGTAGGAGCACCAGCCCGTTTTCGGGTTTTTTGTCTTGTAGTAACATGCTATTCCGCGGTAATGCAGCCTGTTGAGTATGGTCCGTATTTCAGTGATTTTCAAGGGCAGTTTCTTTCCTATTTCCTCATCGGTAACCGGGTTTCTTTTGGCCGAGCATATTTTCACAACTTCAATCGCGTAGTCTCCGCCAATCTGCTTGAGGAAGTCCTTTGCCAGCTCGAATTCGTAAATTTGCTTCTTGGGGACCCTTGGCATATTATAATTCTACTATTGAATATTGCTTTTTAAACGCCATACCATTAATCTGTTTTTTTCACGCTTTTTCCGCGCTCGTTCGGAACAACATTTATTTTTGCCTCCGGAAAAACTGTTGCGAGTTCCTTTCCTTCGAGGACGCGGTCAAGGAAAACCGCAAGCGCCGCTATTTCCGAGTGCGGCTGCAGCGTAACCGAAATGTTGTAATGCGCTTTTTCATAAACTTCCTTTTCGACTTTTTGCGAGCCAATGATTACCAGCAGCTTTTCTTTTTTCCTCAGCTCCTTTTCGGCTTTTTCAACCGGAATCCCGTACATTGTCAGGTGCACACTTGTGAATCCTTTGGAGTGGTAATGTTCCATTCTTTTTCTCCAGCTGTCAACGAATTCTATTTCTGCGCCTTTGCCCCAATGCGCGTTCATTTCGTTTAATGTCTTTTCTATGTTCTCGTCCTTGTCCCCGACGATTTCTATTTTGCGGGCACCGAATGCCCTTGCCACGAGGCAGCAGTGGCTCGTAACCCTATAATCGCGGACATGCCTATGCCCGTAACGGAGCACGACGACTTCTTTTGCCATAAAAATTCTTGCCTTAGAGCACTTTTTATTGTTTCTTCTCCTTGGATTTATTGTGCTTTTATGCTTGACATACGCTTTGTGCGCGAAAACTCTGCGCTCGTAAAAAAAGACTTAAAGAAGCGTCGGGATTCCGAGAAGCTCGGTTGGGTCGACGAACTCCTGAAAATGGATAAGGATTACCGCGAAGCTTTGCAGGAAGCCGAATCCCTGCGCGCGAAAAGGAATGAACTTACTGAGCAAATGACCAAACTCATAGCTCAAAAGAAAACAACTATTGTAAAAAACTCTAATATTGGAGGTGGGAATTATAAGAAATCCCGCTCCTCCCCAAAACAACTAGATTTAATTACTGAAAGTAAAAAAATAACGGAAAAAATCAAAAATGCCGAGAACGAGGCTGCTCCGTTGAAGGAAAAAATAGATTGGTTTTTGATGCGCCTCCCAAATGTTCTGCATGACTCCGTTCCGGCAGGCAAGGATTCTTCCGAAAATGTGGTTGTTCGTGAATCCGGGAAAAAGGTTTCTCGCCCCGAACTCGCGCCGCATGGCGAGATTTTGGAAAAGAATGGCTGGGCCGATTTTACGCGCGCCGCAAAAGTTGCCGGTGCCGGCTTTTATTTTTTGAAAGGCAGGTTTGCTTTGCTTGATATTGCGCTGCAGCGCTTCGCTTTGGACAGGCTCATTTCAAAGGGCTACACTCTCATTGAGCCTCCGTTCCTGATGAACAGGGAGGCTTACTCCGGCGTAACCGATCTCGCTGATTTCGAGAACGTGATGTACAAAATTGATTCCGAAGACCTTTATTTGATTGCGACTTCGGAGCACCCGATGGCTGCGATGTTTCGTGACGAAATCCTCCCTGAGGAAAAATTGCCCATAAAGTTTGCGGGCCTGAGCCCTTGTTTCAGGCGCGAAATAGGTAAGCACGGCATTGACACGCGCGGCATTTTCCGCGTTCACCAGTTCAACAAGATTGAGCAGTTCATTTTCTGCAAGCCTCAAGATTCCTGGAAATTCCACGAGGAGCTTTTGAAGAATGCGGAGGAAATTTTTTCCGATTTGGGCTTGGCTTGCCGCGTTGTGAACATTTGCACCGGTGACATAGGCATTGTTGCGGCAAAAAAGTATGACCTTGAGGTCTGGATGCCCCGCGAGTCAGAATACAGGGAGGTTGTTTCATGCAGCAACTGCACATCCTATCAGGCTGTGCGCTCCAACATAAAGTTCCGGCTCAAGGACGGCTCGAAAGAGTATGTTCATACTTTGAACAGCACTGCTGTTGCCACTTCGAGGGCCTTGCGCGCTATAGTTGAAACGCATTATGAGGACGGGGCAATCAAAATCCCGAAGGCTTTGCAGCCTTACATGAATGGGGCAAAGGAAATCCTGCCCGAGAACTAACGCCCCCGAAGAACAGGCTTTGCCATTAGTAACCTTAAAAAAGCTGTTCTAGGCGAATATTTAGATTCCAGGGCCCGTAGCTCAGCTTGGTAGAGCAACGGACTTTTAATCCGTGTGTCGGGGGTTCAAATCCCCTCGGGCTCGCTGAGCAAATGTCTAAATTGGTGAATGGAGTATTGTTTTTGGATGTCCATCGGAATTGATGAGTTGATTGAGAGCAAGAGGAATAATCTTGCCGCTTTGAAGAAGATGGGTATTGAGCCTTATCCATATTCTTACAATCCTGCGCATTTTTCTGTAGGCTTGAAGGAAAAGTTTGATTCAAAGCTTAAAGCCGGTGATCACACAAAAGAGGAAGCAAGAATTGCTGGGCGTGTGATGATTAAGCGCGGCTTTGGAAAGCTGTATTTTATTTCCTTGCAGGATTCTAAAGGTTTGATTCAGGTTGCCGCTTCCGAGGCGGAAATCGATAAAAAATCCTTTGAAATGTTGAATCATGTTGATGCCGGCGATTTCATCGGTGTTGATGGTGTTGTCATCAAGACGAAGAAGGGTGAGCTTTCTGTTTTAGCCAAGAAAATAACTTTCCTCTCGAAGTCCGTTCTCCCGATGCCTGAGAAGTGGCATGGCCTCGCGGATATTGAGGTCCGTTACCGGAAGCGTTATTTGGATTTGATTGCGAACCCTGAAATCAAAAGTGTGTTCGTGAAGCGCGCTAAAATAATTTCAATGGTGCGCGAGTTTTTGGTTAGGGAGAATTTTTTGGAAGTTGAGATTCCTTTGCTGCAGCCGACTTATGGCGGTGCAAATGCCAGGCCTTTTGTCACCAAGAGCCACGCCTGGAAATCTGATTTTTACCTTTCTATTTCTCCGGAGCTTTATTTGAAGCGTCTTATTGTCGGCGGCTTTGACAGGGTTTTCACTATTTGTAAGAATTTTAGGAATGAGGATGTTGACAAAACCCATAATCCCGAGTTTACGATGATGGAGTGTTATGCTTCATATTGGGATTACAATGATGTAATGAAACTAACTGAAAATTTGTTTGAGTTTGTTGCAAAGCAAATAAATGGCACAGCCAAGGTAACTTACGAGGGTAAGGAGATTGATTTCAAGGCTCCGTGGCCGCGCATTACATTGGCTGATGCTTTGAAGAAGTATGCCCAGCTTGATGTTGCAAAGCTTTCTGATGCGGATTTGAAAAAATTGTTGAAGCAGAGCGAATTGGGTGTAGAGCCTTTCAAGCGCGGCCTTGCGATTGCCGAATTGTTTGGGCATTTGTGTGAGCATCATTTGATTCAGCCGACTTTTGTCATTGACCACCCGAAGGAAACGACTCCTTTGTGCAAGTTGAAGAGGGGCAATCCTGAGCTCATTGAGCGATTTGAGGTTTTTGTTAACGGTTGGGAGCTTTCCAATGCTTACTCTGAATTAAATGACCCTGATTTGCAGGAGAAATTTTTCGCGGAGCAGGCTGATCAAGGAAGAGCCAAGGGTGAAACACATCCGCCTGATGAGGACTTTGTCGAGGCCTTGAAGTATGGCATGCCTCCGACTGGCGGATTGGGAATTGGCATTGATAGAATGGCTATGTTGCTCACAGGCCAGCCTACTATTAAGGATGTGATTTTTTTCCCGCAGATGAAGCCTGAGAAAAAGTGATTTTTGGGTCGGAAGCAAAAGTGTTTGTCGTGTGAACTTCCGAGTATTCTATTGATTGCGCTATAGATTTCGCACCGGCAATGCGCCGTCTTTCGAAAGCGGCTTATTCGCGTTAATCATTTCTTTGTTATGCAAGCCCTCTCTCCTCTTGAAGTTGAAAATATTAATTTGTTGCGAAGCAATGGCTTTGGCTATAAGCGCATTGCAAGGGAACTGGCTTTAAGTCCTGCCACTGTTTTCAAGTATTCCAGAAACTTTATTCTTTCAGATGAAGCTATGCGTGCTATTGAAGAAGTGGAATCGCGCACTAGAAGTAAATTTGCCGCTTCTTTTGCTGTGCAAAAGCAAATAAAATATCCTATTGTTGACGAGAATTTTGCTAATCTTTTGGGCCGGCTGTTTTTTGACGGCTCCGTCAATGCCTTTCATGGGAAATACACTATTTCCTACACCAACGCTTCTTTGGCCGCCGTGAACAAATTTATTGAAAATGTCGAGATTTGTTTCGGGATTGAGTGTGGGGCAATTCAATGCTTCAAAGGGGTGAATGTTGACTGGTATCAGGTTGAGGCGTATTCAAAACGCGTTTACGATTACCTTGTATCAATTTCACCGACGTTTAGCACCTCCAACAATGTCGGAATACCAGAACAAATTCTCTGTTCATCTTATTTAGTCAAGGCTGCTTTTTTGAGGGCTTTCTGGGATGACGAGGGGTGCATAGCGGATGACGGGGAACTTTCCGGAACCTCAAAAAGTGAGAGGATGATTGATGACTTGATTAGGCTTCATGGCCAACTAGACATAAAATGTGTTAAGAGAATAAAGACAAATCCTGTTTATGGTGATATTTTCCATCTGGTGGTAAAAAGGAATAAAACCAATTTTCGCGAGTTTATTGAAAAAGTCAATTTTGAGCATGGAATTATCACGAAAGGGCACAACATAGGAAAGCATAAAAAACATGTCTTAGTAGAGAAATTTAATGGCATAAAAGGCTAACTACACCACGGGCCCGTAGCTTAGCTTGGTAAAGCATCTGGCTCTTAGAATTAATACAAGTTAATTGGAGCAACCAGGGGATCGAGGGTTCAAATCCCTCCGGGCTCGCCTTTTTATTTTGTTTGTAAACTGGCTTTTTTTATGCTTGATTTAACGTATGTAGCTTTTCTCTTCGCTTTTTTAGCGGGATTATTTTTTCTTGTTAAGCCTGCTATTTTGTTGCCGTATCTCAGAACTAATCCCCATGGCGGCCCTAAAGTTGTTGATGTCTATGATAAAGAAAAGGCTTTGCGTTTTTCACGAATCGTTGGCTTGTGCTTGGTCGTTAGCTCTGTATTAATCTCTATTATTTATTTCTTGAACCTTGAAAAAACTAATTATGTTTTGATAGTTCCTGCTGCATTTGTGATAATATTTATTGCAGGAAACCTGGGTTTAAAAAAATCTAATTAGGTTTTCGCACCGGCAATGTGATATAATCAAGCTCTCAGAGAGCAATTTTTTTACCCATCCAATCAAAAAAAGGCGTTTGGGCAAAACGGTTGAAAGGCTTAAACGCCCTGCCAAGACTTTAAAAGTATTTGCCTAATGACTTATTGTTATGGGGTCGTAGCTCAGCCTGATGCGGTTAAGGGCTGCAAAGGCTACTTGCTGCAGGCTTAGGAGAGCAATCGGCTGAAGACCGGTGTGTCGCGGGTTCAAATCCCGCCGACCCCATACCGATTTTTTCATCGGTTCGTAGTGTCAACTCTTTTGGAAGGGCTTTTTCCGATTTTTTGCATTTGCTTTTATTTGTTTTCCTCCTGATATTCTAAGGTGTTTTGTTGCGGATTACTTCAAAAAAGCTTTTGGTTGCGTGCTTTTTCCTTTTGTTGTCTTCGCTTGTTTTTGCCGCAGGCCCAAAGGTTGCAAGCAACACGTATCCAGATGGCGAATGGGGGAACAGCCAGTACATTTTTGTCGAATTTGACTATTCCGGGGCTTCGCAGTTCCTTTATCTTATTGACCAGAGCCCCGACACCGTTCCGAACATAGGCGATGAAGGCGTAAAGGTTACCGATGACGGCTCCAGGATTGCTTTGGGTTCCAGGCTTGACGGGATTTACTGGCTGCACGTGCGCGCCAAGGCAGGCAATACTTGGAGCGACACCACGCATTATGAGCTTAAGGTTGACAGTTCCGGTCCTTCAAGGCCTAAAAATATTACTGTGACTTCCCTTGATGATGGCGGTGTTTTGGTCCAGTGGGGCGCTTCGGAAGATTCGCTTTCGGGAGTAGCCTATTATAATCTTTATAGAAGCACGCTCCGTTTCGTTTACGATCCCTTGCTGGGTTACAACAGGGAGTTCAGCGTCAGGGATGCGGTTGCCAAAAAAATCGGCGCCAAATTGGAAGGCACTTCATTTACAGACACGAATTTTGCGATTGGCGAGGGTTACCGGTTCCATTACAAGGTCCAGCCTGTTGACAATGCGGGGAACCTCGGTGTTGTGAGTTCAGCGGCCTCTGTCCTGACGGCTTCTTTTTGCGGCATCGAGTTTTCCATAAACACGAAAAAGACTGACGGAAACCTTAGCATCGGGATTGAATCAAATGGCTTTTTCAAGAAGGGCCGCCTTGTTGTAACCGCACCCGGCGGAACAGAATATGCGCTGGTTGACGGAACCGAGCGTTCGGATTCCCTTGCTGTTGGTTATCCTCTTTCCGGAAAATCTAACGGCGATTATAACATTTTCTTTTCCGCGATAGACGATGATTTTGTCGAGTGCACCGCGGAGTCGCATTTTATTTTTGACGAGTTTTCGCCTCAAGTGAGGATACTCGCGCCTTCCTCTTCGGTTGTTTTGACGGAAATGGCTCGGTTCGAAATTGACGGCTCAGATCCAGGGGAAAACGCTTCTGGAATCAGAAAACTTGAGCTCCTGCTTGATGACGGCGCCGCCAAAAAAGTTTTGGGTGAAGCGACATTGGAATCCGGGCGGTATGTTTTCGATTGGAATACTTTGAATTATGACAACGGGCGCTTTACCGTAATTGTGTTGGCTTCCGATGGCGCGGGAAATGTTGCAGAGGATTCGGGCGTTTACAGCCTGCAGAACACTTTTTTTGCGCGCACAAATGCCTCAAGTGCGATTTCCGCTGCTGAGAGCGAGCGTGCCGCTTCAACAGAATACCTTAGTTCGCTTGAATTGAACGGCATCGCGGTCGGATATGCGCGGGAATCCATTGCGAATGCTGATTCGAACCTTGCCTATTCGAAGGGTCTTTTTGAGAAGGGCTATTATTATGACATGGCGCAGCAGTATGCAAAGAAGGCAAAGGATGCCTACGCCTCGTTCAGGAGCGGAATCTCTTTCTCAAAGTACAGCGAGAAGGTTTATGTCTACAACCAGGACCAGCTGGATGTTTTCCTCAGGGCCTCCGGAATAGGCTCAGGCCTTTCCGAAGAGGCAAAGCAGCTGATTCAGGAGACGCAGCCCTCGAGGAAGCTCGTATTGCTTCAGGTTAAAAGCGGCAACGAAACTTACTACAAAGCCACGATTGAAATTGCGCTTTCAGCTGCGGGCGATGAAAATGCTTTGTTGCAGGTACTCGAAGTGGTCCCGAAAAAGTTTGTGGACAATGGCGCGCTTCTCGCTTCCGCGGAAGATTTCAGGGTTCTCCAGAACGATCCAATACTGGTTTTCGGCCCGTTCCAGATTTCCGGTTCTTCAGGCAAAAAAATCGTTTACTCTATAAGCGAGAAGCTCTCTAAGGAACAGGCGGACTTATTGCTTTCATCCAATGTGCTGAACTATTACATTTCGCCTCCGATAGTCCTGAAGGGAACCACCGACACCTCCGTGCTGGCGTTCTCTTCGCTGCTCGACTTCAGCAAACTGGTTTCCTCTTTGCCGCCGATAGAGTGGAACACAACCAACCTCGTCATTGTGGGCATTGCGGTTCTGCTTGTTTTGGGCATAGTGTTCCTGATACTGATTGCTCTTGTCTTTGCGGTTTATTATTTTTTCATAAGGAAGAAGGGCCTGTGAAATGAACCTGCAGTCTTATCTAGCAAAATCTTCAAAGGAAACCAACGAAGCCCTGCTCCGTTTTTTTCCCAAAAAATTTTCTTCGAAGTGGTTCGCGCGTTATTTCGGCAAGCCATCTTTCAGGATTGACGAGTCTGCCTTGCAGAAATCCGTTGCCGACCCAATCTGGGATTTTCTTGACAGGGGTGGCAAGAGGTGGCGTCCCGGGCTTTTGCTTCTTGCCTGCGAGGCTGTCGGCGGTAACAGGAAAAAGGCTGTTTCGTTCACTGTGCTCCCCGAGCTGGTGCACAACGGAACAATAATGATTGATGATGTCCAAGATTCCTCTACCTTGAGGCGCGGCAAGCCCTCAACCCATCTTCTGTTCGGCGTTGATGTGGCCGTGAATGCGGGCAATGCAATGTATTTTTTGCCGCTGCTGAAACTTTTTTCGGGCCCTTCGCTTGACGCGAAAACAAAGTCGAAAATTTATGATTTGTATGTCCGCGAAATGGTTTTCCTTTCCTTTGGCCAGGCCACTGACATCCATTGGCACCACGGCTACAGCAACAAAGTTTCAGAATCCGAGTATCTTCAGATGTGCTCCTTCAAGACGGGTTCGTTGTCGAGGTTTGCTGCGCAGCTTGGCGCGATTCTCGGCGGTGCCTCGGAAAAACAGGTCGGGGCATTCGCCGATTTTGCGACAAGCATCGGCGTTGCTTTCCAGATTCAGGACGATATTCTTAATCTTGTTCCTTCGGAGGGGTGGGGCAAGGAAACGGGGGATGACATTTCGGAAGGGAAAAGGACCTTGATTGTGATTCGCGCCTTTTCGGTTCTCCAGAAAAAGAAAAAGCGGCGCCTCATAAAACTGCTTGACTCGAAAACAACTTCCGTTTCTGAAATACAGGAGGCGATTTCTATTTTGTCCGAGTGCGGTGCGATGGATTACGCGAGTTCGGTTGCGAAAAAGCTCGTTTTGAAAAGCTGGTCAAAGCTTGACGGGGTTCTCAAGGATTCGGATTCAAAAAAATTGCTTAAGGAATTTGCGGGCTATCTCATTGAGCGGGAAGTTTAAACGTCCTCGTAGCCTTCCTCTACCTTGCTTATCTTTATTCCTTTTGTGCCTATCTCGAGCGGGTGCAAATCTTCTGAGTGCTTTGTTGCGCGCATTTTCCTTATGTGCAGCGTCCTGTTGCTCTGCGTTCCTATTCCCATGTAGTGAAGCACAATTACGCCGTCAACCACGTATTCTTCTATGCCGAATTTTCCGTACGTGTTTTCCTGTTCCCCGATTTCGGAGGTCATTATCGTCGTCACGCCTATACGCATTAGCATGTATGAGAGCTTGAGCACGGCATTTCTCACTTCATTCTCTTTTTCGAAATTGAATCCGAGTGCCGGAATGGAATCTATCACAACGCGTTTAGCGCCGATTCTTTTTGTTGCGCGTATTATTTCCAGCAGGAGTTTGTCTATGTCAAAGCCCGTGTTGGGCATCGAGAATTCTTCCTCGCTTGGGATGCCTAGTTTTGCTATGCTGCCGTCAATGATTTGGAGCATGTTCTGGTCTTCGAGCTTTCTGAAGTCCCACCCGAAGCGCTGCATGTCCTGCCTTATCAAATCCGGCCTTTCGTCAAGTGTCACGTAAATTCCCGGGTCGTTGTACTTGCTTGCGCCAATGTAAATGTACTGTGCGGAGAAAATTGTTTTTCCGGTTCCGCACCCGCCCGAAACTAGCACGCTCCTGTACTGTGGAAACCCGCCTTCAAGCAGCTCGTCCAAACCTGTTATTCCTGTAGGGATTCTTTTGATTGTGTCCATTTTTTCCGCACTTTATAGTTTGAATTTGAACTTGTATTTATATGTTCTTAAAACCATGCGGAGCCGCGCTCAAAATGGTTCTTTACGAATCTCTTTTCATCGGCATACTCGGCGGCATTTTCGGAATAGCGCTCGGCTTCGGTGCGGCACAGATAATAGCCTCTTTCGGCCTTGTCACAAAAGTTTCCCTTCAATTGGCAGTAGGCTCTTTTTTCGGCGCAATCATCGTTGGCCTCATTGGCGGCCTTTACCCGGCATTCATTGCCTCGCGCATGGACCCGATTGAGGCTCTCCGTTCTGAGTGATTATTCCCTTATTACTTCAAGGACATCCCTGGTATTTTCAATTTTTTCCGCGAGCGCCTCTAGCTGCGCCCTGTTGCGCACGTTTATCCTGAAGCTGCAGACCGTGGTGTTTGCCTGGCCTTTTTTCGCGTTCACGTAATTTACTTTTACGTTGTTCTTTGAAAAAGTTTCCAGGAGGTCCTTGAGTATCGTTATCCTGTCGTTTGCCTTCACTGAAAGGTTCACTTCGTAGTTTTGTGCCTCGTTGTGCCATTCCACATCAAGTTTTTCGAGCCCGAGCTTTGTGGCTTCCTGGCAGTCCGCGCGGTGCACGGAAATTTTTCTTTTTTTGGTCTTGAATCCTATTATGTTGTCCCCGGGAACCGGCGAGCAGCATTTTGCAAGCCTTACTTTTGTCGAGTCTGTTTTTATTGCGTGGCTCATGCTTCTCCGCATGGCCGCATTTTCCGGCGTTTTTTTGATGTTCAGCCTTACCCTTATCTTGCTTTTCGCTTTGGCGGTTTTTGCGAAGTTCAGCCACGAGACTTTCGGGGTTTGGCTCTGCGAAGTGGTTATTTCAACCACATCCCCGTTTTTTATCTGCGTGTTCAGTGATGCCATGTTCCCGTTTATTTTTGCGCTCTGGCACCTGTTGCCTATTTCCGTGTGCACTGCGTAAGCAAAATCAATGACTGTTGCACCTTTCGGGAGCTCGATAACCTGCCCTTTGGGGGTCATGGCGAACACCTGCTCCCCGAACAGATCCATTTCCGTGCTCTGGTTTTCCTCTTTCTTCCATTCGAGGACTTGCTTCATCCACTCTATTTTCCTGTCGTATTTCGAGTCCGCTTCCTCACCCTTGTACATCCAGTGTGATTGCCCCCCGAATTCCGCGAAATCATCCATTTCCCTTGTCCTCACCTGTATTTCCACTGCGTTCCCGTTTTCAGTCGTCACGGTTGTGTGCAGCGATCTGTAGCCGTTAGCCTTTGGCTTTGCAATGTAATCGTCGAACTCCCCCGGGATTGCTTTCCAGTTGCTGTGGATTATCCCGAGGACTTCGTAGCAGTCCTTTTCGGATTCCACAATCCCCCTCAGCGCGTTTATGTCCATTACTTTCTGTAAAGGATTTTTTTTTCTCTGCATTTTCTCGAACGTGCTGTAAACCGTTTTTGTCCTCCCCACAACCGAGACCTTTATTCCGGCTTTCTCCATTTCGGCTTCAAGCCTCGCTTTCACATTCTGCACGTCATGCCTTCCCTTTTCCACTATTTTCTGCACTTCCTTCTCTATGAGCGCATACTTCTCCGGTTCCCGGTGCCTGAAAATCAGGTCGTTCATTTCTGTGGAGATGTAATAAACCCCTATTTTGTGCGCGAGGTTCGCGAAAATGTCCTTTGTTTCGTTCAGGAATTCCTGCTTTTTTTCTTTCGGCAGCCTGTCTATTTTCCTCAGTATGTCGAGCCTTTCAGCCAGTTCCAGCATTACAACATCCTGGTTCGCTGAAAGCACGATTACGAGTTTTTTTCTCGAGTTTTCCTTGTCCAGGGGTTTGAACAAAAGCGCCTTCTCCAGCCTCGTTTTCTCCTGAACCATTGCAAGCGTTTTCCCGCCGAACGCCTGCTCCACATCCTTTTCCGGTATGCCGTGCTCCACTATGTTGTGGATAAGCCCTGCTATCACAACCCCTTTTTCCATGCCCATTTCAAGGAGTATTTCCGCCACGCCTATGTTGTGCGCATAGTAAAGCTCCTCGTTCAGGCCGCTTGCCTTGCACATTTTACTGATTAGCGCGAAAGCCTTTTCCAGTGCTGCGGCATCCCCAAAACTCCTGCCAAATTTTTCCATGAATTCCGCGGCAATCCCGGTTTCTGCCATGTAATTAACTTTTGGGAAAACAGTATTATAGCCCTTATCATCCCGCAAACGTTTATAAAGTTCGACACTTTCCTATACTTGGTTCAGATGATAAAATCCGCGATAGTGTTCGATTCCGGAAAAATGCGCAACGTTGCGCCGGAACAGCTTTCAATACCGGCACAAAAGGGCTTTGTGTGGGTTGACATAGAGGATCCGGAGCAGGAGGACTATGACCGCCTCAAAGATGTTTTGCCCCTGCACCCGCTTGCCTGGGGCTCGATTCAGGACTCTTACGCCAGGCCGAAACTCATAGAGTTCGAGAGCCACTTGCTAATGGTTTTTCACGAGCCCGTTTTGGAAAGCAAATCAATTTCCTTTTCAAGGCTCGGCATTTTTCTGGGCAAAAATTTTTTGGTGACCGTGCACAGGAAGAGCCTCCGCTGCATAGACTCAGTAATGCAGAACATGGATGCTAATTTCTCCCTGCTTAAAAAAACCCCGTCTGCCGTCGCTTACCTCATCCTTGACCTCCTTGTCGACAATTATTTCCCCGTCATTGATTCTTTGGAGGCAAAATTTGCTGAGGCCGAGGACAATGTACTCGTGCATCATGACGAAAAGGCCCTCGAAAAAATTTTTTTGCTGAAGAGGCAAGTGCTTGAGCTCAGGAAAAAAGTTGTTCCGCAACGCGAATCCCTTTCCATGCTATCGAGGCATGACTCGAAGATGGTTGACCCTTCGATCGGAATTTATTTCCGCGATATTTACGACCACATGATAAGAGTGGATGAAATGCTGGACTCTTACCGGGATTTGATGACCAACCTGCTTGATGCGTACATTTCTGTGCAGTCAAACAAGCTCAACGAAATCATAAAGCTGCTCACTGTCATTTCCACCATAATTCTGCCCCTGACGCTTATCGTGGGTTTTTACGGAATGAATATTGTTTTTCCAGAGGTCCAGTCCCTTGGAGTGAACTTCTACTATGTCATTTTGGTTGTGATGGCAATTGTTACGGTTGCAATGATAATTTATTTCAGGCGGAAAAAGTGGTTGTAAATGGTTAATTACTTGTTCGTGAATTTCAAGACTTATAGAGAGGGCACGGGGAAGAATGCGGTTTCTCTCGCAAGGGCGCTCGCTTCTTTGAAGGGAAGAGCCAAGATAATTCCCGTTGTTCAGGCTCTTGACCTCAAAGAGGTCGCTTCGAAAGTGCCGTTGAATGTTTTTGCCCAGCATGCCGATCCTGTTTCGTTCGGCTCGAATACCGGCGCGGTTCTTCCAGAAGCCCTGAAAAGCGCGGGCGCATACGGAACAATCCTGAACCACGCGGAAAACAAGCGCCCAAATGAATTCATTGAAAAGGCGGTTCGCAGATGCAGGGATGCGGGTTTGAAAGTAATGCTCTGCGCGGAATCAATTCAGCGCGCAAGGGAATTAGCCGGGTTTTCGCCGGATTTCATTGCCGTCGAACCCCCGGAACTCATTGGCGGCGACATAAGCGTCAGCACCGCCAGGCCCGAGCTAATCTCGGATTCGGTTGAGGCCATTCATTCCGTGGACAAAAAAATAATTGTCATCACCGGCGCGGGAATAAAAAATTCCGGAGACGTGAGAAAAGCTTTGGAGCTGGGCACTAAAGGCGTTTTCGTTGCCTCGGGAATAGTCAAGGCCGAAAACCAAAAAAACGCGGCCAGGGAACTGATGAAAGGCTTTCACTAAAAGTTCAAATGATTATGCCCTTTACAATGGTTTTTTTTCCACCGCTTTTCTCGTAAGCCTCAAGGCCTTTCTTAAGCACATTCAGGCCGAGCAAAGCGCATTTCATCCGAGTCTGTATTATGCCGCCAAGTTCGCCCAGGAGCTGCTCACCGGAAATTTTTTTCGCGTGCTTAATGCTTTTCCCTTTTACCATTTCCGTCAAAAGGGATTCAGCTGCTGTGCTTATTGCGCAGCCGCTGCCCAAGAATTTTATGTCCTGTATTTTGCCTTCGCCGATTTTCATTGTGAAGTAAACGTTGTCGCCGCATGTGGGGTTCCCGCCCTGTGCCTCGACATCCGCGCCCTCGAGCTTTCCCCTGTTCACGGGGTTCCTGTACAGGTCAAGTATTATTTCCGTGTAAATCTCTTTTTTCATTCAGACACCGAAAACTTTTTTCGCGCGGATTATTCCGTCCACGAGCCTGTCAATTTCTTCAGGGGTGTTGTAAATGTAGAATGACGCCCTCGCAACGCCCTGTATGCCCATTTCATTCATTAACGGCTGTGCGCAGTGATTGCCGGAACGTATTGCGACAGCATTTTCGTCAAGTATGCCCGCAACGTCATGCGGATGCACATTATTCAGGTTGAACGCAATGATTCCGGTCCTTTCGCCGGCTTTCGGGCCGTAGAGCTTTACGCCGTTGATTTCAGAGAGCCTCCTCAGCCCGTATTTCAGGAGCCTTTGTTCCTGCGCGCGTATCCCGGCAAACCCGGTTTTTTTGAGGTAATCGATTGCCGCGCCAAAGCCTATTGCCCCGGCAATGTTAGGCGTTCCGGCCTCGAATTTCCACGGCAATTTATTCCACGTGCTTTTTTCGAACGTCACTTCAGAAATCATGTCTCCGCCAGTCAAAAAAGGCGGCATTTCCCCGAGCATTTCTTCCTTTCCCCAGAGCACGCCAATTCCTGTCGGCCCGAGCATTTTGTGTGCGGAAAACGCCATGAAATCCGCGCCGATTCCCCTTGCGTCTATTTTAATGTGCGGTGCGGACTGTGCCGCATCGATTATGAAAATCGCGCCGTTTTTTTTGGCTTCTTTTGCCAGCCTCTTTACAGGATTTATTGTGCCGAGTATGTTCGAGGCCTGCGTGACAGAAACTATTTTTGTCCTGTTGCCGATTTTCAGGGCAAAATCCTCGAGGTCCAGCTTTCCTTCGCGCGTTATTCCTGCAAAAACCAGTTTGGCTTTTTTTCTTTTCGCGAGCTCCTGCCACGGAACAAGGTTCGCGTGGTGCTCCATTTTCGTGAGCAGTATCTCGTCGCCTTCGGAAACTTTTCCTTCAAGCGAGTAGGCAAGGAGGTTCAGGCTCTCCGTAGCATTCTTCGTGAACACTATTTCCCCCGGACTTTTTGCGTTTATGAGGCGCGCGGTTTTTTCGTGGGCCTCCTCATACTTGTCCGTTGCCTTCTGGCTCAGGAAATTGAGTCCACGATGGACATTCGCATTGTAATTTTCGTAGTATTCCTTCACCGCGTTTATTACGCTGCGTGGCTTTTGCGTGGTTGCCGCATTGTCCAGGTAGGCAATTTGCTTTCCGTTGTGCCTTATCCTGAGAATCGGGAAATCCTGCCTGATTTTTTGTGCATCCATGGTGTCATTTTCCGGACAATTGTTTCCCTATTTCTTCTTTTATTGGTTTCCTCACGCCTTCAGGGAGCAGGAAAACCACGCTTTCCAGGAAACTTTCAACTATTATGTCCTTGGCGTCTTCCTTTCCAATGCCGCGGGATTGCAGGTAATAAAGCTGCTCGTCCTCTATCCTCTCAACGGTTGCGGAATGTGTTGCCTTGACCTCGTCTGTTTCGATTTCGAGGCCGGGAATCTGGTTGCTCCTCGCCTTTTCCCCGAGAATCATGCTGTTGCATTCAAGCAGCGCGTTCGTTCCATCGGCCTTGGGCTTTATCCGTATCATTCCGTCAAAAACGTTTGTGCACTCGTCTTTCAATGCGGCCTTGAATACAGCGTGGCTTTTGCTGTTGGTTGTTTTGTGCAGGGCCACGTAGTTCAAATCATAATGCTTTTTGCCTTTTCCGAAAAGAATGCTGTAATCGAGTGCTGTCGAGCCTTCTCCGGCAAGGATTGCGGTTGCTTTTGCCCTCACGTATGAGCCGTCAAACCAGCTCGCGTTGTTCGTGAAAGAAGCGTCCTTTTCGAGTATGCTTTGCTGGTGGAAAAATTTGTCCGCGGTGTTCAGATGCAGTGTCGCGAGCGTAACCCTCGCGCCCTCGCGCACAAGCAGGGTGCAGTTGCAGAGCAATTTTGCCTCGCCTTTGAGCGCCTGCATTATTTGCACTTCGCAGTTTTGTTCGGCAATTATGAAGTACTTTATGCACGCTTCTTCGTCAGCTTCAAGAGTTATTTCCGCGTTCGTTTTCCCGCTTACAGTTATTACGAAAGAATCCGAGAAGTTTGCGTTGACGAATGCCTCGAACTGGTCTTTAGGGGCTTCCTCCATTGAAAGGATTTTCCCAATCATTTCCTGGTTTTTTTCCGTGAATTCCCGGAGACTTTGCAGTTTCGCTCCCAGGACTTTGACTTTCACATTTCCGTTGCTTTTTTCCAGGCTTTCATCAAGCCTCGCTATGCTGGAGTACTTGCTTTTTTTTATGGGCTTCGCGGCAAAGATTTCAAGGTTTTTTTTCCTGTATTCCTCGAGCAGCTTTGCGCTGCCGGTTGCTCCTGTGAGCGCAGCTGTTTTCTGCATTAGAGCCTTCACCCCACGGAGTTTTCCATTTCCATTTCAATGAGCCTGTTCAATTCAACGGAGTATTCAAGCGGCAGGGTTTTGGTGAACGGCTGTATGAAGCCGAGCACGATAAGCGTCAGCGCTTCCGCTTGTGACAGGCCGCGCGAAGTGAGGTAGAATATCTGGTCATCGCCGATTTTGCCGACTGTTGCCTCATGCGCTATTGTGGCGGTTGGCTCGTCTATTTCCATGTAGGGGTAAGTGTCGCTCCTCGAATCCTTGTCCAGTATGAGTGCGTCGCAGGTCACGTTGCTTTTCACGTTCCTGCAGCCTTTCATTACCTTAACGAGGCCGCGGTAGCTGCTTCTTCCCCCATCCTTGCTGATGCTTTTGCTTGTAATCTTGCTTGTGGTGTTGCTTGCAAGGTGCACCGCCTTTGCCCCCGCATCCTGGTGCTGCCCTTTTCCCGAGAGGGCAATGCTTAATACTTCCCCCCTTGCCCCTTCTTCCATCAGGTATATTGCGGGGTATTTCATGGTTACTTT
>JBBSVV010000040.1:0-6521 GCA_038046625.1 archaeon | reverse complement strand
CCGTTCTGCCACGCGTGCTCGAAGTATTTTGAGAGCGCGTTAGCCATGTGCTTATTGTCAGGCCATATGGTGAAGTGGTATTCCGGATTCTCCTGCGAAAAATCGCTTATCGCGAGAATCACTTTCTTGCTGTCGATTATGTAAGCGTTCATTCCGTGGTCGAAATCCTTGAGGCTTATTCCCGCGTCCTTTATTTCCTTCGCGGTCTTCCTTTCCTCCTCAAGAATTTTGCTGATGAGCTTTACCTCGACATCCCTTTTTCCGGCCTTCTTCATTGATTCCCTGACGACATTGAATTCCTTCCCCATTCCGGTGAAGCCTATGACAGATTCGTTTGCGCCGTCGATTTCCTGCCCGAGGATTTTCATGAAATCATTTTTGTCCTTGACCTTCATCACTTTCTCGTGCTTGCCGTTTGTGGCGTCACTCATGATGCCATCTTTGAGGGAACTTGCCTCGCTCTCGAGCTGCGTGAGTTCGCTTTTCTTCTCATCAATTAAAGTGCTGAACACTTTTTCGGGCTCGATTGCCATGTACATTTTCGGCCTGCCGTGAATCTCAATAATCAGCTTCCTTTTGGTAAGCCTGTCAAGGACATCGTAGACCCTAGTTTTTGGCACCTGTGCCTTCCTCGAAATTTCGGGGGCTTCCGCTTCCCTGAGCCTGAAAAGTGCTGAAAGCGTTTTTGCCTCGTACTCCGTCAGGCCGAGCCTCTCCAAAAAAGTGTTCACTTCGTATTCTGCCATCTAATCACGCGCGTAACCAAAAACCCAATTTAGGCGTTTCTGTGTATTTAATTATAGGAAACCAACTATTTAAATTTACTGTTTACGGTTATTCGATTATTTTTTGGGGTTCCCATGCCTGCAAAGCAGTAAAAATTATGTATATATGCGCTTGAATTCCTTGTTTTTTGCCCTGAAAAAGCGATAAAATGCATGCAAATGGCGTTTTTTATGGTTTTTTTGGCTTCTGGAGCCATTTTTGCCTTCCCGGGCACACTATATACTATACTACCTTTTGCCTCTTCCTCTTCCCCCGCCCCTTTGCTGTCCCCTGCCGCCAGGCTTGTTGCCAAAGCCGCCGCTTCTGCCGCCTCCTCTTCCACCGCGGTCCTGCCTTCCGCCGAAACGGTCTCCTCCTCTCGAGCTAAACCTTTGCTGCCTGTCATAGGCCTGCCTTTTGAGTTCCTCTTCCTCGCCTTCCTTCATTTTGTACTCGAAATCCTCGACAGTTTTCGTGAATTCGGAGTCTTCTTTTATTTCGCCCCTTTCCTTGAGGATTTCCTTCGCAAGTATCCAGTAGCCGAGTGCAAGGCTCTTCCTGCCTTTGTTGTTTATCGGAATCACCAGGTCAACGTTCTTGAGTGAATTGTTGGTTGACGCCATTGCAACAACCGGAACGCGCATCTTTGTTGCCTCATCAATTGCCTGCGAATCCGATTCAGGCTCGGTAACAACAACAACTTTCGGCTCCACAAACCTGTGCCCTTCAGGGTTAGTGAATGTTCCCGGCACAAACCTTCCCGTCAAAGCGTGGGCCCCGACCGCTTCCGCGAATGTCTTTGCGGGAGTGTATCCATAAAGCTTCCTCGAAACAACCATAATTCCTTCTTTGGGGTAACCCGCGAGGAATTTTGCCGCAACCTTGAGTTTCGCGTCAAGTGTCTGCACGTCAAGCACATTCAAACCATCCTTTCGCACTTTGTAAATGTACCTCTTCATGTCCCCTGACTTGAATTTCGTGCCAATATGGGCTCCGGTGTTCAGATATTTGTCGGTTTCAACGAGCTTTGTCTGCTGCATTTCCTTTGCAAGCTCATCTTCATCCGCGGCCCGCTTCTGCTCCGGCACTTCCTGAATATCCGGCTTTTCCTGTGCCTCCCCAGTTTCCACTTTCCCGGGCTTTGCGGCCTTCTTCTTTTCGGCGGTTTCCGGCATGTTGCCCGGGCTTCCTTCGGCGCCAGCTTTTTCGTGCGCTTTCCTGCCCGCGCCCTTATGCGGGTGTTCCTTTTCTTCGGCCGCCACGGCTTCCGTTGTTTCCTTTTTTGCCTTTGCCATAATTTATTCACACCTTATATTTTCCGATTTCCTCAATGAAGTCCACGTGCGAGAAAACCATTCTCCTGCAGCAGTACCTCTGTATGCCCAAATCATCCAGAACCTTCTCCGGATTTTCTCCTTTCTTCGTGCGCTCAACGAATTTCTCGTATGAATCCGCTATCACTTTTCCGCAGCTGAAACACCTTACCGGTACAATCATTTCCATTCACCTCTTGCTCTTCTGCTTCTTTTTCCTTGCTTTCGGGCCAAGCTGCTTCTTCGGCTCAACCCTTCTCGGGTCGTCAACCAGGAGCATCCTGTCGTAAGAAAGAAACCTTTTCTTCAGCTTGTCATCATGCCTGTACTCGAGAATCCCCTTTGCAATCGCCGCCCTCGCGGCAACGGCCTGCCCCATGGAACCCCCGCCCTCAACAATGACATCAATGTTTATTTCGCCTGTAATGCCTCCCGCGAGTTCAATGGGCTCACGTAGAAATTCCTGAACATAAAGCGGCTGTATTGTGGAGAGTTCGCGCCTGTTAATCCTTATTGTGCCGACGCCCTTTCTCACGATTGCCCTTGCAACGGCCTCTTTTTTCTTTGCCTTCGTGGTTATGCCCTTTCTCTTCTTCTTTTTCTTTTCCGCCATAAAATTCACCAATCTGCGCCAAGCGCCCTGCTTATTTCCTCAACCATCATAAACCCTTTTTCGTGCCTGTTATGCGCGTCCCCGATTTTCTCCGCATCAATTCCAGAAAATTCTTTCGGCACGCCAATGTAAACCTTTAGTTTCCTGTACGCGTTTTTTCCCGTTGATTTTTTCCACGGCAGCATTCCCCTCACAACTCTCCTTAAAATCTTGTCCGGCATCCTCGGGTATTTTGGTCCGTACTCGGGATTTCCCTTCGGAGCGGCTTCGCGCCTCGTCTCGAACTTCGCTATAAGGAACTTCTTCGGGCCGGTAATAACCGCTTTCTCCGCATTCACAATCGCAATCACTTCGCCCTTCAAAAGCCTCTTTGCAACCACGGCCGCGAGCCTTCCGGCAATGCAATTATCCGCGTCAATCACGGTCATTGGACAACCACCAAATTGCTTTCCTTCGGCTTCGAAGCCAAAAGCTCTTCAAGGCTCATGACTTTTCCCTTCTGCATCTCGATTTTCTGCCTCGCCTTTGCCGAGCATTCCAGGCACGCAACAGAAATCCTTGAATTCACTTCGCCTACCGAAAGGAGCTTTCCCGGAACCACGAAGATTTTTTCGGGCATTTTTGCCGCCAATTTTGCGACCTTGTAGAGGTTTACCTTTGCGCGTATCCTCGAGGGCCTCGCCACTCTTTCGGAGAGGTCCCTCCAGATTCTTTTTCCGGATTTTTTTCCGTGCTTCTCGAGGCTGAGTATGACTTTCCTCGTTCCGTCTTTTGTAGGCCCTGTTCTCATAAAAATCAACTTTTTTTGCGTCTTTTTCCCAGTCAACGCTTTTTTTTACACTTTCTTTTTGGCTAATCCGCTTTTTACACTTTTCTTTTTCGCTAACATTTCCTTGTGCCCGAAGGGTACGAGGCAGCACAAAACCTTTTGGTTTTGCTACTGTTCTTTTCGTGTCAACGAAAAGAAAAAGGTTATGCAGGAGGGGAGATTCGAACTCCCGAAGGCACTAAGCCACAGGATCTTAAGTCCTGCCCCGTTGGCCGCTTGGGTACCCCTGCAGCGGCTTTTCACATGCCTTTGGGTGCGAATCAGCTTAAATTCTTTAACTCACCCCTGAATTCCTTGCTCTTGCCAGTGAGCTCCTCTATTGCGCTTTCAAAGAGTTCCTTTACGCTCATGTTGCCGTGGCTCTCAACCGTGAAAATGAATGTCGTGGGGTCATACTCAACCTTTTGCCCCTCATCAAGGATGAGGTCGCGCTGTTTCCCGTCCAAAAGCGTTTCAATCATGTCCGCCTTGTAGCTTTTTCCCTTCTTTTTTCCCTCTCCGGTAACAATGGGCAACTCCTGGAACGAGACTATTGCGGGCTGCCACTTCGCGTGTTCTTTGCCGATTCCGACGACAGCATCCAATTCCATCTTGATTTTCTTGCCTTCCTGCAGTTTCGTAAGCAGAATGTTCAGTTCGGCCGGCTCGATTTTCGGGTCGGTGCTCTTGATGTCCTTGCTGTAAACAGTGCAGGGCCCTTCCTTTTCAATCACGAGCTTCACCTTGTCGCCGAGCTTGTACCTTTTCGGGTCGTGCTTGAGCGGCACCATTGCGAGCCGGTGCGAAAACATTTCATCGAACATAACCCCGGTGTTCTGGTAAATGTGCACCTCTTCAATCGCCAGAACCGGCGTCCCGGCCATGATTTGCCTTCTTAGTGCGTTCATGAATATGTGTGTCGTTCCCTTGAACAGGAACTTTGCCGTGTTTCCCTTTTCTTCCAAAAGCTTGACTTCCATGCGTTTCACCTTCACTCCTTTTTTCTCCTGTGCCTTCTTTTCCTCATTGTGCCGTCGTGCGGCGTCGGGGTTACATTCTCTATCTGCTTAATCCTTATATTGTTTCTCGTAAGCGAAAGTATTGCGGCCTCCGCCCCCTGCCCCGGAGATTTGGGCCTTATTCCTCCCTGTCCGCGCACCTTCACAATAACTTCTGTAATTCCTTTTTCCTTTGCCTTGTCCGCAACTATTTCCGCGACCTTCATTGCCGCATACGGAGAGCCTTCCTTGTGCTGCGCCTTCACAACCATTCCGCCAGAGCACTTCGCAATTGTTTCAGCGCCCGTAACGTCTGTCAAAAGAATTATTGTGTTGTTCCTCGAAGCGTAAATGTGGATTATTCCGGCCTTGTTCATTTGGATTCCTCCGCCTCTTCATTCACGGCTTCAGTTTTTTCGCTTTCCTTTGTTTCCTCAGTGGCTTCCTTTGCCGCCTCTTCCAAGGCATTTTCTTTTCCGGATGCTTCCTCGAATTCCTTTTTGAGGTCCTTTTTCGGCTTCTGGGTTTCGAACTTTATTGGTTCAGCGTACCAGTTAACCTGCGAAACCTCATCCGCCTGAACCAAGTAACCCGGTATGCTGACCCTGTTTTTTGCAATCGCAATGTGCCCGTGCGTGATGAATTGCCTCGCCTGTTTCGAGGTGTTCGCAAGCCCTTTCCTGAAAACAACAGTCTGGAACCTTTTCTCGAGAATGTCCTCAACCTTCAATGAGAGAATGTCATCTATGGTTGAGTCGTCCTTCACAAGGCCGTACTTCCTGAGGTTGCTCATGAGCTCCTGTTCCCTCACAATCCTCTTCTCAAGCGGCAAAGCAAGCATTGCCCTGGCGAGATGCTTCTTGTTTCTCAGCAAAGTCTCAAGCCTTCTGAGCTCGCGCTTGTTCTTCAGCCCGTAAAAGTCAACTATCCTGCGCTCCTTCTCAATGCGCTGCTTGTCCCACTTTTTGCGCGGCTTGTCATACTGCTTTCTTTTTTTCTTCGGATCGCCCATAAAAATTCAATCTCACTTCTTTTTCTCCGCCGGCTTTCCTGCTGCCGGTGCTTTTCCCGCTGCCGCAGGTGCGGCCGCCGCCTTTGCAGCGCCTGCCGCCGCAGCCACATCCTTCTTCGTGACTCCGACAACTCCGCCCTTTCCGCGGTGCGTTGATTTTGTCCTCTGGCCTCTCACAGGCAGGCCCCAAGTGTGCCTGAAGCCGCGGTAGGACTTTATTTCCTTTAGCCTCTGCAGGTCATTTCTAAGTGAAAAGTCAAGATCCGACATAACCAAATGTGCGTCCGTTCCCGTCACAAAATCCTTTTTCCTGTTGAAGCTCCATGCCGGCACTTTGAATTTTGCGGGGTTCAAAACCACTTCCTCAAGCTTCTTGCTGTCTTCCTCTGAAAGCTTTCCAGTTGTTTGTGTTGCGGGAATCCCGTGCGCCTTTTCAAATGCAATCGCAATGTTCTTTGCCGCCCTTATTCCTATTCCCTTTATTTTTGTGAGCGCCCTCTCAATCGGAATCTGCCCGTTAAGGTCAATTCCCGCAATTCTCACAATAAGCCTGATGTCCTCCGCCGGCTCCCCTGTGTGTTCGCGGTGTCCCGCCCTGTCATCCATCTTCTGCTTCGGCGTGCCGTGTTCCTCATGGCCTTTGCTCCATTTGTGCTTCTGCTGATGTTCCGACATTTTAATCACTCAAGTTTTGCGGGCTCCTTTTTCGAGGCCCCGATTTTTTCTCCTGTTGGAAAGAGGTGCGCAATGTTGCACTTCCTCTTCTTCACTCCCTTGCCTTCAATCATGACAAAATTCCTGTCAATTGCTTCAAGCACCACAACTTTTTTTCCCGCTTCTTTTCCGGTTGTTTTTATGCAAACAACTCCCTTGTCAATCGCCTTCATACTTCCACCCGCGCATTTCGACGCGCGCTACCGATTCCGAGCGTGCTCCTTCCCTTCGGGAACCTGTCGGTCGGAAGGGAGCGTCCGCCTCCCTCGCAAAATTTTGGATTTTGCGGAGCCTCGCA
>JBBSVV010000039.1:0-18859 GCA_038046625.1 archaeon | reverse complement strand
CTGCCGAAAGGCCTTCAGGAACAGATGATTGTGAAAGCGGTAAAGGTGACCTGAGTGGATCCCACGGCCAGCATTATTGTTCCGGCTTACAATAGCAAAAACAGCATTACAAGGTGCGTGAAGTCGCTTAAACAGCAGAATTTCAATGGAAGTTACGAAATAATCGTGGTTGATGACGGCTCTAAAGATGATACCGCGGCGCTCGCGGAAAAAGCCGGCGCAAAAGTTTTTTCACAGAAAAATTCGGGGCCCGCAAAGGCACGCAACTTCGGGGCGCGAAAAGCGAAAGGCAGCATACTTGTTTTCACTGACGCCGACTGCACCCCTGAAAAAAACTGGTTGGAGGAAATGCTTGCCCCGTTCAAGGACAAAGAGGTTATAGGGGTTCAGGGGGCATATAAAACAAGGCAGACTTCCTTGACAGCAAGGTTTGCACAGGCAGAAATAGAGGAAAGGTATGGCCTCATGAAAAAAAACGCCTCCAACCTCGACTGGATCGGGAGTTATTCGGCCGCTTACAGGAAAAAGGATTTTGTTGAGGTGAAAGGTTTTGATGAAAGCTTCCCAAAGGCTTCCGGCGAGGATCCGGAGCTTAGTTATAAAATGCATAAGGCAGGAAAAAAACTTGTTTTCAACCCAAAGGCAGTTGTTTACCATGTCCACCCTGATTCCGTGTGGAAGTATTTCAGGGCAAAGTTTTACCGCGCATTTTACAGGGTTTTGCTTTATGACAAGCACAGGGACAAAATTGTGAGCGATTCTTACACGCCCAATTCCATAAAGATACAAATAATGGCGGGCTACAGCGGACTGGCTGTTTTCATGATTATTCCGGTGCTTTACGCCGCCGGCCTGGATTTCCTTGCGTTTATTATGATTGCAATCAATGTTGTTCTCGCTGTTCTCGCTACATTTTACACACTGGTTTCGGCATGGAAGGCGAAGCAGGATCCTCTGGTGTCGCTTTTCACTCTCGTGATGATACAGGTGAGGACTGTCGCGTTCATGTTCGGGCTGCCCGCAGGTTTCATCAGGCACAAGGTGTCCAAATGAGGATTCTGCATGCAGTAAACAGCTTTTACCCCTGCACCGGCGGCCTGGAGTCGGCTGTCAGGCTCCAGTGCGAGGAACTCATAAGGCTGGGCCACACATGCGATGTTGTCACGCTTGAGGAGTGCCCGAACGGGAAAAAACTCGGGCAGGAGGAAAAGCTCGGAAAAATAATGGTGTTCAGGGTTCCCTTCACTGACCTCAGGTACTACAAGATTGCGCCAAGCGCCCTGGATTTTGTGAAGGGCTATGACATTATCCATGTGGACGGGACCGGTTTTTTCTCTGACTTCCTCGTGCTCACAAAGCAGCTCCACAAAAAACCGGTTGTTGTTTCAACTTATGGCGGGGTTTTCCACACAAAAAACATTTTTGCCCTGAAACAATTTTATTTCCACTTTTTGCAGAGGATAATCCTGAAATTTGCCGACAGGGTCATAGCGATAAGCAGGAACGATTACAGCCTGTTCAGGAAAATAGTTTGGAAAAACCTCGTGATGGTGGAACTCGGCGTGGACATTGGCAGGTTCCTGGCACCCAAAGGCAGGAAAGAAAAAAACCTTTTCATATTTGCGGGGAGGCTTTCGGAAAACAAGATGGTTGAAAACCTGCTTGGGGCTTTTGCAATTGCAGTGAAGATGGAACCGTCCGCCAGGCTTTGCATCATCGGCGAGGACTGGGAAGGCTTAAAAGCCGGCTTGGAGGGCATCGCTGAAAAGCTCGGCATTGGAAAGAGCGTGCTCTTCACCGGAAAGCTTGGCGAGAAAGAGCTGTTGGAGTATTATTCGAAGGCGGATTTTTTTGTGAGCGCATCGGGGTTCGAGAGCTTCGGCATCACTACAATCGAGGCAATGGCGTCGGGATGCATACCAATAGTAAACAACATAGAGTCATTCAGGAATTTCATTAAGGACAATGAGAGCGGGTTCCTCGTGAATTTTGAAAACCACGCGGGAACGGCGGAAAAAATCGTGGAAGTAATGCGTTCCGAAAAGGAAAAAACCAGGAAAAGGGCGATAGAGGCGGCCAAAAAATTTGACCCGCGGGAACGCGCAATGGAACTCGTGAAAGTGTACGAGGCGGTATTACGAACCCGAAAGTGAGCGTGGTCATTCCTGCCTATAACAGGCCTGACCTGCTGGAAAATGCTATTCGCGCAATTGAAAACCAGTCGCTGAAAGGCGGGTTCGAATGCATAATTGTTTATGGCGGGGACGAAAAGGTCAGGGAGATTTGCGAAAAAAAGGCAAAAGAGTCAAAAGGGCTGTTCTCATGCTTTTGGTCCGATACGGAGAGCCCCGCACGAAAGAGGAACATCGGGGCAAAGAAGGCCTCGGCGCCGATAATAGCGTTCACGGATGATGATTGTGTTCCAAACAAAAACTGGCTTGAGGAAATACTCATGAAATTCGCGGAGGATGGCGGCATTGCCGGAGTTGAGGGCCTCACTTATACTGAGGGAAAGAAGGAGGTTTACTCCAATGCGCCCGTGAACCTCAAAGGCGGCTTGTTCCCAACCTGCAATCTCTCTTTCAGGGCAAGTGTTTTGCGAAGAGCCGGTGGTTTTGATGAAAGCTACCATTTTTACAGGGAGGACACTGATATTGCGTTCAGGGCAATGGAGTTCGGGAAAGTGGTTTTCTGTGAAAAGGCGAGGGTTCTGCACCCGCAAAGAAGAGTAGGCCTGTTGAGGCCTATTGAGACGCTTCTGCTCCTGAAAGAGGACGTCAGGCTCTTCAAAAAAATGCCGGAAAAATACGCAAAGTTCCTCGGAAAAGGTTTTCTGGCGGACCTCGCAAAAGTGGCCGCATCATGGATTGCATTTGCAATGGCGGTTTTCGGTTTTTATTCTTCGAACATCATTTTTGTGCCGGGCGGAGTGCTTGCCTACCTGGTTTTTTGGGCGTCGCTTTTAAGGGGGGTTGAAGCCAGCAGCACGGAGCTCATTGTTTTCCTCATGCTGAATTTTGTGAGGGCACTCGCCTTCCCGTTTTACTTCCTGTATTATTGGGCCGTGGTAAAATGAATGTTATCCTTTTGACCGCTACCACTGACCCAAAAGTGAAGGCCGGAGTGGAGACATACAACGGGTACCTGAAAAAAGTTTTTCCCGGAATGAAAATAATAAGTTATGGCATGGTGAAGCCGGGCGCGCTTGAATGGTTCTCTCCGCTGAAGGAACCGATGAAAGCCGGGGCGGTTTGCTCATTTTTAAAGGAAAATATCGGCACACTGAAGCCGGACCTGGTTATCACCAACGGCATGTTCGGATGGAACCTAAAGGAGCGGGACACAGGCTGCCCGATAATAAATATTTCACACGGCACATTCGCTGGCCTCGCGGACAACGCAATAAAGCCGGGGCTGGAGTTTTGCCGGACAAGGTTCATTTACGCTTTCTTTGAAAAAATGAGTGCCGGGAACGCCTCTTTGGTGGTCTCGAATTCGGGGCTCACAAAAGAACTGAACAAAAAATATTACGGTATCGGTTCGGAGGTTATACCCAATCCCGTGGACACGAAAACTTTTAAGGCGAGGGACATGAAAAAGGCGAGGGAAAAGCTCGGCCTGGGCGCTGGAAAAACAATCGGCTTGTTCGTGGGCCGGCCTGAATACCAGAAAGGCTTTGACCTGCTGGAAAAAATCGCCGGGCTGAGGCCTGAAATAGGTTTTGTTTCAATCACTTTCCCGAAAACCAAGAGCACGGTGAAAAACATCACGGGGGTTTCTGTCAGTGAAAGGGAGGAGCTGGCATTGTATTACGCGGCCGCGGATTTCGTTGTTTTCCCGTCCAGGTTCGAAGGTTTTGGCTTTGTACCAATAGAAGCATTGTCATGCAACACACCAGTCATTTCAGGCAATGTAGGCGTGGTCAGGGAAATAAGGGCTGATGGCCTGGAGAAAGTGTCTTCAATGGAAGCCGGGGAATGGTGCAGGGCAATTGACAGGGTTCTTGGCAAAAAAAGCAGGCCAAGCACCGCTGCTTTGGTGGCTGAAAAGTTTGGTTTCGGGAAATTCAGGCGGAGATTCCTGGCACTGGCCGGCAGGATAACCAAGAATTAAAATACATTATCAGTTAGTTCTATAGCAGGCCACGAAAGTTTTTCGGCATTTATGGCGGTTCCTTGTACCCGCAGGGTACGAGGCCTCGCAGAGCTTTGCTCTGCAAGGTGCTAGATAGCAAACCATGAAAATCCACCGAATTACTTTATTGGTTTGCCATATAGTCTAAGGAGGGGCGGGTAAAAAATGAAAAAAGCAAAAATTCTAATTACGGGAATAACGGGATTTGCGGGTTCACACCTCACAGAGTACATTTTGAACAACAAGCTTGGAGAGATCCACGGGACTTACAGGGGGAAGAGCACGGACCTCTCAAACATCATGCATGTCAAAGACAAGCTGAATCTCGTGAAGTGCGATATCACGGATTATTTTGTGGTCAAGCGGACAATAAAGGAAATCGACCCCGATTATATTTTTCATCTGGCGGCCCAGTCCTTCGTGCCGGAATCGTGGAAGTCACCAAGGGAAACCCTTGAAACAAACATCATGGGTGCGTTGAACATCTTCGAGGCAATCAGGGAGGTTAACCCCGGCATAAAGGTGCAGATTGCATCGAGCAGTGAAACTTATGGGGCAGTGTATGCAAACGAGATACCGATAACGGAATCGAATCCTTTCAGGCCGCTCAGCCCTTATGGAGTGAGCAAGGCATCAATGGACCTCCTTGGGTACCAGTACCACCAGAGTTATGGCCTCAAAATAATAAGGACGCGCGCCTTCAACCACACAGGACCGAGAAGGGGGGAAGTTTTTGTCACCTCGAACTGGGCAAAGCAGATAGCGGAAATTGAGAAAGGCACCCAGGAGCCGGTGCTTATGGTGGGCTCGCTCACATCGAAAAGGGATTTTACGGATGTCAGGGACATGGTCAGGGCATACTGGATGGCAATCGAAAAATGCGAGCCCGGAGAAGCCTACAACATCTGTTCGGGGCAAACCCACACGATGCAGTCCATACTGGACAAGCTTCTCTCTTTGACCGACAAAAAAATTTCGGTAAAAGAGGACCCGGAAAGGCTGAGGCCGTCTGATGTGAAAGAGCTTTTGGGCGACTACAGCAAGTTCGGCAGGCGGACAGGCTGGAAGCCGGAGATACCGCTTGACAGAACATTGAAAGACCTCCTGGAGTATTGGAGAAAACAGCTGGCTTAGAAAAACTTTTCTAAGGCCAAACTAGGGCTTTTCACATGAACGCTTTGCGGGAAATATTCAAATACGCGGCAATAATTTCCGGGAATAACATATTAACTTCCGTCATTAATTTTGCGGCGTTCCTTGTGATGCTGAATGCCCTCGGAACGTACGGCTTTGGCCTGTTGACGCTGGCGCTGTCAGCCCTTTCCGTCGCAACCTTTTTCATGGAACTTGGTTTCGGGAAGGCCATTGTTTCGGATGTCTCAAAGGAACTGCAGCAAAACAACAAAGAACAGGCATCGGGATTGTTTTTAGGGTACATTATTTTCATATTCTTTTCAACCGGCATTCTCGCAGGCATAATGTTTTTTTTCTCCGGCCATGTTTCCGCTTATTTTGGGAAAGACGTGGCGCCAGTAATCCGGTTCATCGCTGTTTTGGTGTTTATCAGCGGAGCCAAGACAATTGTCACGAGCGCTTTCCACATTGTGGCCGATTTCGGGAAGTATGCGTCCTTCCTTTTTGTCGATGCGCTCTCAAAGCTTGTTCTTGTTTACATATTTGTCGCATTTATTTCAGGAACTGTCGAAGGCATTCTGCAGGCCTTTATCGTAAGCGGCATTTTAACAATACTGATTTTCCTGCTTTTTGTCCCGAAGGAAATCCTGGAAATTGCAAGGATGCGTTCAAACCCGATGGCGTTTTTTGAGATGGCAAAAAAGCACGGCAAGTGGGTCGCGGCATTTTCACAGCTGAGGAGCATTGAGTCGAACATTTCCCCGTGGATAGTGGAATTCTTTTTGGGGGTAAATGCAGTAGGGGTTTACGGCGCATTGCTCAAAGTGCAGGTCCTGATTATGAGGGTTTTCGAGCCCCTTGAAACAATATTTTACCCGCTTGTAAACAAGTTCGGGCGTTTTGATGACTCGAGAAAACTGATTTTCAGGGCAACGAAATACATTCTTTTCATTTCAATCCCTTTTCTCTTCATTGCATTCGTTTTTTCCGAAGCGGTTTTGGATCTTGTCCTGGGGCCGGATTTTGCCGAATATGCCGGTGTTTTCAGGGTGCTGCTTCTCACAGTAGTCCTGTTCATACTGAATATGCCCATGAAACCCCTGTTCTTTAACCTTAAGGCCCAGAAGAGCCTCACAATAATTTCCGCCGCCATGCTTGCATCAACGCTTGTGCTTGGCTCGGTTTTTACTTTTTATTTCGGGCTCATGGGGATGGCGATGAACAATGTTTTTACGCCCCTGCTTGATGTAGCCCTGAAAAACAGGTTTATGAAAAAGATTTCCGGCGAAAAATATTCCATAAGGGAAATGCTGTTTTTTGATGATGCAGACATTGACCTTGCAAAAAAAATTTTGTCCAACCCGAAATTTATTTTAACAATATTCAGGGGTGACGCAAAATGAAGATATGCCTTGTGAGCCCTTATGCAAATCCCGAAAAAGGGGCGGCAATTGTGCGGGTAAACAGTTTTTCCGGTTATTTCACCTCAAAAGGCAATGATGTGAAAATATTTTCCCCGGCACGCGGGGGCCTGGAATCACGGGAAAACATTGTGAGGTACCGCGGAATCCTTGGTTTGGTTGAACTTCTTTGGAAAACAGATTTTGATGTTTTAATCGGTACTTCCCCGCCCATAACCCACACTTTTTTTGCAATGCTCGCATGCAAACTGAAAAGAAAAAGGTTTGTCCTGGATTCAAAGGACATTTTTACACAGACTGCCGCAAAGCTCGGCATCTCGAATAAAAAAATTGTGAAGTTCCGGATTTATGCCTTAATGGAAATGCTTGTCCACAGGAATTCCGACAAAATACTGGTGCTGGATTCAACCATAGGCAAGTGGCTTGAAAAAAGGTATTCCATCCCTGAAAGCAAAATTTTGGTCGCGCCGAACGGGGTGGATACAAAACTTGTCCATGCGGATTTGGCCGAAGGGAAAAAAATCCGCAAAAAATTAGGGATAAGCGCGGGTTCGAGGGTGCTCATTTATTTGGGCGGCCTCGGGGATGAGCGTTACCTGGATTTTCTCCGGGAAAGCGCCGCCATAATAAAAAAAACTTCGGCAACCATCCTGTTTGTAATCGCTTCTGATGAAACACCGGTTGCCATGGGCCGCATTGCCGAGATTGAATCCACTGTGAAACAGCTCGGGCTAAAAGACAATTTCCTGTTGGTTAAAAACATACCCCACTCGGAAGTGTACCGTTACCTGTCCGCTGCAGACATTGGAATTGATTTCTGGGAAGGGTTCGAATTATTTGCGGTCCCGGTTAAAATACTTGAATACATGGCCTGTGGGCTCCCCGTAGTCGTGAAAACCCCCGCAAATAATGAGAGCTTCCAAAAATTCTTTTCCGAGAACGACGTCGGGTTCCGGTCGGACAACTGGAAAGAGCTGGCGGAAAATCTCGAAAGGATATTAAAAAATTTCGGCCCATTCAGGCTCAAGGCTAAAAATAACGCCGCCATAATTAAAACCAAATATACGCGGGATGCCTGTAATGCCGGGGTTTTAAGGGTATTAAAAGATTTTCGGTAACGGATTTTTTTAGTTGGTGTTTATGGGTAAAATTGGGCTGGTAACCGGTTGTGCGGGTTTTATAGGGTCTCATTTATGCGAGAGGCTTTTATCCGAGGGCTGGAAAGTAATGGGGCTTGATAACCTGTCAACCGGCAACAGGGGCAATATGTCACAATTTATTGGCAACCCTAATTTTGATTTTTTTGAAGGGGATATCACAAAGACCGGAGACCTGGAAAAAATGGCCTTCAAAGGCATTGGCTGTGTTTTCCACCACGCCGGAAAAAAGATGGTCTTCAGCGTAAAGCAGCCGCGCGAAGACCTCCTGACCAACATATACGGCACATTAAATATGCTGAAATGGGCGTCCGATAACAGCGCCAGGAGATTTATCATGGCTTCAACCATTGCGGTATACGGCAGCCCTAAGGAGGCCCGGAGCACGGAAGAGTCCGAAATTGTACCGACCAACCCTTATGGGGTAAGCAAGTATTCATGTGAGGAATACTGCAGGCTGTGGCATCGCCAGTATAATCTCCCGGCAATCATTTTCCGTTATGCGAGTGTTTATGGCCCGAGACAGGCGGTTGATGTCGGGGTTGTCAACACGTTTATCCAAAAAATCAGGGCCGGAGAACCGATAACCGTTTATGGAGACGGCAGCAGCACAAGGCCGTTCACTTTTGTCGCGGATGTCGTGCAGGCAAACCTCCTCGCGGCAAATACCGATGACACTTCCGTGTTCGGGGAAACATTCAATGTTGCAATGGGCCAAAGCGTTTCAATAAGCCAGTTGATTGGCACTATCTCGGACAAAATGAAAAAGAAACCAAAAATAAACCACGAGAAAGAACGTCCCGGGGAAATGAAGCACATGGTTGCCGGAATTGAAAAAATCAAGAAAAGGCTGAACTTTGAGCCCACAACATCAATTCAGGAAGGCATATCGAGGACAGTTGATTACTATGAAAAATAGCAGTTGCAGGCTCTGCAAGAGCAGGGATTTGCATAAATTTTTGGAATTGGGGCCACAGCCATTGGCCGGAAAATTCCTTACTTCGGAACAATTGGCGGAAAAGGAGGATTATTTTCCGCTCGGTGTTTTTTTCTGCAAAAACTGCGCCCTGGTCCAGGTCCTTGATGTTGTCCCAAAGGACAAGCTTTTTTCACAATACTTTTATGCCCCGCATTCCGTTCTTTCCCCGCACTTCACGGGTTATGCAAAAGAAATAACGGCAGAATTCGGTTTGAATGGCAAGTCACTATTGGTAGAAATCGGTTCCAACATCGGCATGATGCTTAAACCCCTCAAAGAACTGTGCGGGGTAAAGGCAATAGGAGTTGAACCCGCGGAAAACATAGCCAAAATGGCGAATGAAATGGGCCTGGAAACCATAAATGATTTTTTCACTGAAAAGGTGGCCAGCGGCATTGTTGAAAAGCTCGGGAAAGCGGACATGGTTGTCGCCAACAATGTGTTCGCCCACATTGATGACCTTGATGAAATACTCCGGGGGATAAAGGTTCTTCTGAAGGAAGACGGGGTTTTTATTTTCGAGAACCACTACCTCCTTGATACCGTTGAAAATCTCCAGTATGACGATGTGTACCACGAGCATTTATGTTATTACTCACTGCACCCGCTGATACCGTATCTGGGAAAATATGGCCTGCGGGTGTTTGACGCAAAGCGCATCAAAACGCACGGCGGATCCATACGCGTTTACTGCGGCAATTCAAAAAGAAAGGTAAAACCGGCAGTGCAGGAACTCCTGAAAGAGGAAAAGAAACACGGGCTTGACAAGCTTGAAACATACATGGAATTCGGAAACAAGGTGGAGAAGCGCAGAAAGGAATTGACAAAACTTTTGCACTCATTAAAATCGGGCGACAAAACAATTGTGGGGTATGGCGCCCCCGCCCGCGGCAACACATTATTGAACTACTGCAAAATAGGCACGGGGATTTTGGATTATATTGTGGACGATTCCCCCCTGAGGCAGAATAAGTTTACCCCGGGCACACACATACCAATCATACCTGTGGACAGGTTCAGAAAAGAAAATCCGGATTATGCGCTTCTTTTGGCTTATGGCGGGTATACCGAAACCATACTGAAAAAAGAGGGCGATTTCATAAAAAACGGCGGAAAATTTATTGTCCCTTTGCCGGAAGTAAAAATTATCGGCAAACAATAAAACCGCTTTCTCCGGCCTCCCGCCAACGGCAATGCTTTGCCAAAAATATCACAGAATTATTTTATTGGCCAGCTATAAAGCATTCACGCGGGCTTTAAGCAATTTGAATACATATTAATAACGGGGTTATGGAACCAGAAATTTGCGGGTTCCGCGCGCCAGGAGCCGATTAGCGGGCAGCTCCTGATGGCGCCGTATGTTTCCAGCGGTTTTTTGTCGCAAAAATACTTGGTTTTATCCGATGCAAGGCTGGATAATATGATGTAATCCGCAGCGTAAAAATTTTTGTCGGTTATATAATAATCTTTTATCAGGTAATAGCCCTCGCCGTCATAAGGGTCTTTCCCGGTGTAACCCCAGGTGTAGTAAAAATAGCTGTCCAGCGTGGGGCCATACGTTTCAGTCGCTATAACGCGGTCCATCGGAATATTTTCTTTTATCCAGTCGGCCGACACAAAGCGCGTGTCCTGGTTTGTTACAAGGCCGTATGTCGCTTGGATCGGCGGAATTAATGACAGGCCCAGAACAAGAACAAAGGCCGCTTTGAAATAGTTTGACTTGTATTTGCCCGCCAGGTATCCGTAAAGTTTCATGATTGCCGCGCCGGCCAGAATTGCAACAAGGGGATAAACCGCAATTGAGTACCTTGGTTCCCTGGCCGATATCAAAAACAGGAAAAATAAAAACAAAAGGCTTGAAACCCCCAATAGCCTGTAATCAGTCCTCTTTTGTCTCCAAAAGTAAACAAGCCCGGCGGCCGCGAATAACAATGGGGCGCCGAAGCCATCCCACAATCCGAAAAATTGGTTTCCCTCCCAGAATGGGATGCACAGGGAAGCTGTTCTGTCCTTAACCATGCTGAGCACATGCAAAATGTCTTTTATGCCCTGTGTGAAGTTCAGTAAAAAAAGGAAATTAAGTGCAACGCCGAAAATGACGACTTTTTTCAGGTATGGCGCTACCATGTCCCGCTGTTTCAGCAATAAAAAACCCACAACAATTATCGGGACTATGAAAACGCCGTAATAATTAAGGCTGAATGCGAGCGCGGTAAAAAGGGCGATCCAATGCGGTTTTCCTTTTTTTTCAGTTTCGGCGATTTTTCCGTTTTGCCGGTTTTTGGCGATGAGCCAATACATCGCAAGCAGGAGGAACAGCGCAATAAAAATATCCGCTTTTATCAGTGTTGAGGACGCCAGAAAACCCGGTGAAATGACCAGAAAAAAAGAGGCTAAAAGCCCGGCGGCGGAATTATTTGAAATTTTCCTGGCAAATACAAAAACCAGGATTAAAATCAGCATGGATGCAAGGATAGTCAGGCCCCTGGAAATCATGAAAAAATTGCTTTGGTTTGAATGGTAAAAATCCGCAAAATCCGATAGGCTTGAAACTTCCCCCGTAGCTTTTAGCATGAGAAAATACGAGCCATACAGCGACAGGTGGGTGTAAAACATTAAAGGCGGGTATATTGAGTTGGTCGGCAATAACCTGTTTTCCGCCATGCGCATGGTATTAGTCACAACGAATTGTTCGTCGGGATGCAGGTAATATGGGAGGCCCCAGGAAAGCAGGGAAAGAGAGAGCCCAAAACTTATCAACACAAGCAATGCCAATGCGAGGATGGTCACTTTGTTTTCTTTCCGGATTTCCTCAAACATGTTTCCACCGCCTATTTATCGCGGGCATATGTTTTATCTCATCAAAACCCTTTTTGCAGGCCACAAAAGCTTTGCCAAAAAAATTGCCTTCGGCTTTTGCCCACGTGAGAGGATGTTGCCAACACCTTAAAAAATAAGGCTCCGTGGGCATTCCTCACGATTGTAAATCCTGCCAAATAGTCACCCTTTCCACTTGTAAATGCTCAGGCTATTCGGCTGGTCGGTTTCAAACACGAGTTCGAGGTTGCCTGAATTGTTTTCAATGAAATCCTGCATGAACTTCCTCTCGGCATTTGTGTTGTTCTGCCTTTGGCTTGTGTTCGAGGAGCGGTTTGAATAGGCCAGGTCCATAAAATACGTGTCGCCGGAGAACCTTTCATTCAGGCTTATGCCCTTGCCATGCGGGCCCAAATCATATTCAGGGACAATGTTCATGTACCTTGTCCTTTCAAGATTAGCGGCAATCGAGTAAATGCAGTTATCGGAGCTTCCGATGAGAAGCGCATCCTGCGGGACATTGGACCTGATCTGGCTGAAAGTTTCGAAGCGCGAATCCGTGAAATTCGCGTGGACAGAGGAGGCGAAAACCGCGCCGATTGCCAAAACCAAAAGCGATGCCGCGAACAAAATATTTTTCCCGGCCTTAAGCATTCCGAAAATTTTATCCAGCAATTCAGAGTAAGGAATCAGGAGAAGCCCTATGAGCGGAACCAGGTACCTCAGCCTGGCGGTCAGGAAAGTGTCAATTGTAAGGGGGAAGGCGGTTATGTCCGTGAACCTTGAGGTGAGCCATAGGTATGCAATGGAAATGAGGATGAACTGCGGCAAATAATTTTTTTTCGATGAAAGCAAGGGCGATGCAAGCAGGCCCGGAATTAGTATCAGCAGTATGCCAAGGTAAGCGAGCAAAGTCAATGGGTTGATGTTTGCAAGGGAGGAGACAAGCGAGACGCCGGAACCGTAGCCCGCGTTCAGCGGCCCCGAATATGCGAGGGTGTTGAACATGAGTATCAGAAGAACCACCGGAATGAAACCGGCAAGCATCTCAAAGAGTTTTTTCCTGTCCCGGAACAGCAGCGGCGCGGCAAACGCGGCAAAGCCAACCACGGCATCATACCGGACAACAGCCGCCAGGCCAAACAAAAATCCGGAAGCTGTCGCTGAAAACTTTGAGTCTTTAATGTAAAAGTAGAATGCGGCAAGGAATGCCGTCAGAACCAGCAATTCGCTGTAAAGGGTTCTTGTTTCCCACAGCATTACGGGGAAAAATGTGTAAAGAACCGTAAAGCGCGGATCAATGCCCAGTTTTTTTAGTATGAGAAAGAAAAGAATTGCATTAACGAGGTGAATGACGAGGCCGGAGAACATTACCGCATCCAGGCCGAAAAATGTGAACGGCAGGAGGAAAACGGATTTTCCGATGAACTGGCCTCCGACATAACCCTGTGCGGTAAAGATGTTTGACCTGCATGCGAGTTCCGGGTTCGGCTCGCTGATTGAACCGTTGCGGAGGAGGAGCGCATTTTTCAGGAAAGTATGCTCGTCGATTGAAGCGTAAATGTGCGGAAAGAAACTCAGGAAAATGAGGGAAAAAACAATCAGGGCCATGGCTGTAAAATTTTTTTCAGACAAAAAATCCATGACAAACACGGGAAAGGGAGTTTAGTTAATAATAATTGGTTTTACCCGGGCTTATAAAGAATTTGGTACGAAAAAAAAGCATTCATGGGCGGAAAAGGCCGTCGTACAGCCGGACGGTTTCCGCGGAAATGCTTTCCCACGAATATTTTTGCTTCAGTTTTTTCGAGTCGCGCGCCATGCTCTGCAGGAGCCCTTTTTTCGAAAAAACGAGGCTGATTTTGCGGGCAAGGGCAGCAGGGTTGCCTGCCTCAAAAACCATGTTTTTGTCGAGCACCAGTTCCGGGAGCCCGCCGGCATCGGAAACTATGAGAGGCTTTTCAAATGCGAGGGCAATGTTGCCGAGGGCGCTTTGCGCGGAAAAATGCCTGTAAGGCAAAACCACCACGTCTGCGGCCTCGAAATAATACTTTATGTCGGAAGACGCGATGTAATCAAGGACAACTTTTTTTTCCCTGACCGGCCTCACTGAATCGCTGATTGAAGTGCGGAGTTCCCCGCTCCACGGGCGCCCCGCTATGACGAGGAACAATGAGGGGATTTCTTTCTGTGCAATCCTGAAAGCCCCGATGAGATCCCCGACACCCTTGTACTTCCTGATGTTGCCAAAGTAAAGCACGGCCCTGGCTTTGCCGGGAATGCCGAGTTTTTTTCTCGCATCATTCTTGGAAACCTTTTTGTCGCGGTAAAAAGAATAAATGCCCTGCGGTATCACGCTGATGCCGGATGGCCTTACTGAGTAGGCATCGCGGAGCTGCTCCATGTTTTTATCGGTGTGGACAATGAACCTGTCAGGCAGCAGGAACATTGTTCCCGTGAGGAGGCGGTCCAAAAAGTTTGACTCGTGCGCAATGACATTGTGCACGGTGCACACGATTTTTTTTCCCCGGAGTTTCGCAATCAAGGCAACGGTGAAAACAACCGGGAAAAGGAAGTAAGTCCACCAGTGGAAGTGGAAAACCTCGCCCTCTGCCCCGAGCCCTGCGCCGATCCAGCTGAAAGGGTTATACCAGGCCAGAGTGGGCCTCACTTCTATTCTCGGTGATTCCGGCACCCTGAAAGACGGGTCATCCTCTTTAGTGCTCCCGGGGTACAGGAATTCCGGGTAAATGGCCTTGAAGTTGAGGAAAACAACGTTTATTCTCTCGCCGAGCGTGCGGGTCTGCTCTATGCAGTAATCACTTATCCCCTTTATCGGCGGCAACGTGCCAAGCAGGGTAACCTTGTTCACCATGACAACAAAAAAATTGGAAGCAACTTTTTAATAATAGGATTTTGGGCCACGATAACGCGGAGCCGTGCCGCGGCCGATCAGCTTATTGGTCCAAAACTCGAATGAAGTTAAATTTTTATTAACCCGATAGGAAGGATTACTTGTGGTATAATGCCGTTCTGGAAAGGCAAAAATGTTTTGGTTACCGGTGGCACGGGTTTCATAGGTTCACATCTGGCAGACCTGCTCACGGACCATGGCGCAAGTATCAGGGTAACTTCGAAAGAAAGGAGCGGCAAAAAGGCGAGGGTTAACCCTGCAGAGTCGGCATCCAATATTGAGGTTATGCCATGCGACCTCAGGAACGTTGTGGACTGCCGAAAGGCCGTTGAGGGCATGGACGCGGTATTCCACCTTGCCGCAATCGTCGGGGGCGTGAACTATAACATAGAGCACCCGGCCACAATGATAAGGGACAACGGCCTCATAACATCAAACACGCTTGATGCCATAAGGAACTCGCACGTTGAGAGAACGGTTATCTCAAGCTCGGCTTTCGTGTATTCAGACAGCGTTGACGGCATCCTTAAAGAGGAAATGGGTTTTGTCGGCGAACCCGACAAGGCAAAGTTCGGTTACGCGTGGAGCAAGAGGTTTGACGAGCTCATGGCAAAAGCCTTTTCCGAGGAATTCGGAATGAAAATCGGGATTGCGAGGCCGTTCAACACTTATGGCCCCAGGGATTTTTTCAATCCAATGAAATCGCACGTCATACCGTCAATCATAAACCAGATAATGACAGAAAGCAGGGTAAGGATATTCGGCACCGGGCAGCAGGAAAGAAGTTTTGTGTTTGTCAAGGACGTGGCGGAGGGCTTCACAATGCTTGGCGAGAAATACCCGAAGCCCGACCCGATAAACTTCGGCACTGACAAGGGCATAAAAATAATTGACCTCGCGGAAAAAATTGCGGAGCTCATGGGAAAAGAGGTTAAGATAGAGAAAGACCTCTCGGAAAACCCAGGCAGGATGAAGCGCATCTGCGACACTTCAAAGGCCGAACGCATCCTGGGTTTCAGGCCGAAGACAAGCCTTGACAATGGCTTGAGGCAGACCATTGAATGGTTCCAAGAAAACACCGGGGCATAATAATCCTAAAAGGGGGGTAATGGTTGAATGGAAAAGCGCTCGAAAGAACTTGCCATGGTGCTGACATTCGCAGTCGTGATGTCGGCGATACAGCTCGCGCCTACTCTTGGGGGTTATGCGGCCGGAGACGGTTACCTCGGCTTCGAGTTCCCGGAAGACAATTATGTTTATGCATCCTTTGTCGAGGACGCGCAGCACGGCATTTTACTGGAAAACAAGCAGACATCCGAACCACAGCTGGGCAGATATTTTCTGCCCCTGTTCCTCGCAATGGGGCAGGCCGCAAAAACAGGCATTCCCATTGAAACGGTTTTTGTCCTGTCCAGGTTTTTCGGCATAATTTTTTTCCTGACGGCACTCTGGATTTTTTTGGGTTTGGTATTCAAAACATTCAGGGAAAGGTTTTTGGCTTACGGATTCATTTCACTTGCGGGCGGCCTCGGCTGGCTGGTGGCGTTGCTCGGAAACGTTTTCCCCGCAATTGCGAGGATAAAGAGCAGCGACCTGACCTTTTGGTATGGCTACAGCCTCATAGGGAACATGTTCGTGCCGCACAGGTACTGGGCATTGGGCCTTGCGCTCCTGGGTTTCGTGCTCGTGCTCGAGTACCTCAAAAAAAATGATTTGAAGCCGCTACTCGTTGCCGGGGCGCTTGAACTTGTTATATTCTTCATCCACCCGGTGACCGCAATATTTTTCGCGGTTACCGTTGCATTGATGCAGCTCATCGAGACACTGAGCATGAAAAAAATTTCCAGGCAGACCATGGTGATTGCGGCCAACTTTTTTGTTTTTCTTGCCCCCGCACTTGCATACTCGGCCTGGTCTTCGGAAGACAAGGTCATTTCCGCGCACCAGCAGATTTACTTTTTCATTGCAAAACAGGAGCCGCTGCTGTTCTACTTTATAGGGTTTGGCGTGGTCCTCATCCTCGGGCTCATCGGCCTCACTAGAATTCCCGGGGAAAAGCGCGTTGCTTGGCTGCTCATCGCGTGGCTGCTCGGCGCTTTTGCCCTGACTAGGATAGGGTTCGGGGCCGAATACCTCATATTCTTCTACATAATCACGGCTGTTTTTGCAGTGCACTGGCTCATTTCAATGCGGCAAAAAATCCCGAAATATTTGTTCGCAGCCCTGGTGCTTGCCTGCGTCCTTTCCGGGCCGTTCGTGCTTTCGGAGAGGAGCCAATGGACCAACAACAATGCACTCTCTTTTATCAGCCCGGCAGAAAAAGGGGCCCTGGATTTCCTCGCGGAACAGCCGAAGGGCATTGTAATGTCGGACCAGAGGATGGGCGCAATAATAAGCTGGAAGACACACCACAAGCCCGTGCTTGCACACGCTTATCTCACATCGGAGAGGAAAGAAACTGCGGAGGATGTGAACGCTTTCTTCGGGGGAGAACTCTCGATTGCAGAAAAATATGGCGCCGATTATGTGTGGGTGAATGCGAAGGGGGAAAAAATATTCGGGGATTCAGTGCAACGGCAAAAAATTGGATTCATGGAAATATTTTCGAACAATGAAGTGAGCATTTACGTGAGGGATGAAGGCGGATGAAAAATGAGTATGGCTGCGCGGAAAAGCCTAAAAACTTTCGGGGTTTGCCATATTTAAGGTTTATCGGCCAAGATGGTTTTTATGATTGAAAAAGAACTCCACGGTTTTCCTGGTGTCAAAATAATCGAACTCGTGAAGCACGCGGATAAAAGGGGGTATTTTCTGGAGGTGCTGAGGAAAAGCTGGGTTGCGAACAACATAAACCAGGTTTCGGTTTCACTCACAAAACCCGGAGTCATAAAGGCATTCCACTGGCACAACAGGCAGCAGGACATCTGGTTTCTCCTTTCCGGGGTGGCTCTGGTTGGATTGTATGATCTGCGCGAGGACTCTCCGGGATTCAAAAAAAAAGCCGCATTCAAGCTCGATTCATCGAAAAACCCCAAGCTGATAATAATCCCGAAAAAGGTTGCGCACGGATACAAGGCCCTTGGGAAAGAGCCGGTCACAATGCTCTATGCAATGAATGAGGAGTACAACCCGAAAGATCCCGATGAGGAGAGAATCCCCCATGATGACGCTGAAATAGGCTTTGACTGGGATTCCGAGCCTGAAGAAATTTAATATCAAAGGACAAAAATATGGATACAAAATTTGTCCTTTGATATAGCAGACCACGAAAGTTTTTCGGCATTTATGGTGGTCTGCTAGATAGCACCCTAGCAGAGCAGGGCTCTGCGGGGCCTCGTACCCTGTGGGTACAAGGAACCATGAAAATTCACCGAATTACTTTATTGGTTTGCTATAGCTATCGAAAGACATTCGAAAAAGTTTCAAAATTAATGTCTTTCGATATAACCCTGAGCCTGTTTCTTTACCTTCAACAGGCCTTCCCTGAAACTGATGATGTTTAGGCCGAGTTTCCGCGCGAGCGAAACATTCATGCCAGTATCAAGGGGCCGTGGGGCATCGAGGGAAACGGAACTGCTGGTGGTTTTCTGCACGAGTGAAGGGTCGAACCCGAACACATCCGCAACCTGCAGCGCGGCATCATACATGGATAACTGCGAGGAGCCTGTGACATGCAATACGCCTGAATGGCCGTTTGAAACAAGCGCCCCGACGTTTTCGGCGAGGTTCTCAATCAGGGTCGGCGACCTTATGAAGTCCGCAAAAGCACCGGCCTTTTCACCCCTCGAAAGTTTTTCCAATAGTATGCCGAGAAATTTTTTTGAGCCCGAGCCGAAGCTGTAGGGCGTTGAGGCCCTCACTATCAAATGCCCTGAAAGAGCCTCTGCAATTTTTTCTCCCTCCAGCTTGGTTTTGCCGTAATTGTTTATGGGGTTTGTGGCATCGGCCTCGGAGTAATTTCCTTTCCTGCCGTCGAAGACAAAGTCCGTTGAAAAATAAATGAACCTTGGGGAAAGGCTTTTGCACGCGTCAACCAGGTTCCTGGTGCCATCAACATGAATTTTTTTTGCGTTCGCCTTGTCGCGCTCGCACAAATCCACATCTGTGAGAGCAGCAAGGTGAATGACAACATCCGGCCTGTGGCCTGAAATGAAATCCTTTACGCTGCTTTTTTTCGTGATGTCGCAATGGAAATACCCTTCACGGTTATGCAGGGAAGTGCCTATGACTTCGTGGCTCTTTCCAAGCTCCCTTGAAATGGCCTTTCCAATGAATCCGGCCGCACCTATTACGGCTATTACCT
>JBBSVV010000038.1:0-8334 GCA_038046625.1 archaeon | reverse complement strand
TGCTCCGAGTACCTATTCCTTGATGATACTGCATGCAATCTTGCAAGCATTAATGTAATGCATTTTTTGGATGAAAAAGGAGAATTCAAAATCGATGCATTTGTTCATGCGGTAAGAATCTGGACAATAGTTCTTGAAATCAGCGTTCTGATGGCGCAGTTCCCTTCAAAAGAAATTGCGCAAAAAAGCTATGAGTATCGAACTCTTGGCTTAGGGTATGCAAATTTAGGAACACTCCTGATGGTTTCCGGAATTCCCTATGATTCAGAAGAGGGAAGGGCAATTGCAGGAGCAATAACTTCGATTATGTGCGGAGAATCATATGCAACAAGTGCCGAAATTGCTGGTTCTCTTGGAGCGTTCCCGCGCTTTGAGACAAACCGCGAGGACATGCTGCGCGTGATAAGAAACCACAGAAGGGCGGCATACAATGCGGATTCTTCGGAATACGAAAAATTGACAATAAAGCCGGTTGGAATCAATGCGGAAAAGGCCCCAAAAAAGCTTGTGCAGGCAGCAAGAGTTGCCTGGGACCGTGCATTGACTCTCGGGGAAAAACACGGCTTCAGGAATGCGCAAGTGACAGTAATTGCGCCGACTGGCTGCCTGACTGGAAACTCGCTTGTTTCCACGGAAAATGGCCTTGTAAGATTAAAAACTCTGGGAAACACAAATGGAAACCAATGGCAATACACGGCATTTAAAGTCATGACTGATGAAGGCCCAAGGCAGGCAACAAAGTTTTATATAAATGGGTTGGCAAAAACAAGAAAAATCACGACAAGTTCAGGATATGAAATTTGCGGAACAGAAAACCACAGAATAAAGACCGTTGATTCATGCACCAAGAAATTTATATGGAAAAAATTTAGCGAAGTAAAAGAAGGGGACGTTGTTCCGCTGGCATTAAACACATTATTTGGGGCGCCGAAAGAAGTTTTATTGCCGCCAAAGCCAGAACTGCACTGGAATTCTGACTTTGAATTAAAAACACCGCAAAAAATGGCAGAACAATTAGCACAGATTGTTGGCTACTTTATGGGGGATGGAAGCCTGCACAGCAAGGGGCTGAGGTTTTGTGTTTCAAATGAAGATGAGGATGTTGTTGAGCATTTAAAAGCTGCAATAAAAGAGACATTTAACCTCAATGCGAAGATTACCCAGTGCCAAGGATACAAAGAAGTTGCCGTTAATTCGGTTCCCCTGACATTATGGTGGGATGCATGCGGATTTTCCAAACAAAAGCCAACAGAGCACCACAGTGGAAAAGGGTATACCCCGCACATTCCTGACTCAATACTTTATTCAAATGACAAAAAAAGTTATTCCGCTTTTTTAAGAGGGCTCTTTGAAGCAGACGGCACTATTACCCAAGGCGCCCCGGCCTTTTCCACTGCAAACAAAGAGTTTTCCATGGAAATCAAAACATTGCTTTTATGCCTTGGATACCCTACAACAACAAAAATCGACATTTCAGAATGGGGAAAATCCGAATTATACGTTTCAAGGCTAAAAAATATATCATACAATGCAAAATTCAAAGAAGAAATCGGGTTTATGGGAAAAAGAAAAACAAGCAAAATACTTTTGGAAAGAAGCCAGCAAAGCGGAAAAAATGACTACATATATTTAGAAAATGATTTAGTCAACGAAGTAATTTCTGCAAAAAACTCCAGCAATGCACTCACACTTTCACTAAAAAGACACGATGCAGTTTCAAGAGAAAGAGCACAACAAATATACCAGCAGACAAACAGCCAGAAATTGCTAAAAGCACTGCAGTTTTTCTACGATAAAGTGGAAATTAGCACTGAAGCCGAAATAATGCCAACTTACGATTTGTCAGTGCCGGAAAACGTCACATACATCGCAAACGGGTTTATAAGCCACAACACGATAGGCCTTGTAATGGACTGCGACACTACGGGGGTTGAACCTGATTTTGCAATGGTGAAGTTCAAGAAGCTCGCGGGCGGAGGATACTTCAAGATGGCCAACCAGTCGGTTCCAATGGCATTGAGGAAGCTCGGCTACAGGGAAAAGCAGATTGATGAAATCATCAGGTACGTGAAGGGCCGCGGCACTTTGAATGGGGCGCCCGCAATAAACAGCGTGGGCCTCCTTGAAAAAGGGTTCAACGAGGAAAAAATTGCGGTGATTGAATCGCAGCTGCAGAATGTTTTTGAACTCAAGTTTGCGCTGAACAAGTGGGCTTTGGGAGAAGAATTCTGCACAAATGAATTGGGCTTTACTTCAGCACAGCTCAACTCTGCTGATTTTGACATGCTCCGCGAACTTGGATACACTAAAGAGGAAATTGAGAAGGCAAATGATTATGTTTGCGGAACAATGACGATTGAAGGAGCCCCACATCTCAAGGAGGAGCATTACCCGGTATTTGACTGCGCCTCCAAATGCGGAAAAACCGGGCAGAGGTTCATACACCACATGGGGCACATAAGGATGCTCGCTGCTGTACAGCCCTTCATCAGCGGCGCGATAAGCAAAACCATCAACATGCCCAATCATTCGACTGTGGAGGAGATTAAGGATGCTTACATGCAGTCCTGGCAGCTCATGGTGAAGGCGAACGCGCTTTACAGGGACGGCAGCAAATTGTCACAACCATTGAGCAGCATTTCAAGCGAGGATGAAATAGAGTGGCTTGGCGCTGAAGAGGATATTGACGAAACAATCGGGCCAAAGCAGGTTCAGCAGAAAATCGCGGTAAAGCTTGAGAAGAATAAGCTGCCCCCGAAGAGGCACGGATTTGTTCAGGAGGCAACCATTGGCGGCCACAAGGTGTTCATCAAGACAGGCGAATACCCGGACGGGCAATTGGGGGAAATTTTCATTGACATGTACAAGGAAGGCGCATCTTACAGGGCCTTGTTGAACTGCTTTGCTGTCGCAATCTCAAAATCCCTGCAGTACGGGGTTCCTCTTGAGGAATTCGTGGATTCATTCACGTTCACGCGCTTCGAACCCGCCGGAATAGTGCAGGGCCATGAGACAATAAAATCGGCAACCTCAATAATCGACTACATTTTCCGCGTCCTTGGCTATGAGTATCTCGGGAGAACGGATTTTGTCCACGTGAAGCCCGTGAACGGCGCCGATGTGGGGGGCTACCAGAAGAAAATTGTTGAAGAGGAAAAGGAACTGAAGCAGTCCGCAATGGCCATGGCGCCGAAAACAATGGAAACCGTTGACAAGAGGCATATGGAAGAGCTGAGTGAAAAGGACATAATGGTAATCGAGGCCCGTGAAAAAGGCTATACGGGAGACCAGTGCGGTGCATGCGGCTCGATGCGCGTAAAGAGGAACGGCGCGTGCACGCTCTGTGATGACTGCGGCACAACCTCGGGATGCAGCTGAATAACCTTTTTCTTTTCTTTGAGAAAGAAAATAAAAAGTTTAACCAAAAAGAAAAGAAACACCAGGGGTTTCCTTGAGAAAGAAAATAAAAAGTTTAACCAAAAAGAAAAGAAACATGTGTGGAGGGGTTTGCGATGAGGTTCAAATACTTTTTCGGCGCAATAGCTTCGAATGTCTACAGGCTGCTCCGCGTTTTTCCGAACTCGGATCCTTTGATGGGGTTCATTGTTCCTGCTTCGAAGAGCGAGGCATGGTGGAAAGCCCCTCTCTTTGCGTTCGCAACAATGTTCACTTTCGACCTCATCACGAGGTTCGGAACATGGACATGGGTTACGGCTTCTACTTATGCATTGATTGCACTTGCACTGCATTCTGTGCTGAAGAATAGGAAGAGCACGCTCAAACTTTTCATGGGTGCGGGAGCTCTTGGAATACTTGCCTTCGATTTCATTACCGGGCCTTTGATGATTTCATTCATTGACGGAAAATCATTTTGGACAACGCTTGTGCTGCAGGTTCCTTTCACCGCGATGCATTTAGTATCAGGAGTATTCTACATAATTATAATTTCCCCTTTCCTCGATAAGGAAATAATGAAGGAAGTTTCCGCGCTGATTCATTCCGCAAAGGGCATTGTAAAGGCTATGGTGGCGGCATGAAACAAAACGGCACGGCAATAATTGTGGTTGCGGCTCTTGCAATCCTGCTGGCTTTTTCAGGATGCGCACAACAGCAAATCACCGGGGAAAAAACTTCTTTTTCACTCAGAGTTACGGATTCTTCTGGAGAGGCTGTTTCGGAGAAGCTCCTGGAAACAAGCACGGGGCAAACAGTTTTTGATGCGCTTAAGGAAAACAAAATAAACATGAAGTACGAGGATTATTCAATCGGGCCTTTCATAACCGGAATTGAAGGCGTTTCTCCGCAAAGCGGGGAATACATGGCGGTTTATGTGAACGGGAAGTATGCGGATTCAGGAGTCGGCGACCTAAAGATAATAGGCGGGGAAAACATCGAATTCAGGGTTGAAAAAATCGAGGGTTACGGTTTCAGCTGATGCGCATGGTTTCAAATGAATTGGGTTTGGTTCAGGTTTACTGGGGGAACGGGAAAGGCAAAACCACTGCTTCGCTCGGCCTTTGCGTGAGGGCTCTTGGGAGAGGATTGAAAGTGCATCTGGTGCAGTTCATGAAAGGAGGCATAAAAGGCAATTCTGATTTCGGGGAGTACGGCGAGCTCAAGGCATTGAAAAAATTCCGCAACTTCTCGCACAAAAGGTTCGGCATGAAGGAGTGGGTAATCGGAAAGCCTGACAAGGAGCATATTGGGCAGGGAAAAAATGCGTTGGAGTACTCAAAAAAAATTGCCGCCTCAGGAAAATATAATCTTGTAATTGTTGATGAAATACTTTATGCGGTGCAGCTCGGGGTAATAAGCGAAGAGGATGTCCTTGCGCTGATTGCTTCAAAGGCAAAAAACACAGAACTCGTATTGACGGGCTCGCACAGGCCGTTTCCCGCAATTTTCGAAAAAGCGGATCTTATTACGGAAGTGAGGAAAGTCAAGCACCCTTTCGACAACGGGATTCCTGCGCGCAAAGGAATGGAATTCTGAGGAATTGGGGGCAGGCAAAAAGTTAAAGTACGGGAATGGAGTTGATTGTGTAATGTCCAAAAAGAAGGGAAGGGTAAGCGATTTGCACAAAAAGGTGATGCGCAACATGCACCTTGAAGTGAGGAAACTCGAGAAGGAAATCACGCGCATGGAAAAAGTGAAAATTAAGAAGTGAAAGCTGGTTCTTGTGGCTGAAAGGCGGCGCTTTTGGGAAATTGATTTTGCGAAAGGAATGGCCATAGCAATGATGGTTCTTTTCCATTTTCTCTGGGACCTCAATTACTTCGGCTTCATACGTGTAAGCCTTTACTCCGGTTTTTGGGGGCTGTTCCAAAAGGCAACCGCGGGGCTCTTCATCTTGCTTGTGGGTGTTTTGCTCACTCTCAGCTACAACAGGAACAGGCAGGGTTATGCCATGCGTTTTGCGAAGCGCGGCGCAATGGTTTTCGGCGCGGGAATGCTCATAACACTGTTCACTTTAATCGCTTTTCCGGAACAGTTCATTTATTTTGGCGTGCTGCACTTTATCGGGGTTTCAATAATATTTTCCATCCCTTTTGTCGGCAAGAAATGGCTGAGCCTCGCCGCGGGAGCAATAGTATTTGCGGTTCCGCTGGCATTCAGCCTTTACTCAGCAAACATCCAGCCGTTAATGTGGCTCGGATTCGCGGTTCCAAGGGCGACGCTTGATTTTTTTCCGGTGTTTCCGTGGTTCAGCGCAATGCTTGCGGGGATTTTTTTGGGAAATGTTCTCTATAAAGGCGGAGAGAGGAAATTTGAGCCGGAAAAAATGCATTTGCCGCGAATCGGTTTGCTGGAATCAATGGGAAAAAATTCTCTGCTGGTTTATTTCCTGCACCAGCCGGTTCTTTTTGCGGCAATTTATGCGGTGAAATTATTCTTCTGAAAAAAAGAGATTAAAGGAGTGGAATCTGCTTTTCGTGCGGACATTTCTGGGGGTTTCCCAGCAGCTTGCGGATTGCGCCGGCCATCTCATCTGTAATCACATGCTCAAAGCGGCATACAGAATCAGAATTGTGGTCTATTTTCAGCACATCGCGGAACAGGAGCTCTGCGAGGCGCAGGTTCCTTACAACGGTTTCCGCAATCTTTCGGCCCTTCGGCCTGATAACTATTCCCTCGCGGCCGCTGTATTTCACCAGCCCCTTTGAATCGAGCTTTTTGAGCATTTCAACGGTTGAAGGCAGCGAAATCTTGAGGAGCTTTGCGACCTCGGAAGCATGAATCGGATTTACCTTGTCCTCTTCGAGGAGCCAGATTGCCTTGAGGTACATCTGCTCATTTTCGGTGTCGTGCTTTTCCAGCACGATTTTCTCGGAAATAGCCATGTTTAAGGTTATTGACGGAAAAATATTAATAGGGTTGGGTTAACAACCGGAAAGGCTTTTAATGGTTAGGCAACCCTTACTTTACTTAGGTGAGCCTAATATGAACGGAAAATTCTGGGCAGTGCTGGCAATATTTGCGATGGTTTTTACCGCAGGCCTTGCGCTTGCGCATGAGATAGGGGAAGAACACGAAGAAGAACCCGCAAGTGGTAGCGCACTTGCCGAATCTTTTGTAATTATTCTGCGCGAAGGGCTTGAGGCAATTCTCATAATCGCGGCAATAATAGCGTATCTTGTTGCCGCAGGCCACCGGGACAAAGTAAAGACTGTGTACATGTGGGCAGGCGCCGCGATCCTTGCAAGCATTGGAACGGCTTTTGTGCTTGATGCTTTCCTTGCGGGAAGCGATGCGCCCGCGGAGTTTTTGGAGGGAGTGACAATGCTCCTTGCCGCCGCTGTGATGCTTTATGTGACGAATTGGTTTTTGGGAAAAATCGATTCAAAGAAGTGGATGGGGTACATCAAAGGAAAAGTGGATGATGCACTTACAAGCAGAAGCGCTCTCGCATTGGGAATAGTTTCTTTCCTTGCCGTTTACCGCGAGGGATTTGAAACTGTGCTGTTCTTCAAGGCGCTTTCAATAGGCTCAACCGACATAACGGGAATAGTAACGGGTTTCGCTGCGGGAATGGTTGCGCTCGCAATACTGTTCGTGATTATCCTTGGCATAGAGAAAAGGCTGCCGTTGAATGTTGTGTTCGGCGTAACAAGCGCCATACTGTTCGTGCTCTCGGTGAAGTTTGCAGGCAAGGGAGTGCATGAGCTTCAGGAGGCGCATGTGCTGCCTGAAACGGCGTTTGCAGTTGTACCGAAAATCGGGGACCTTGGAATTTACCCCACGGTTGAAACGCTCGGAATACAGTTGCTCGTGATTTTGCTCGGGGCCGCGCTCTTGTGGGTGCATTTCAGCAAATCAGCGGCGAAAACAAACGGCCCGGCATAAAAAAATAATTTCAAAGAAAGTCGCGCTGCCTGAAAAGTATTACCCCAAAGAGGCTGATCAAGAAAGATATTAGAATAACTATCAGGAATGCATCCGGAGATTCCTCAAAAGGCAAAGGTATGTTCATTCCATAAACACTTGCAATAAGTGTAGGAATCATAAGAAGTATTGTAACTGATGTCAGGGTTTTGAGGACGATGTTCAGGTTGTTTGAAATAATTGAGGCAAATGCATTCATTGTGCCACTCAGTATGTCGGAATAAATTTTTGTAACCTCGAGCGCCTGGCGGTTCTCAATCATGACATCCTCAAGCAAATCACGGTCCTCCTCGAACTGGTTGAACACGTTCCTGTTGGTGAGCTTTTCAATGAGAATACTGTTGGACCTGAGCGCGGTGCTGAAAAAAACAAGGGAATTCTCAAGGGCCAGGAGCTGGGTGAGTTCCTCGTTCTTCAGGGATTTCTCGAGTGCCTTTTGGATTGCCTGATTTTTCCGGCTTATTTCCTTCAGGTACCTTAAATAGGTCTTGGACGCCTGCAGCATCAGCTTGAGCGTTGCCCTGATTTTCTTGCTGGTATGGACGCCATTTGACTTGAAGCTTGAAATGGTCCCATTTTCGAAAAAAGAAATCGTTACAAGGTAGTTCGCGTAAATCAGGATCCCGAACGGAACCGTGGTGTATTCGGCCTTGTCCTCCTTTTCGGACTTGTAAGCCATCCTGAAAATTATGAAAATGAAATCATCATACTCCTCCGCTCGGGAAAGCTCATCCATGTCCTTCAACGAGCTTATCACGTCATCAGGAATGTTCACGAACTTCCTTGCGCGCTCGAGCTCCTCGTGCGCCGGCATTTCTAGGTTTATCCACGCGCCCGAAACCGGCCTGTCAAGCCGCTTCAGCTTCCCGTCAACGCTCTTATGAATCTCCAACACAGAAAAAGCACCAAGCTATAGCAAACCAATAAAGTAATTCAATGGATTTAATGGTT
>JBBSVV010000037.1:0-5639 GCA_038046625.1 archaeon | reverse complement strand
GGTCTGCTATAGTGTCTTTTGATAGCTATCAAAGGACATTATTTATGTCCTTTGATATAACTTTTATTTATGGCACCGGGACATATGGAACCGAGAGGCAGGCCTATAATGCATCAGCATAGAACCGGCAAACAACGGCACCCGGGCTTTTTTGGGCAAATGATTTTCCACGATTTCTTCGGCGTGAGAACGCCATTCCGCCTATTTTCCGAATGGCTTCACGAGAAAAGGCATAAGCGAAGGCTCTTGCATGAAAATAAAGCAGTTCAAAAGGTTATTGATGAGCAGCATGGGGGCCAGAGGGAACCCATTTACAGGGCAATGAAGATATTTAGGGAAGGCTCTAAAGGCTTTGGCAAGGACGAGAGGGCAATCTACGCTACTATTGCAAGCACTTATGAAAGAATGGCAAAAGTGGAGGCAAAAGAGGAAGACAAGAAATTCCTGAGGGATGTGGATAAAAGTGAGTTTTACAAGGAAAGGCTTGGAGAGAACTTCAAAATGTTAGAACCCACTGAGTTCGAAATACTCGGGGACCTGATAAAGGAGAGGGATAAAATCAGGGAAGCGTCCAGCAAAGCCATGAAACTGAGGCTTGCGGGCCGCGAGGCTGAAGCAGAGGAAATAGAGGCAAGCATAGTGGGGCCGGCGAGAGAACTCGAACAGAAAATGAATCGCTGGGAAGACAGAAGGAAGCTTTTTACAAGATACGAGAAACAGGCAAATGAATTCATAAAGTTCATGTACGGAAACCGGGAAACAGCAGTAAAAATGTATGGAAGCGCAACTGGCGTGGCCGGGCCTCAGCGTGGAAGATAATTCAACCAATTTATTGGTTATATAACCAGAGTTTTACTTTTTCCTTCTCTGCACATATATGAATGACATCACTATCAGCGCAATGAACATCAGCAACAGAACCTTGTTCTCGGGCAGCGAGGGCAGGTTCAGGAAGCCCTTGTCTTCATTGCCGCCAACGTTTAGGTTGAGCACGTTTCCTGAAGCGGTTGCGGTTGTTTCGCCGTTAGGCTGGACCTTTGCAGCAATGCCCTCGCGGAAAGCCTCAATCAATGGCAATAATTGCGCGTTCTCCGCGAACCAGGTTCCTGTGTCGGGATTATAGTAGAAGGAACCATTTTTTCCCTGCGCGGCCGTGAGAACTTCGGGCTTGTTGCCATCAAGCTGCACCATGGGGGCGCCGTCCTTTGTCGAGAACTTTACTTCGTGCTCTTGGCCGTCCGGAGTAGTTATCTTGAAGCCGTCCGGCGTCTGGGTAATGGAGCCAGTGTAGTCAGTGACTTTTCCGGTTTCCTTGTCGATTACGCGCAAATGGTCAACGCAGTTTCCTGAATCATCCGGCTCGGAGGAAATCACGAACCTCTGCGTCGGGGTTTCGAATACGCTGAACGGACCCATGTGCTGGAGCGACTTGTTGAAATTATCAACCTTGCCAGTCTGGAGGTCCGAAGCCAAATCGGGGATGAGTTCAAAGTCAACTACCGGCTCTTCGCACATTGTCTGGGGATTGGTTTCCGTGGTCAAATCAGTTTTCAGGCCCTTCACGAGGTCCTTGCTCAGGATTCCGCCCTGGCTGTGCCTGAGCCAGGTCAGGAAACAGCCGTTTGGCTTCACCACAATTGTTCCGTTTGCAAACTGGAGGCTCACAAGCTTGCCCAAATCAGTTGAACCGTCATTCGAGGAACTCAGGTTAACATCCTTATTTGCGAGCACAAACACTTTCTGGTTCGCGCCTTCCGCGATTTTTCTTGGGACGCCCTCTGCAACAATCCTGTCGCCCATTGGCTTTACGTTCGGATGCGTGCTCGTTACAATGACCTCGAGGCTGCCGAATGCGTCGTTCAGCTTGTCGGTCTGCAGCGGCAGCCCGGTTTGTTCCAGGACGCCTTGTTTTATGCAGTCGAGGAACTGCTGGTTCAAAACCTTGACGTCGCCGTTCGCGCTGATTTCAAGCGCAACATCGGTTGTGTTCTGGATGCACGTTTCAGTTAAAGTGTGGGGTATTTCTATTGCAGGTATGGCAAGGTTGGTTGAAGCCATTCTCACATTATCAGGCGACTGCACTATGGGAATGCCGTCCCTCGTGATTTCGCCCTTGGCAAAGTCAATGCCGACGTTGGTGCCGTTGGTTCCGCGGACTTCCTGGCTGCCCTCCTGCCTGTATGATGCGGGAGTCATTTCGCATCCCTTTCCGCACCAGAAGTAGAACAGGGTTTTGGAATCAAGCTGGCCGGAGTTGAGGCCGTTCATTTTCATTGTTGCCTGCACAATGTCATTGTCAGCAGCATCCTTCGAGAACTTTTCGAATTCGTCGCCAAGCTCCTTCACAGCTTTTTTGGTTGTGGTGTTGGCATCCGACTCGAAAGTGTCAATGACGTTCTTTTTGAGCTCGTCAACCAGGTTTGAAACCTTTTCGCTTGAAAGCGCGGTTGTGTTGGTTTGCTTGTCCTGTACCTCCTTTGTGGGCACGAAATAATGCGCGTAATAGCCTTCATCAACGTCAATGCAGCCGTGCAGCTGCGGCGCAATTGAAATCTGGATTGCGACGCTGCTGAATATTCCGGCCCAGAAGAACGTGCCATATGTGATTGATTCGAGGCCTGCGAGCACGCCGCCAATCCTTCCCTTTTCCTTCACCGCTTCCGGCAGGTATTTGCCGAATTCGAGGCCATAGAACTCGAGCTGGTCAACGGCTTCCTTGCACGTCTTTTGGGGCACTCCTGAGGCGTCGTCCTTGTGGTTGAGCGCATCAACGAGGTTTATGGGCTCGCCCTTGTCCTGGCCGCTCTGGCCCTCGAGGTTCATGTGCCCCGCAAACGTTATGAGGGTCTGGCCCTGCTTTTTCGCGGTTTCTGTCTTCGTGTCCTCAAGGATGTATGAAACCAGCTTCTGGTTATTCGCAAAGAAGAATGGCCTGAAGTTTGTGAGGTCATCGCTCCTTATGACGACGCTGCAGTTTGCACATTCCTCCGGGCCCGTGAGGTAGAACGCGAGATCTTCTGTCTCGTTGCGCAGCTGGTTTTTCGTGAGCGAATCGTAAAGGTTCCTTATGGGGTTGAATTTTTCCGAGACCGCATCAAGAACAATTTTCCAGGGAAGCTTGTTGAGAACCTGAACGAACAAATCACCCTGGTCGGAGCCTTCGTTGGCGAAGAAGTCTATGTACGAGTAATCGTAAACATTTTCCGGGCCGTGCGTGAATTTCAAATCATGCCAGGTGTCCGGCAACTGGTACTGGCTGATGCTTTCAACGCCGAATCCTTTTTTTGCCCACCAGTAGCCGAACGGAAGCGCCGTCCATTTCGCCCCGCCCTGTATCGTGAAGTAGCTTCTAACTAGTTCGTCTTCCTGCGCCATGAGCTTGTCAAGGGCATTCCAGTAGCGCCTCGAGTTCCAGTTCCTTTCGCGAATAGTGTCAATCATGGTGTCTATGTTGGCTGAAGGCATGACGGCCGCCTGCCCCGTCCTCGCATTGGTTATTCTCTGTGCAAGGTCAGCCGGAGTAAGCTCGAATGTTTCTTTCCAGTTTCCCTCGAACAGCTGTGGGTTGCCGCCAAGCCTGCTTTGTATGGTGCTGACTGAAGACTGGTCGAGGCGCATGAATTCGCCGTAGTCCGTTCCGACAAAAGTGTCCCTTCTCGTTCCGCCGGACTTTGCCACGGCCCCAAGGTTGCTGTAGGAAAGGCCCCTGTATGGCACTGCAGTGTCCTTGTCAAACGCGTAAAGCACAATGTTGCCTCCCCTTGTTTCGTAAGCACTGCCGTACTCCGCGAGCTTGCCTTCGAAGCCCTCGAATGTGCCGTCCTGGTAGAATTTTTTCAGGATGCGCTGGAAGTTCCTGTGGTCCGTGAATAAATCAACGACATCTGAAGTGCCGTCAGGAAGTATCTGCTTGACTCCCTTGTTGTACATGCCGACATTCGGGTAGCGCGCAATCCACTCAATCGCATCAGCCCCTAATCCGCTTTCGTCCAGCGTCTGGTCAAGGTAATGCGCGAATTCCCTTCCATAATCAATGAGCTTTTGTTTTGTCACGGGGCTGTTTGGGCCAAGAGCAGGGTTCTCTAGTGCAGCTTGGTAAATGCCCTTCGCGGCAGCGACACGGGACTGCCCTGCCCTTACTACCGCGCGCATGTCAAGCAGGTATTTTAAGAAGTCCGCCCTTTCCTCCGCACTTTTCATGCTGTCAATGAACCCGCCCTTGTCGAGCTGTTTTCCCCAGAAGGTCTGGAATGTTTCAGTCTTCATGAGCTCGTAACCGGAGCCGTCCGAATGGCCTGTGGTCATTTCCTGGTGGAATTTTTTCCAGCTGGGGTACTTGTTGAGCTTGTTCTTGACGCTTGCGGCCCTCACTTTCTGCAGGAACGAGTCCTCGTTAATGAATTCCTTCCTGAATCTGTCCAGGAACTTTTGGTACTCGTCCCTTACTCCTGGGAGGAAGCCGCGCCTGCCGGTCCACCCGAAAAGCCTTTTGGTCTGGTACAATAGGCTTGGGCCGAAGGTGCTGACAACCATCTCGCTCGACATCCAGCTGTTGAAGTACTTGTCGAACATCGAGTAAGTGCTTATTACGCAGCTCGAGTTGTTGCAGTTTGTCTGCATGCGCGCGTCGAAATATTCCGTGAGAATCGAGTTCGGAATCAAGGTTGTTTCGAGGCGCTCCGCGGTCTTTACCTGTGTCTGGCCGCCGTCGGTTTCAATTGCCGCGCGCAGGGCGTTGTTTTGTTCTTTGGAGAACTGGCTCAGGTTTTCGTTGCCGTCGAACCACGAATCATAAATGTCGCCGAAAGCCTCTCGCACTGGCTTTGTGTCGGCAACAATTCCCACTCCGGAATTTCTTCGCGTGAGGTTCGGTCCCGTGAGTGAACATTCAGGGGAACCGAAGTTTTCGCATCTTCCCGTGCGCAAGGAATCCGTGAGGACCACTCCGAACGCGAACGGGCCGTTGATGTACATGTTCAGGAACTGGGAGATTTCCTGCGGCTTGAATTTTTGATTCGGGATTTCGGTTTTCACGGCGGAGTTCTCGTCCTCCGGATCAACCAGAATAATCTCCTTGTTTGCGAGGCTGTCGCGGTTCTCATTCTTTTCAGTTTGGCCGGCGATTTCCTTTCCGGTGTAACCGTCCTTCAGGAGGTCGAGGATGTTCTGTGTTTCGTTCGGCTTGAGTTCGGAACTTGCGCACATGAACTCGTTCACCTGCGGAACCTCGCTGGCCGCAACCGGCTGAGGATTAATCAGGCCCGCTTCTCGCGCCGCGGTTTCCTGCGGGGTTTCGGTAAGGGCCCTCGGGTCCTGTGTTCCGGAAGTTGTTTGGGTGTCGGCAAAAGAAGCTTTCTGCAATGGCTGTGTTGCATCGGCAAGTACAGGGAAAAGCATCAGGTAAACAATGAAAATGGAATAAACCTGCCGCATGGAAAAAACCCGCAATATATATTGCTTTATTGTTAAGTTAAAGGCTTCTGGGCATATTTATTTGTTTCTCTGAATTGCCCGTCAACAGAAACCCCATAGGGGGATATTGGGTTGTTCAATCCAGGAAAAGCAAAGGATGCAGGAAGTCGAAACTACTTGATTCCATAGTACAGGAAATACAGGAACCCGGGCAAAAGCCACGGCAC
>JBBSVV010000036.1:0-9394 GCA_038046625.1 archaeon | reverse complement strand
GGCCCAATTGTTGAAGCACACTTTGCAATAAGTCAAGAGTTAGAAGACAGATTAAAGAAGGATGGAAAACCCATTCCGAATCCGGTAAAAATAATTGCCTTAATTGATACAGGGGCAACTACATCTGTAGTCAAAGAAGAAATACCAAAAGCATTAGGTCTTTCTCCAATTGGGAAAACGACAATTCATACCGCTTCGCAGAGTAATTATCAATGCTATGAATATTTCATGCGGTTTATTATAACTCAGCCAGTGGCATTAACGTATGAGGGGACTTTTATAGGAGTTACACTAGATGGGCAAAATATCCAATCTCTGATTGGAAGGGACTTTCTATCTAATGGAATTCTTATTTACATCGGATACCTAAATCAGTTCACTCTCTCAATTTAATTTAGCGAGGCCAAGGCTTTAGACAAAACCTCTCAAAAATCACTCATACTTTACAATCAATCCGTCACCCAAATACCTGACAGAACCCATAAAAGTTACTTTTAAATAGTTTTGATGCGGCCAATAGTATAGTGGTTTGTTGATGTACTCGAAGACTGTTGAGAAAGAAGTTGATTCTAAGAAGCAGGCTCGCCTGAAGGTCCTTTTTGAGGAGCTTGAGGAAGTCAGGAAAAGCCCTGCTGTAAAGGCCTATCTTAGGAAGAGAAGGGTAGAACTCAAGGGATGAGCCTCTTTAATGAATAGAAAGCCGGTGTCCTAAAACCGTTCAGATTATTCACTTTTAAGTATGCTCTTATTGCGTGGCCTGATTTCATTGACTTGTCATCTTCTGAAACAATTATGTCAAGATTGTGCATGCTTGAGATGGCCACTATTTTGAAGTCATCTATAAGTTTCCTTTTCGAGATCCCGCCCTCATACTCTTTCCAGTATTGTTCCGCGGTGTCCTCAGCAATGCCATCCAACTTATAGTCATGGTTCTGGGTTAACTCGTCATAAATGCCAAGCAATATGTTTCTCAAACTCTTGCCGTGTTTAAAAATTATGGCAGGAAATATTTCGCGGTTTGGCAAAAAAGTCTACTTGAGGAATATGCTTTTATACTTCGCCTGATACTAATTACCTTGTGGTTTCTATGCAAAAGCAAAGCGAGTTTCCCGTTTCTCTGCCTATTGTTATGAGCAAGGAAGGTAACTGGTTTGTGGCTTCCTGCCCCATTTTAGATATTGGCACTCAGGGTAAAACTGAAAAAGAAGTTAGGCAGAATATGCAGGACTTGATTAATGAGTATTTTTCCGATCCCGATACCGCAAAGCCGTCGCTGAAAGAAATGCTGTCTGCTTCTGTTTCTATTGTGAATATGCAAGTAGGGCTTGGTGTTAAAGGTGTCAGGGCTTCGAGAATTGAGTCAAGGTAAAGTCATCAAAATTCTTGAATCCAACGGTTTTATGCAAGTAAGGAGTGGAAAGCACATTACTTTCAAGAAAACAGATTCGGGTGCCAGGGTCCTGACAACTTGGGTTCCACACCACAAAACAGTCTCGGTTTTTGTAATAAAATTTATCATTAAGCAAACCGGCAAACCAAGAGAAGAATTTTACTGAGTGTGATAGGGGGCTATAGCATGGCTTTAACACCCCAAAGAAATCCACTGCCTTTAGGCGTGGGTAATTCACCATTGACCTTAAATATGAAAATCCTGTGTTGTATATTTATGCGGCGGGTTTGTTTAGCGGTGTTTTAAGCAACAATTTTTTCGAATTCCTGCAACGAGTTTTTTATTTCCTCAAAGCTGTCCGCGCCAAGAATATTCACCCTTGCCTGCTTCGTGAATTCAATTCCCCGCGTAAAATGGGTTGCCTTGAGCTTCAAATCCGCGAGCCTCACCATGCCGAACCTTTCGCAGTAATCATAATACTCAAAAAAAGATTTTATCTTTTCCGCATTCGAGGGCGCCCATTCTGTTCTTTCCTCCAACAGCCTGTTTATTTCCCTGAAAATAAAAGGGTTTTTCATGGCCGCCCTTCCAACCATTCCGAATTCACAGCCGGTTTTCTCAAGCAATTCCTGTGCCTTTTGCGCCGAATCAACATCCCCGTTCGCAACAACCGGAATAGAAACGCTTTCCGCAACCTCCTTTATCGCTTCCCAGTCCGCTTCTCCCATGTACTTCTGCTCAGCTGTCCTGCCATGTACCATTATAGCGTCCGCGCCGCTCCTCTCGATTTCCTTTGCAATTGAAACGCCCTCATTCGCGCTCCAACCAAGCCTTATTTTTGCGGTAACCGGCTTGGTAGAAACCGATTTTATTGCGCCGACAATTGAGGCTATTTTTTTCGGCTCTTTCAGCAAGGCCGCCCCCGCACCGATGCTTGTTTCCCTGTGTGAAGGGCAACCGCAATTTATGTTGATTAATTCAAAGTTTTTTTCAACGATTTCAACCGCGGCAATGAAATCCTTTTCAACCGTGCCGAACAATTGGACGCCGACAGGCTTTTCTTCATCAACGGTTTTGATTGTGAAGAACTCGTTGTTCGTGAAAGGATCCGGGTTCCGCGCAATGTGCGTCGCATTAATCTGCTCGGTTATTACAAGGCCCGCGCCGAGCTTCCTGCACATGAGGCGAAACGGCAGGCTTGTAATGGCCGCCATCGGCGCGAGGAAAAAGGGGCTTTCAACTTTTATTCCGCAGAAATCCATGCCAAAATCCCAATTCGCCATTTTCAGTCTTTGAATAATTCCAAATGCTCACTTACCAGGTTTGCCATGCCTTTTCTTTTCTCCTCTATTTCTGAAATTAATTGCCTTATATGTTTTTCATCGAGTGCCTCCACTCTTTCAATGTCAATATTTTCGGCCGCGTGCCTTTCTGGCCCGTCCCTGAAAATTTCCATTAATTCTTCGCGGTAGCCGCTTCGAAGCAATTGGTCGACACTCATCCTTGTGAGTTTTCTTTTCAATTCACCCATGTTATGTTTGTGCCCCGCCCATATCCTGATTGCCTCCTTGTTTTCTCTTACCCCGGAAATCAATTCAGACAGCCCCGAGTTGAATTTTTTGTCGTTTGATATTTCAAGTCCTCTGCTCAGCCGCGATTCAATCTTCCTCAATGCCACACGTGCCTTTTCACCGGCATGCCTTGACGCCCTGCTCAATTCCTTTATGCTCGCCAGCCTGAATTGGTGCCTGCTTCTCTCTTCGGGCGTGCTTTTGGGCAAAATCTGCAGTTCCAATTTTGGCTTTTTTGCTTTTCCGCCCTTAAGCCTTTCAATAAGTCTCTTCCAAACCATTCTAAACCCTTTTAAATTTACTCTGAATTAATCTAATAACCCTTACAGTTTGCGAGCGGTAGCGAGCCAAGGCCATACGACTCAAGGCGTATGGGCAATCGCTCCCAACCGGCGAAAGGGTTGTGCGGGGATGGCGGAGTGGTCTAACGCGGCAGCCTGCTAAGCTGTTTCTCGAAAGGGAGCACGGGTTCAAATCCCGTTCCCCGCGCTTTTTTTGTGAACAAGTCTGAAGTATATGGCTACAAATAAGTTATATTTATAAACTTGTAGTCACATAAATAGTGAATGGTTTTTGTTGAGAAAAGGAAACGTGGCAAACGCACTTACTTTTATCTTGTAAAGAATTTTAGGGAGAAAGGCAAGGTGCGGAAGACGAGTGTTTTTCTTGGAGCTGACCTGAATGCCATGCTGCTCGAGAAAGCTGTTTCGGATGCAAAGATTGAATTGGGCGAGATTGATTTTGAGAAGGTTTTAAGTGAAAATGAAATTCGGGAATTTGAGGGTTTAAAGAACACGTTAAATGGCTTTATATCAAATTTCGAGCCCACTAATTTCTATGAGCATTTTCTTGCACAGTTCACTTATGACTCAAATGCAATTGAGGGCTCTACTTTAACTCTCCGGGAAACCGCCAATGTGCTATTTGAAAACATTTCCCCTTCCGGAAAACCGATGAAAGAGGTTCAGGAGGCAAAGAACCATAAGGAAGCCTTTGACTTTGTGATGCAGATGAAAAGCACTAAAATGTCTTCGAATTTGGTTTGTAAGCTCCAGGGAAAAATCGTTAAAGATACATTGCCTGCCCATTTAAAGCAGTTTGAAGGTGATTTGAGGGGCGTAAATGTCAGAGTTGGTAATCACGTTGCTCCCCCGTTTTACTCTGTCCCGAGAAAACTGGGTGCTTTGATTAAATGGTTTAATGCAAATTCAGGAAAATTTTACCCAGTGGTTGTTGCGGCTTATTTCCACTCCGAATTTGAAAGTATACATCCATTTGTTGATGGAAACGGGAGAACCGGAAGACTGCTCATGAACTTCATGCTGAAAAGCAAAGACTTTCCCCCCATAAATGTCCCGGTCAAGTACAGGCACAAGTATTACGATTCGCTTGAGAAGGCAAGGGTGAAAAAAAACCTCAAACCCCTGATAAAAATAATGGAACTCTCTTACAAGGAAATGCTAAAAACCTACTCTTCAAAATAAACAAAAAAAATATTAACCACTTAGCGCATAGTAGTATCAACAACCGGAACCAAGGAACTACTTCGAACTAACGGGTTATGGTTCGTTCCCCGCGCTCATATTTTTTGTATGCCGGCCTTTCCGACAGTTTGATTTGCCGAAGAATTACTTCATCATTTTTTTGATGTCGACTTTCCTCACGCCGATTTTCATTGTGCGCGCGGCCTTTCCGCTCACCAATTGCCCTGCTTTCGAGCCGGAAGCGTCGCCAATCACCGAAACATTAAGCTGGTAATTTATTTCCCCGTCCTTGCCCCTTTCAATCTGGCCGCTGACAGCCTTTATCCTCATCTCTTCCCTGAACAAATTTTTTGATATGCCGTGGTTCGGCTCGGTATAAACGAGCTCGACATCCTTCATTGTGCCGCTTCCCGAAACAAAAAAACCGTATGTTATCCCGTTTTCCGCGAAAAAGGCCCCGAGGCTTTTCATTATGTCCTCATTGTCCTCAAGAACCATATTGTAAATGCTCTCTACCATGCTTTGCCCCCTCCTGAAATTACGTGCTTACAGATGTGCTTTGCTGCCGATACATGATTTTAATCAGCCGATAACCGCACGGCAATAAAACTGCCATACCTTATACAAACACCCCTTGTGCGTGTATATAATCATATTGTGACAACCCAACCCCTGAAGGGGGTTCCGTTGACGGGAAGCCCCCCCAACGCCCTTAGGGCGTGGGTGTTTCACATCCAAAAAATGTTTTTTTATCCTGCGGGGTATCCTGGAATATTTGCCCCGCTTGGAATGTTAGGCAGGCCTCCGCCTGCTGTCGGCAATCCCGGCAATGCTCCCGGTGTTGCCGGCGGAACGAAATCCGCGTCCGAAACCCCTTTTGAGAAGCTCTTCGCCTTCATTTCCGCCTCAAAGCCCTGAGCTCCTGTCACCTTCATGTACAGCGGTATGCCGTCCGAAGTGTAGCAGAACCTGTTCGTGCCGCCGTTGTTCTGGGGGGTAGAAATGGCTTTGAAGCAGTTTGCTGTTGCGCCCGCAAGGCTTATGGTACCGTCGGCAACTATCGTGTAGTCGCTCGGGTTGTCCTGTATGTTCTGCGCCGCATTGGTCGCGTCTCCTGTTGCAGGCGTATTCAGTTCGAAGCAACTCCAGTTTCCCTGCAGTTTGGTGCAGGAAATCATGTCCGCGCTCGCCTGGCTGATTGTGTAGAATATCCTTGACTCGAAGGTTTGCCCTTCGGTAGTGGCCGTTGCATCTGTCCTTATTTTCGGGTACTTGTAGTACTGCGCCATTTCAGAGCTCGGGTTTGTTTTTCCCTGCGACGTGCTGGTTATGTCATAAACAACCTTGAAGCCCGTGCTTTTCTGCAAATCAACCAGCCCGAGGAAATCCTCCAAAGCGTTTCCTCCCTGTGTTCCCCCGGTTTGGGTGCCTCCTGTTTGCGTTCCTCCGGTGCCTCCTGTTTGCGTTCCTCCGGTAGTGTTGTCTCCCGTTCCTTGGTTCTGCTGCCCATTATTGTTTCCTGATGTGCAGCCGAACACGAAAACCATTGAGACAAGCAGAACGCCGATTATTATTTTGTAATTCAAATCCCCTTCCAAAATTCACGCCTCCGAAAAAAATTTGCTTGTAAAAATTTGGCTGCGATAGTATTTAAAGGGTTCTTTTTTGTTATAGCAGACTGCTGTGGTAGCAGACCATTTCAGCGATATTTTTGGTTTGCCATAGTTTCGGCACCCCCCTACTCAAAGAGCAGCAGCGAGAGCATTATCGCGACCCCTAAAATGAATGCAACCAGCTCGAAAAAGGATTTTTTTCCATCATCCTCGTGGTGCAGTTCCGGAATCAAGTCTGAACCTGCGATGTAAATAAACGCGCCAGCGGCAAACGGAACCATGAAAAATACTATCGATTCCGACATTGCGCCGAGCAGGAGCGCTATAATTGCGCCGAGAACCGAAGCCAATGCGCTTGCAAAATTTAGTGTGAGTGCGCGCGCCCTTGAAAGGCCGGAATGAATCAACACCCCGAAGTCCCCGATTTCCTGCGGAATCTCATGGAAAATGACCGCAAGGGTTGTCGCTATTCCAACAGGCAGGGCAACCATGTAACTCGCGCCTATTATCAGGCCGTCAATGAAATTGTGAAAAGCATCCCCTATGAGGTTCATGAACGCCAGCGGATGCGTGTGGTGCCCATCAACAGGCATGTGGCAATGGCGCCACCTGACGAATTTTTCAACTATGAATGAAAACACTATTCCCCCAAGCACTATAAGGGAAATCTCTATGCCGAAACCGTACTTTGCCACGGCTTCGGGAAGAAGGTGTATAAAAACGTCGCCCAAAAGCGCGCCAGCGGAAAAACTGATTAAATAATGCAGGTAATTTTTCAGCGTTTCAGTTTTGACCGAAATCGTGAACAGCCCGATAAGCGAAATCAGGCTGACTATGACAACGCTTCCGATAGTGTAAATCCATGTTTCGAGCATTACACACTACCGCGTATTATGGTTTATATCGAAAGACATTGATTTTGAAACTTTTTTAATGTCTTTCGATAGCTATCAAAGGACAAATTTTGTATCTATATTCTTGTCCTTTGATATTATATTCTTTTACTTATAGAGCATCCCGTAATACATGTTTTCCAGGAGCGCCCAGTAAGCAATCCTCTCGCCCGTCCTTTCATCAAGGGGCATTTTTTCGCTCACAAAAAATTCGGGCGGGAAAGCATAGTAAGCCACCTTCTCTCCGACTCCCGAGGAAACAACCACGGGAAATTCGTTGCCCAAATTCTGCCTCTCATTTTTGAGCCAGAAGTACTCCTGCGGCGGCGTTCCGATAAGGCCGGAGCCGAAGTCAATGTAGGCCGCGGAGTTCTGCCTCGCGTCCCCGCTCAGCCCAACAATCGAGAAATCACCGTAAAAGGGAAGGTTTTGCCCGAGGCCGAAAACCAATTTGTGTTCCCGGTCAACAAAATCAAAGTTGCCCGTATACTCTGGTTCCGTGCCCTGAACGCATTTCGCGATTTCACAGTAATTGCCCTTATACTGCACCCCAAGAGTATAATCAAGGGAAACCTGCCTGTCGCCGCTTCTGCGCGCCCAGGGCCCGAGGTATTCATCCTTTCCGCTTGCCGCCCTTTGATTGTCCTTCAGGAAATAGTTTACATCAGATTCCCCTGATATGCCCTGCGTTCCAGCGTCCCCGATCCAAACCAATCTGCCTCCGCGAACAGCGTAATCCTGGAACATCCTGATTTCATCAATGCCCATTTTGCGGGCTTTCTCGACAATAACCAGCTGGTAATCCAAAAGCACGGGCAGGGAAACGACATCCAAATCCCTTATGCTTACGCGCGCGGAAAAGCGCGGGCTCCTCAAAGTATTGTACAAAAACTCCGGGTCGCCCATTCCTTCATTGCCCTGAACTATGAGTATTTTCGGCTTTCCGCCCGCAACAAGGGAATAGTAAATGTCGCACCCAACGGAACTGTAGAATGAGCACGAAACAACATTGAAGTGCACAACCACAAATGACAATGCCAAAATAAGGGCAATGAATACCGCTGCGTGCACCAGATTGCCCTGTGTTTTCGCATCCATGAAACTAAAGAGGATTCAGGGTATAATTAATGTTTTGCATCGGCCGAACGAAATATCGTTTCGGGGGATATATATCTCAGGCTGCCTGCCTGTGCCATTCCGGCTCCCTCACCGGCTTTCTTGTCCCGGTTGCAACATTAAAGATTTTAAATGCCGGGGAAGCGGTTATCCCTTTTCCCTTCAACCATCTTATTATTTGCAATATCTTTGTTCCCTGCATGCCATTCCACTTGACGCCCACGCGGAATCCGCCTTCTTTGGCGACTCTGGCGATTTCATCGGTAATCGAGACCGGCGAAACCACTAACCTAGTTTTCCTGGCCACGTACTCATAAAGTTGCGCCAAATTGACGCTTCCTTTGCTTTTTCTGGCTACAACAAAATTTTTTATCTCATTCCTCACGTTTTCCGGAATCCTGAGGCGCACCCCGCCCCTTTTCCTGGAAGGAAGCTTATTTGCGCGTTCAACCTGCTCGGCAAGGTAAATCACGTGGGACTGCGAAGCCCCGTATCTTTTTGCAATTTCCCTTGAAGGAAGCTGTTGCCCCGGGTGATCGTGCACCCATGCCTCAACCACCTGATGCAAACCCTTATTGAACAAATAACGCGTCTTTCCTTTCGGAACTGATGAGAACAAAACCTGGAACGGCTTCCTTGTTTCTACAGTTGTTGCATATATTTGCGGGAGTTTTCTTTTTCGTGCCACTGCCATGGTTTAATCTTGTTTGAAGTATTATTTTAATTTACTCCATGTTTCAATAAACAGGCGCCTTAAAAAGTTCGAAAAATGGCTTAAGCAAGGTTTTTATTGATTCGCCTGTTGTATTGATTTTGGGCACTATCGGGAGCCAGCCTTGATAGTTTGACCGCCCTATTTTTTGCAGGAGTACCGAAGCGGTCAAACGGACCAGACGTGAACGAGATTTATGTTTTTCATGAATTTCCTTGCGGGCCTGACTCAAGATCTGGGGACTTAGTGTCTTCGGAGGTTCGAATCCTCCCTCCTGCATTACACTTTTTTCTTTCTCTGCGAGAAAGAAACCTTGCACCCAAAGGGTACGAGGCCTCGTGGAATCTTTGATTCCACAAGGAACCTGTACTAAAAAGAAAGAGGCAAGCTGAACCAAAAAGAAAAGTCTAATTTCTTATTGGCCAGTCAGTTCCTCTATTTTGTCTATAATTGCCCTGGCGTCCGCGAGCTTTTCCTTGTTGCACTCCGCGCCGATGTTCAAAACCGCTTTATACTTTCCTTCAATGTTCACTTCAAGGGTTTGTGTGGGAATATCCGCGATGCACATAATATCATCCTCTTCGCCTATCAAGAAGAAATTCGTGCCTTTAATGA
>JBBSVV010000035.1:0-11335 GCA_038046625.1 archaeon | reverse complement strand
GAACTTGCTTTCAGCGACATTTTCTGGGATCGGATTGAATCCATTGAACGAAGAAAGTTTGAAGGATTCGTATACGATTTCAGCGTTCCGGGAAACGAGAGTTTTATCTGCAACAATGTGGCATGCCATAATACGCGCGAACTTACCTTGCCGGATTTCCTGCACTGGATTCCAATGACCACAAGAGAACCAAACCCCGAGGGAAAAGGAGGCGTCTCAATGCTTGACCTGCTCGTGAACAGCCTGAGGCAAAGGCCCGACCGAATCATTGTAGGCGAAACAAGGAGGCAGCGCGAGGCCGAGGTAATGTTCGAGGCAATGCACACAGGGCATTCAGTTTACACGACCTTCCACGCGAACACGGCCGAGGAAACAATAAGGAGAATGACAAACCCGCCGATAAACATTCCCCCGACAGTCCTTGATTCGGTGCATTTGAATGTGGTTATGTTCAGGAACAGGCGCATAGGGGTGAGGAGGATACTGCAGGTTGCGGAATTCATCCCCGAGAAGCGCGGCGGAGAGGAAACAATCAAGGCCAACACGCTTTACAGGTGGCGCCCCGGCGATGACACAATTGCAAAGGATGCGGACAGCATAAGGCTTTACGATGAGCTCTCGATGCACACGGGCCTCACTTATGACGAGATAAAGAAGGACCTTGAGCAGAAGCGCCTCATACTTGACTGGCTCGTGAAAAATGACATCCACAACGTGAATGATGTGGGCCAGGTAATGGCGCGTTATTACATCGACCCGAAAGAGATAATTGCCCTTGCGCAGAAGAACAAAAAACTGATGTGAAATGAAGACAGACAACGTCCCATTCAGCCCGGTTCCAAAAAAACTGCTTTTCAATATTGCCTCGCATTTCCAGGGAATAGGCAGCACAATAGCGAAATCAATCCCGGCCCTCGAATCCGAGCTGAAGCAGGCCGAAATAGACATACGGCCGAGCATATACGGCGCAATAATGTTCATTCTGGCCATATTCTACTTTGCATTCGGCTTCATTGTCAGCTACATTTTCGCGCAGCGCCTCGCTCCGGAAAACGCGGTTCCGCTCTCATTGCTTTTGGGATTCGTGTTTTTGGCAATGGTGTTCGCACAGCTTTTCTTCTACCCGAAGATACAGGTGAAGAAAAAAATCAGGAGCCTCGAAAGGAACCTGGTGTTTGCGTTAAGGACTTTGCTGATTGAAATCCGCTCAGGGGTTTCGCTTTTTGATGCAATCAAAATCATCGCAGAAGGGAATAACGGCCAAGTGAGCGCAGCATTCAAGCAGGCCGTGGAAAAAATAGAAACCGGCACGTTCCAGGAGAATGCGCTTGAAGAGCTCGCGGAAAACAACCCCTCGCTTTACTTCAGGCGGACAATCTGGCAGCTCGTGAACGGCCTCAAGGCCGGCGCGGACATAAGCGAAATAATGCGCGCGCTGGTTGAAAACCTTTCAAAGGAAAAGGCAAACCAAGTTCGCCGCTATGGAAACTCCCTGCGCCTGCTTTCCCTGCTTTACATGATGCTGGGTGCAATCATCCCCGCACTGGGCCTGACATTCCTCATTATACTTTCCAGCTTTCCCCAGATAAGCATAGATGAAACGGTTTTCTGGGCACTGTTAGTGTTCATCGGTGTAGGCCAGTTCATGTTCCTCGGCATAATAAAATCAAGCAGGCCAACGCTTTTGGGTGATTGAATTTGGTTTACGCGCGCTTCTCAGCTGTAATACCCCAGCCGATAATAAAGGCTTTCGGGCGACAGCTCCTCTACCTTGGAATGGGAACAATAGATGAGAGGAAGTTCACGGGCTTTGTTTTCATTTACGGCGCGCTTCTCGCAGTAGGAATAGCGCTTAATGCGCAGATTTTTTTCGGCCTTCACATCGCAATAGGCTTCCCAATTGCTTTCCTGGGTTTTGTTTCGGTGGTGTACCTCTGGATGAAGGTCAAGTCCGAGGCAAAGGGGAAGTTCGTTGAAAGCATCCTTCCTGATGCGCTGCAGATAATAGCTTCCAACATGAAAAGCGGCCTCACAACCGAACGCGCACTTTTTGTTGCCGGAAGGCCTGAATTCGGGCCCCTGCAGGACGAACTCAAAATGGCCTCCAAAAGGATTTCCGCCGGCGAACGCGTCGAAGTAGCGCTGAGAAAAATCAGCGAACGCATCAATTCCGACACGCTCGAAAAAACGGTTTGGCTGATTTCCGAGGGAATCAAGAGCGGCGGACAGATATCGGATTTGCTGTTCCAGCTTTCAGATGACCTGAAGGACCAGCAGAACATACAGCAGGAAATAAGCTCAAACGTATCCATTTACATCCTTCTCATACTCTTTGCCGCGATTTTCGGCGCCCCACTTTTGTTCGGCATCAGCTCCTTCATTGTGCAGGTCCTCTCCGCACAGCTCTCAACAATCCCAACCATTGCGCCGGGAAGCCTGCCCGCTTCGGGAAACCTGCGGATTGTAACAAGCTTTGTTTCAAGGGAGAACGAGCCGATTTCCGCGGATTTCGTGGTAATGTTCTCAATGGTCGCGCTGATGGTCACAACCGTTTTTTCCTCGCTCACAATAGGAGTAATCAACAGCGGCAAGGAATCAAACGGCCTCAAATATTTAATTCCGCTTGCCATTGCCGCATTCATTGTTTTCTTCGCCGCCAGAACCGTGCTCGCGGGCTTCTTCGGAAACCTCATTTGAAAGCCGATTTTCACACCGGCACAGAACCCTCCAAAGGCTTAAATACCTTTTATTATAATATGTTATAATAGGTGGTTGGATGGAAACTTTCGAGGCAAAGGTAAGGCAGGTCGGCAGTTCACTCGGGGTTTTGATACCGAAGGATATAACCAAAAAAGACAAAATAAAGAAGGGCGAGACCATCAGGATTACGGTGGTAAAGAAGAATTTCCGCCTAATCGAAAAGGCTTTCGGCGCTTATCCGGATTTGCCTTCCTTCAAAAGAGACCGCGATGACAGGGAATTCTGAATGATTCTTGACACTTGGGCCTGGATAGAACTGTTTAAGGGAAGCGCGGAAGGGCAAAAGGTAAAAGAGCTTCTGCACAGCAACAAGTGCTACACCAGCGGAATTTCCATTGCAGAGCTAAGTGAATGGATAGAGAAGGGTGGAGCCGACCGCAAATTCGTTTTCCGCACTATTGAAGGCTCTTCAACCGTTCTTGAAGTAAACCGTGAAACCCTGGAACTCAGCGGCATCCTTAAAGCAGAAAAAAGAAAAACCATTAAAGATTTCGGCATGATTGACGCAATAATCCTTGCAACCGCAAAACAATATAATCTCCCGGTTGTAACCGGTGACAGGCACTTCCGCGGCGAAAACGCGGTAATGCTCTAAAGCAAAAAACATGCCTTCCGTTTTTTAAAAAAATAAAAAATAGGAGTCAGGTGCGTTTCCGCACCCGACCTTTTCACTAAATTTTAATTATTTATTCAGCTTGCTGTTCCGTTACAGATTGCTGTTACAGTCCTTGCGAATGAGTCCCTGTCGTTATAGCCGAATGTGACCTGCAGAGAGTAGGTTGACCCTGCATTGAATACAGGCAACAGGGGAATTAATTCCTGCTGAGCTACTGTACCAAGGCTTGCTATTTCGTCTGCTCCGCCTCCTGTTGTTGCAACTCCGCCAATTGTCCCGGTAACATTCACATCAACACCTGTGAGTGTTATTGCTGTCCCGTTTGACAAGGCCAAAGTTATATTGTCTGTCGCGCTACTAACCTGGTGGTTCGTTATCAGGATTCCCGATGTCGTAGAGCACGTGTTCCCTCCAACCTGTGAAGGCTGTATAAGGAAAATGAGCGCCGCAATGACTATCACTATAACAACAAGTGCCCAGCCATAAGTCATCAGGTATTCCAGGGCTGATTGTCCCTTCTTGTTCTTCAAAAACATTTTTTTCCTCCCTTTCAGTATTTTGGGCTTTAAAGCCAAGTTTGCATTAATATGTCAAGTTCTAATATTTAAAGGTATTTGAGAATGCCCATTTGCCGGGTTTCCCCGATTAAAGGAAACTGGGCCCGCTACCGGAATTTTTTCCGCAGTTTCTGCTGCACCGGGTCAGGAACAAACATCGCAGTATTTCCCCCGTAAGCCGCGATTTCCTTCACCAGGCTCGAGGTAACGTAAAAGTACTCGGGGTTCGTCATTACAAAAACAGTTTCAATTGCCGGGTCCATGACGCGGTTAACTATGGAATGCTGAAACTCCGCGGAAAAATCGCTCGTTTCGCGCAACCCCCGCAGAATCACGGAAGACTTTTCCTTTTTCACAAAATCAATGAGCAGGGTGCCAAAATGCTTCACTTCAACCCCCTTGAGGCCATTCACGCTCCCGCGGATCATTTCAACGCGCTCATCAGCCGAAAACAAGGGATTCTTGCTTTCATTCTCTGCAACCGCAATAACCAAAGAATCGAAAAGCTTCAGCCCGCGCTTCACAACATCCAAGTGCCCCAAAGTGAAAGGGTCAAAAGTCCCGGGATAAACGGCCTTCATTCAGCAAACCTCACTAAATTCTTCCCATGCACATTTTATTAGCCCTTCCTCAAAATTGAATTAAGCTGTTTGACGATTTTTTCAGCCTGCTTTTTGGTTTCCGCTTTTGTGCCGCCCGTGCCAAGAACAAAATCCGCCTTTTTTTTGCTTTTTTTCCAGCTTTGCTGGAACGAGCGCCTCCTCCCGATTTCGCGCGCGGAAAAACCCCTTGCCCGCCCCCGCTCAATGGCCTTTTTCAGGGAAGATTTCACCAGAATCACGGAATCAAAAAGGCTTTCCATGCGCGCCTCGAACAGCAATGGAACCTCGACAAAAACAATTTTTCCTTTATGCAGAATTTTTTTTATTTCCGACGCAACAAGCGGATGGACCGCGCGGTTAAGCCTCTTTAGCTTTGCCGCATCCGTGAAAGCAAGCTTCGCAAGGGCTGTGGTGTCAACTTTGCCGCGCGCCATGGCCCCTTTCCCGAAAATGCCAGCCACTGATTTTGCCGCGCCTTTTTTCCTGTAAACGTTTTTCGCAATGGCATCGGCGTCAACAGTCCTGTAACCGCGGGACCCCAGCATTGCGGCCACGGCGCTTTTCCCTGAAACAAAATTTCCTGTGATTCCGACAAGCATAACACTAATTGCTGGTTTAAAGCATAAAACTGTTTTGTTTCAGCGGCCGCGCGCCGAACCAATTAAAAACACTTCAAGGCTTTTTCATTCGCATGAACCCCGAGATTTTCCGCGAGTACGATATCCGAGGCATAGCGGACAAGGAAATTCCGGACGAGGACGCTGAACTCGTCGGAAAAGCATTCGGCACCATTATACATAATAATGGCGGTTCTGAAATAGTTGTCGGGAAAGATAACCGCAAGAGCGGCCCGCGCATCACCAAAGCGCTTTTGAAGGGAATCGCAAGCACCGGCATCAGCGTGATTTTCGTGGGCGAGGTTTCAACCCCGGAATTCTATTACGCTGTCCACACTTTGAATGCGGATGGCGGCATCAGTGTTACCGCATCACACAACCCTCCGCAGTACAACGGCTTCAAGGCAATGGTTGGAAAAAAAGCCATTTACGGGGAGGAAATAAAAAACATTTACAACGTGGCGCAGAAAAGAAAATTCGCAAATGGAAAAGGAAAAATTTCGGAAAAAAACATTGACGAAGAATATATCGGCGCGATCGCTTCGCGCGTGAAAGTGAAGCGCAAAGTGAAACTTGTCATTGATGCCGGCAATGGAATGGCCTCCGAGCTGGCGCCCGCACTTTTGAAAAAGCTCGGCTGTGAAGTGAGCTGCCTCTACTGCGAAAAGGACGCCAATTTTCCAAACCATCTGCCTGATCCCGTAAAAGAGGAGAACATGATGGATCTGCAGAAAAAAGTTCTTGCGGAGAAAGCGGAGTTCGGAATAGGCTTCGACGGGGACGCGGATCGTTTAGGCGTCATTGACGAGAAAGGTAACCTGATTTACGGTGACAGATTATTGGGGTTGCTTGCAAAGGACGCCCTGCAGCGCAACAAGGGCGCCAAGGTGATTTTTGAAGTGAAGTGCTCAATGGCTCTAGAAGAATGGGTAAGGAAGAACGGCGGCATTCCGATAATGTGGAAAACAGGGCACAGCCTCATAAAGGCAAAAATAAAGGAGGAAAACGCGATTATCGCGGGCGAAATGTCCGGGCACATGTATTTTGCGGAAAACTGGTTCGGCTTTGATGATGCGCTCCTCGCGGCCGCAAAAGTAGTTGAAATCGCCTCCAATTCAAATAAAAAAATGAGCGAACTCATAAACGAGATGCCCTCATACTTCGCCTCGCCGGAGTACAGTATAGATTTTCCGGACGCGGAAAAATTCGCGTTCGTTAAAAGGGCGCAGGACCACTTCAGGAAAAAATACAGGGTAATTGATGTGGATGGCGCGCGCATAATTTTCGAAAACGGGTGGGGCCTCATCCGCGCGTCAAACACGCAGCCAAAAATAATCATGCGCTTCGAGGGAAAAACAAAAAAAGACCTCGAAAAAGTAAAATCCGAAATCCTCGAGGAAATGGAATCTTTTTCAGGCAAAAAAATTGCTTTATAGCCCAAACAGGTCTCGGTTATACCGCGTGAAAAATAACTATTTTTTTGATATATTTTTAAAGGAGAAAGCCTTGATATATTGGATTAAAAATGGCTTTCCGCCCGGCACTCATACTCGTATTCATAATGGTTTTCTCTTTCATTGCGCATGCCGGCACCGCCTTCTGGCTGCGCGGAAACGACGAAACCGTTTCCGCGGAAAACTCCATTTACTACTCGGTTTTCGATGTTCCGCCCAATGAATTTTCCACGAAAACAACTATAACAAAAACAGCCGCCTCCGGAGCCGCGGAATGGACCCGCTTCTACCACGAGACATTCGGAACCGACATAATTCTTTCAGGCAACGTTTCGGTGTGGTTCTCGAACGCCACAACCACGAACCCGAACGCAAAAATGCGGTTCACGCTTTATGACTACGACCCGTCAACCTCCGCAAGTTCCATGATTGTGCAGTCCCAATGGAAAACAATTCCGAACGGCCTTAGCTATGAGGACACGGCCGCAATAAGCGGCAATTTTGCGGTTACCGGAACCCACCACCTCAAGCTGCTCATTGAATATGATGCGCCCGCGGGAACCCCGATTAGCCTTGTGCTTGATGAGGGCCGGGCAGACAGCCTGCTTTCGTGGAACGCACCCGACAGCCAGAATTATCAGGCCGATGGCGTGAAAAATTCCGGAGCGCTGCTCATTAATGCCTCCGGCCTGCCGAGCATAGCGTGCATTGGCAGTATCCAATGCGCGGATTCAAACCCCCAAACAATTGACATCTGTTATTACGCGGGAACATACAGCTCGTTCTGCAGCAGCGAATTGCCGAACTGCACGATTTCCTGCAGCTCAAACACGGACTGCGGTGGGCAGGCAAACGGAGTCTGCACAAAGCCCGGGAGCTGCGCAAGCCAGTGCCAGTACACATCCGGCCCGCAGATAATCCTTGAGGAAGGGCAATGTGAAACAATATGTTCCGGCAGTTCCGGCTGTGATGACGGCATTTCAACGACAACCGACAGCTGCGCCAACTCCGGAACCTGCGGCTCCTACTGCATCAATACGCAATGCGCAATCGCGTGCACAAGCAACGCTTCATGCGACGACTCAAGCCCCATAACAAACGATGTCTGCCTTAATCCGGGCACGTGCGAAGCCGCGTGCAACAACGCTTCGTGCAACCCAATATGCTCAGGCAATCCGGACTGTGATGACGGCAGTTCCCTGACAACCGATGTCTGTGCTGGCGCGGGAAGATGCACTGCGGTTTGCGAAAGCCTTTCCTCATGCGGCAACGGCGTATGCGATTCCGGGGAGAGCGAATGCTCGTGCGCGGTCGACTGCGGCTCTTGCGGCGGCAGCATCACTGACATTTACGAGTATGCATGCATCGGCAACAGCTGCCAGCAGACCATAAAGCTGGGCGTGTGCGGAAACGGGAGATGCGAGTCAGGCGAAAACTATTTCTCCTGCGAGGCCGATTGCGCGCCGCGGTCCATGACGGTTTCCGCGAGCTTTCCTGACAATTTTTATGTGCACGGCGAAACAGTAAGCGTGAAGGCAACAGTCCTTGTCGACGGCGAAAAAATCGGCAACGCAACGATTCGGGCTTCCGGTTTTTTCGGCGACATTCCGCTTTACAATGACGGGCGCCATGATGACGGCACGGGAAACGACAACCTCTACGCCAACTCTTTCGTGATGGGCAAGGATGTGCAGCAAAGCCTCTACCCCGTAACCATTACCGCGCGAATCGGGGATTATTCGCAGGCCGCGGTTGCGTTCATCAATATCGTTCCAAAGCTCTCCTTTTCAGTGGGGTTTGACAGGGACATTTATGTCCTTGGGGACAACCTCAAGTTCGAGGGGAAGCTATCGCTCAAAGGAACAGAGGCCCTTGACCTGCCGATTGACATGAATTTAATGTTCGGAAATAATTTGCTGCAGCATGGGGACATCAATTCAGTTGGAGGGGCATTCGGCTCGAGCTACAGGACAACGCTCCTCAACCAGGACGGCAACTACACCCTTGTTCTCCATGCCGTTGACGCCAACAGGAATGTGGGCTTCTACCAGAAGCAGATTGTGGTGCTGAGCCCCGAGGCAACAAACTTCCTCACCATAACCCTTGACCCCTCAACACAGGAAACCTACAAGAAGGCCAGGCAGGCGAAGCTCATTGTGAATGTGAAGGACGTGCGCGGCCAAGGCGTTGCCGATGCGTTGGTCAACGGAGAAACCACCTCGGGAATTTCATTTGGATTTGAGGACAAGGGCGATGGGCGTTACGAAGGCACATTCATTGTTCCGCAGGAAACCCATTCCGGAGACCTCGGCATAACGGTAAAGGCAGTGAACCAGAGCAGGCAGGGCTCAATGCAGGCAAAAATACAGGTCCTAAAGTCACGCGTGCTTCTCGAACAAATCGAGCCGGAAAGAAAATCCTTTGAGGCCGGAGAGGACGTTACTCTCCGGGTCAGGGCAACATACGAGAACGGCGAGCCTTTTGTTTCCGAGAACGTGTTTGCTCTTGTTGGCAATGAAAGCCTGAAGCTAAAGGGAATAGAGAAGGGCGTTTACGAGGCAAAATATTTCGTCAAGCCGTCGGACAAGGGAACCCTAAGCATAACTTTCGGCGCGGACGATTCAGCCGGGGGAACGGGAGAGGCCTCAACCGAAATTGATGTTACGGGCACTTCATACCTCTACACCATCAGGACGCAGGGCCTCACAATAGGAACCGTGCTCGTGCTCCTTATCATATGCCTGGCTGCCGCATTCTTTTACATGAAAAAAGCGGCCGGTCTGGAGTCGCTAAAGCGCAGGGAGAAAAGCCTCATAGCAAAAATCAGGGGCGTGCAGACACAGTACTTTGTGGATGGAAGCATGGACAAGAAAGGCTATGACAAGTTCATGGAGGAGTTCGAGGCGCAGCTGCAGGAAACAAAGGAATCGATAAAGCTTGCCGAATCAAAGGCGGAAAAAGAGGCCAAGTGAGGTCATGCAGCATGCCGAAGAACCATTTGCCATTTGCATTCACCAACCCAAATCACCTGTGCGGTGATTTCCGTTGACGGTTAAACCAGAAGAAGCCCGCGCCTTTAGGCGTGGATTCTTCATTATTTTTTTCCTCGCCATTTTATGCTCGTTCGCTTTCTCCGAAACCGCTTACTGGCTCCGTGGAAACGACTTCACGAACCTCATTGAGGGCTACAGGGCAAACTTCCTCACTTCAACCTCCCCGAATGCCTCCTCATCAGAAAGCGTTTTCTCCGCAGGCGAAGGCGGAGTAATCGGGAGATGGTACTCCGCGGCTTTTGCTTCCGCGGTGCAGCTGTACAGGGGCGTAACCTTCTGGTCCAATGGCCTTGAAGCGCCTTCGGCAGAAATCTCGTGGGAACTCTATGATTTCGACCCAAAGAGCCTCGAAAGCAGGTTTCTCGCCAAAGGAGAAGGCGTTCAAGAAGGCGAGTCAAGCGCCGTGCTTCCGCAGCCCGTAACAATTGCTTCAGGCCACAGGCTCAAGTTCGTTCTCTATGCGGACGGCAAAGGCGCTAAAATAACCCTTGACGGGTCTTCCGTAACCTCAAAATCCGAGTGGGTTTCTCCGGACGGCGGCAAATTTTCCGCGCTTGGCGTGAAGAGCACGGCGCTCATTGCAATCACGCAGTGCGGCGAATCAGAAATAGCGTGCACAAGCAACGCTTCATGTGCGGATTCAAACCCCTATACTGAGGACACATGCCTCAACGCAGGAACCTGCCAGGCTTCATGCACCCATGCCCAGTGCGAGCCGGGCTGCGTATACAATTCCGACTGCTCCGACGAAAACCCATTAACGCTTGACGTGTGCGAAAACATCGGCACATGCACCTCATACTGCGCCAATACAATCTGCCGGACAGCGTGTTCCAATGATGCCGCGTGCAACGACGGCAACGACAAGACGCGCGAGAAATGCGAGTATGCTGGAACATGCTATTCTTACTGCATGAACACCGAACTCGTCAACACAACCATAAGCGAAACCGGGTGCCGCGTAATAGAGTGCACGGGAAAAAGCTGCGTTGAAAAGGAAAAGGACAACTGCTGCGGCAACGGCCTCTGTGAACAGGGCGAAACATGCAATGAGGACTGCTCCGGCGTTTCAATGATTGTTGTTTCCCCAGGGCAGCAGGACTATTTTGTTTCAGGCGACTCAATGAACCTCATAATCCAAACCGAGAAGGGCGCAACCGTAACCGCAACGGGATTTTTTGGCAACGAAACGCTGCTTGATGACGGAAGGAATAACGATTCAAAGGCCGGTGACGGGATTTTCGGGAAAAGCATTCCCGTTTCCGCGGAGAACGCGGGAACCCAGATGATTGCGGTTGAGAGCAGCATTCCGAAAAGGCAGAGCATCTTCCTTTACGCGAAAATAATTCCCCGCCTTGATGTGCGGCTCAGTGCGGAACAAACAGAAATAGTTCCCGGCGACAGCATTGTGGTTACCGGAAACGTATCAAGAAAAGGAATGCCAGTGCAGGGAACGGTCTTGATAGAGGGCTTCTCAAACCCCGATTCGGGGACAAGCCAGAAAAGCGCTTTTTCCGGTGGTAGCGCCCAGAGCGATTCCTTCGGCAACTTTTTTTACAGGCAGCAGACAAGCCAGTCACTGGGCTTCGGCGCACTCTCTGTGAAAGCCTCGGTTTCCGATGCACTCGGCAATAAAGGAGAAGCAAGTGCCCAGTTGAACGTCATAACCCCCGAGG
>JBBSVV010000034.1:0-13227 GCA_038046625.1 archaeon | reverse complement strand
TGCCCGATGAAAAACTAGAGCAGGTTGTGCACAAGGTCTTTGATTTCCGGCCCGCCGCGATAATCAAGCACCTTAATTTGAAGCGCCCGATTTTCAGGAAAACCGCTTCATACGGCCACTTCGGTCGCAATGACCCTGATTTCACTTGGGAGAAAACCGACAAGGTTGCCGAGCTGAAAAAGGAAACGGGTTTCTGATTCCGCAGTAGTAATTCCTTTTGGATTGTTGGCATCAACAGGCGCCTTTTTTATTTTTTTGGGGGTTTCCTTTTTCTTTATGAAGGACGAGCTCGAGAGCTTCATTAAGATAAACCGGCTTTCCGCAAAGGTTTTTGCGACAACAATTGAAGTGCACACCGCCGCAAAGGCCGCGGCTGAATTGGATGGGGATCCTGAATCGGTTGCAAAGTCAATAGTGCTCATTGATTCAAACAAGGAACCGGTGCTCGTGATTCTTTTGGGAAAGGACAGGATTGATTTCCAGAAGCTCAAGGAACTTCTTAATGTAAAGGATGTGCGCATGGCTTTGGAGAAGGAAGTTTTTGAGATAACTGGTTATGAGGTAGGTGGTGTGCCCCCGATTTCGATTTATGGCATGAGCACAATTATCGACAAGGCTGTAACTAAAAAAGACGAGGTTGTTTGCGGCGGCGGGGACCCCCAGCACCTGATGCGCGTCAAGGTGAAGGAGATACTTGACAATGTCGAGGGCATTTCAATCGAGGAGGTCAGAAAATGAAAGCAAAAAAATCAAAAGTAAAATCCAAAAACTTGTGCAAATCCAAAATTGCCGAAAATAAAAATTCCAAAATTGTTTTCATAGCGGCTGCGGCAATGACCCTAGACGGAAAAATTGCTCGTTATTCAGGGCACGCGAGCAATTGGACTTCCAAGGAAGACAAGAAGCATCTCCATAAAATTGAGGATTCGTGCGATGTGATGGTTGTTGGCAGAAAGTCCTATGAGCTCGCGCAGAAGCCGCTTTCACAAAGGAATGTTGTTGTGTTCACGCGCTCGGTTGAAGCCACGCGCCAAGAATCAGCGCGCCTTTTGTTCCTGAATCCGCAGAACGTTGATTTCGTGAAATTCGCTGTGGGAAAAAATTATTCGCGTGTCTGCGTCCTCGGAGGCCCGGAAATCTACTCTTATTTCCTTGACCACAACCTCCTCGATGAACTCTACATTACTATTGAGCCTTTGGTGTTCGGCGAGGGCCTTGGTTTGTTCAACAAGCCTGTTGAAACAAAGAATTTCAAATTGAAATCCGTTGAGAAGCTGAATAAGGGCGGAACTCTGCTTTTGCATTACGTGAAAATTTGATTCAGGTTTCAAAGCGGTATCGTGATGTTGATTCTGTCATATTTCGCTTTTGGCTGTACGCTTCCGTTTTCTTTTCCTAACTCCAGAAGCCCCATTTCCGTGAGCTTTTTCACGTCATTGAAGACGTTCGCGTATGGCCTTTTGAGTAGTTTTGCGAACGCGTAAATCGTTTTGGGCTCTTTTTCGCGTACGGCTTTGAGTATTCTTAATCTCTCCTTTGTGAGTATCTGGTGCATCCGCTCCTCGGTTTCAAAAGAGAGGATATCCTGCGGCTCGACTTTTTCGCCTTTGCTTACCTTGTTGTAAACTTCGACAAACCTTTTTCCGCTTTCCTCAAGGCTTTCAATTTTAATCGTTATATTCTTGACTTTCATTTTCACTCCTCCTGATTTTTTCAACTTCTGCAAGAAATGTTTTCAATAACTCTTCAATGCTTGTAAACTTTATTTCTGATTCTTTTTCCCTGAAATGCTTGTGGTGTCCTTTGCTTCTTTCATTGTCATATCTTAGGATGCAAATCCTTTCCATTACTTCAAGAACCATGGATTAATAGTGTTCGTTGAATTACTTTAAACTTGAGGTTTCAAAGTAATTTTATGTGCTATTTTAAGCCTGTTCCTTTTCCAGTTTCGCTTTGATTGTTTTCAGCGAAATGAACTGTTCCCTTTCCATTTCCTCCAAGCGGAGAATGATGTACTTTGCCTTTCTCTCCAAATCAGGAATCATGATGTAATCCAAAGCGTTTACGCGCCTCTTGGTTTTCTCGATTTCCTTAATCAGCCTTTTCAGCGCGTTCTCGGTTTCGGCCAATTTAAGGACGATTTCAAGGCTCTTTTCGAACGCTTCCGCAGCCTCATCTATTTTTGCGGAGCTTCCCTGTATGCTGTAGCCCCTTTGCCCCGCCTTTTTCTGCACGTATTCCGTGCGGATGCTCGGAATGTTCACTCCCATTACGTTGCGGGTCTCGACCTGCACGGGCGGAGCCTTCTGCACAACTCCTGTGATGCTTTCCATTTCAAGGATTCCGTGGTAGGCCTGTGCAACCGCGAGCGCTTCGAATGCCTTTTTCATGCGTTCATTGAGTTCCGAGCGCAGGTCCTTGGCCTGTTTCATTATTTTGAAGAATTCAAGCACCAAGACATCGCGCTTTTGCTTCAGGAGCTTGTGCCCGTTCTTTGCGAGCCTGATGCGTCCGCGCATCTCTATCAGTTCGAGCCTCGTTGTTTTTACTTCCTCGGCCATTTTGAATCACCATTTGCTTCTCTTTCTTTTTGATTAAGCTTTTTCCTTTCTCTTGCAAGAGAAAGAAAAAGCTTAGCGGAATTTTTTTCCGTATTTCTCTATGTGCTCAACCTTTACCCTTTTCAGTTCTGCTTCCGGCAGGATTGAGAACAGTTCCCAGCCCAAATCGAGTGTTTCCTCGATTGAGCGGTCCTCATCAGCGCTTTGCGTAATGAACCTCGCCTCAAACTCGTCCGCGAATTTCAAATACTTCCTGTCGATTTCGCTCAATGCCTCTTCTCCGACAACCGCGCTAAGGCTTCTCAAATCCCTTCCTTGTGCATATCCCGCGTAAAGCTGGTCCGCGACTCCTCTGTGGTCCTCGCGCGTTTTTCCCTTGCCTATTCCCTGGTTCATGAGCCTCGAGAGGCATGGCAGAACATCTATTGGCGGGGAGATTCCTTTTCTGTGAAGTTCCCTTCCCAAAACAATCTGGCCTTCGGTAATGTATCCTGTGAGGTCTGGTATCGGGTGCGTTATGTCATCGGATGGCATTGAGAGGATTCCGATTTGCGTTACTGAACCTTTCTTGCCCTTGATTACTCCTGCCCTTTCATAAAGCGATGCGAGGTCCGTGTACATGTATCCCGGGTAACCGCGCCTTCCGGGAACTTCTTTGCGTGCTCCTGCAATTTCCCTCAAAGCCTCGCAGTAGTTCGTCATGTCCGTTATTATGACCAGCACGTGCATTCCCTTTTCGTATGCCAAATATTCTGCCGCTGTGAGCGCCAATCTGGGCGTGATTATTCTTTCCACGCTCGGGTCGTTTGCGAGGTTGAGGAAGAGCACGCTTCTTTCGAGTGCGCCTGTCCTTTCGAAGTCCTTCATGAAGAAGTTCGATTCTTCGTGTGTTATTCCGACCGCGGCAAACACGACCGCAAAATTCTCTCCTTCTCCCCTTACTTTCGCCTGTCTCGCAATCTGCACCGCCAATTCGTTGTGCGGCAATCCCGAGCCCGAAAATATGGGCAGTTTCTGTCCGCGTACAAGCGTATTCAAGCCGTCTATTGAACTGATTCCTGTTTGTATGAAATCTTCAGGCCTCATTCTCGCCATGGGGTTTATTGCGGCACCCATGATATCCACTTTCTTGTCCGCAACCACAGGAGGGCCCTTGTCTATTGGCTCTCCGAACCCGTTGAATATGCGTCCAAGCAGGTTCTCCGAAACAGGCATTTTTATTGTTTCTCCCAAAAACTTTACCTTGGTTTTGTGCGCGTCAAGTCCCGCATTGGAGCCGAATATCTGTATCACTGCCCTTCCCTTTGAAGTTTCAAGGACCTGGCCTTTCCTCTTTTCGCCGCTCGGCAGCTGGATTTCAACTATTTCGTTGTACCCTACATTCTCGACCTTGTCCACAAACACTAATGGGCCTTCGACGTTTGTTACTGTCTGGTATTCCTTCATCATTCAAATCACCTTCCAAGTCCCTTGACGAGCTTTTCGAACTGCGAATCTATTTCAGAAACTATTTCGCTCGATTTTTTCTCGAACTCGTTTTCCGGAATTTCCTTCATTCTTGCAATGGCTTCCCTGACTTTCAGGGTTTTGATGTCCTTCAATTGGACCCCGAGTTCTATTGCGTCGGCGCTCCTTGTGTAAAATCTCAGAATTGTTGAGAGCATTTTCGCCTGCTTTTTCAGGGAGCTTGACGCGTCAATGTCCGAGAATGCGGATTGCTGCAAATAATCCTCACGTATCATTCTCGTCACGTCAAGGATTGACTGCTCTTTTTCAGGCAGCGCATCAGGGCCGACCAATTGAACGATTTCCTGGAGCTCCGCTTCCTTTTGAAGGAGCGCCATTGCTTTTCTCCTGTTGTCTTCCCAGTCCGCGCTCACATCCTTTACAAATTCCGGCCCCAAAGTATTTGTGTACAATGAGTAGCTCTTGAGCCAGTTGATTGCCGGAAAATGGCGCCTCTGCGCGAGCTTCGCATCAAGTGCCCAGAATACTTTTGTTACGCGCAGCGTGTTCTGCGAAACAGGCTCCGAGACGTCTCCCCCGGGCGGCGAAACCGCGCCAATGACCGAAATAGAACCCGTCCTTTCAGGAGAACCGACTGCAATTATCCTTCCTGCCCTTTCATAGAATTCCGCCAAGCGCCTTGAAAGGTATGTCGGGTATCCTTCTTCTCCCGGCATTTCTTCCAGTCTTCCGGAGATTTCGCGCATTGCTTCCGCCCATCTAGATGTTGAGTCAGCCATCAATGCCACATCATAACCCATGTCCCTGTAATACTCGGCAATGGTGATTCCTGTGTATACCGAGGCTTCGCGTGCCGCAACCGGCATGTTCGAGGTGTTCGCGATTAAAACGGTTCTCTGCATGAGCGGCTTCTTGGTTTTCGGGTCAAGGAGTTCGGGGAATTCGCTCAAAACTTCCGTCATTTCGTTTCCACGTTCCCCGCATCCGATGTATACTATTATTTGTGCGTCGCTCCACTTTGCGAGGCTCTGCTGTGTGACTGTTTTTCCCGAGCCGAATGGCCCCGGAATTGCCCCTGTTCCGCCTTTCGCTATCGGGAAGAATGTATCGAGAATCCTTTGCCCTGTTACGAGCGGCGTGTTAGGGGGAAGTTTCTCGTTGTATGGCCTGGGTTTTCTTACTTCCCAGCGCTGCATCATTGCAATCTCGTGCTTGCCGCTTTTCGCGCCCTTCACAATGCAAACGGTTTCTTCTACCGTAAATTTTCCTTTTTTGATTTCAAGTATTTCGCCTTCAGTGTTGTGCGGAACCATTATTTTGTGCTCGATTATTCCGGTTTCCTGCACCGTTCCGATAATGTCCCCTGCCTTTACCTTGTCGCCTTTCTTTTTTATGGGAACGAATTCCCATTTCTTCTGCTTGTCTATGGCGTTTGCGGTCACTCCGCGGCCGATGAAGTTCCCTGTTTTGGCCATTATTTCCTTGAGCGGCCTCTGGATTCCGTCGTAAATCGATTCCAAAAGCCCGGGCCCGAGTTCAACTGTCAATGGGAGTTCGGTGTTCTCTACATTTTCTCCGGGTTTCAGGCCTGAGGTGTCTTCGTAAACCTGTATTGTTGCCCTGTCTCCGTCGAGCCTGATTATCTCGCCGATAAGCTTGAGCCCTCCGACCTTGACGACGTCGTACATTTTGGCGCCGGCCATTTTTTCTCCCGTGACAACGGGGCCGGCTATTTTGAATAGTTCTCCCATTTTTTTCCCTCCAATCCTCACATAATGTCGAATCCCAACGCTTTCTTCACCATTGCCTTGAGTGAGTCGCCTTTCTGCTCGATTGCGCCTTCCTTGCCCGGCACCGTTATTATCACGGGTTTCGCAAGCCTGTCCAGCTTTTTCTTCATGAGCCAGCCGAGCTCCTCCAGGGACTTTTCATTGATGATGAGTATGCCTATCTCCTTATTCTCGAGCAATTGCTCTATTTTCTGCTCAGCCTGCTTTTCCTCCACAGGATAAACCTTTTCTATTCCCGCAAGGCGAAAACCCATGCATGTGGGCCCGTCCGCAATGACTGCGATTGAGCTTTTTTTATCATCGTTCATGAGAAGTTCACCAAAATCCTGTTTTCATTTTTCCTTTCCAGTTTTTTTTCTACTATTGTCAAATCTCCACAATCATCTCTTTGAGTTTCTCCGCACTGAGGTTGAATTCCTTTGCCCTGACAATTTTGCGGATGTTGTTTATTTCCTCTTCCTTTATCATCAGAAAGCCCGCTATCGCGCCGACTGAAAGGGTGCTTGTCCTGAAAATGCTCAGCCCCTTTTTTGCGAGCCTTTTCTCGAGCTCCATTTCAATCGGGATTAGGCTATAGGTTTTTTTGTACTGTTCAATGGCACTTCCCAGTGAAAATGATTTTTCGAACACTCGCGCGGCCTCTTCAACGCTTTTGGCTTCGGCAGCGCCCCTCATTTTTTCCTTCGAAATGCTTCCTTCCTCAATAACCATTTTCATTATGCTTTGGCCGTCCATTCCCTGCTTTTTTGCCCTTAAAATGGTTGAAATGTTTTTCGCGTCCACCTGCGACTTCACCATTGCGAGAATAATGCGCTCGTCGCCGTAGCTTCCCCCGAGCACGAACGGAAGCTTTTTGTAATAATAATCATCCAGCACCTCGAATAAAGGGGAAAGCTCCTTTTTCTGTTCGTAATCGCGCAGCTTTCCCTCGAGCACGCTTGCGTACGGCGTTCCGCCGAGTCCTAAAACCGCTTCCTTCACGGAGTTTGCGTTGAGCATCCTGTTCAATGTATTTCTTGAAATGCTTCCCGCGGCAAAAATAAAGTTCTCTATTTCATCCTTTGGCTGTGAAATGTGCTTTGACGCAAGTATGGTTTTGATGTTGTTAATGTCGTACTTTTCAAACAGCCCTATTACTTTTGGCTTGAGCTCTTCCGGCGCAACCTTCACGATTTTTTGTATCGTCCTTGAAAGGTTTTTCGCGCACGCAAGCTCTATCTGGTCCGCGAGCGTTTTTTCCTTTAGTGCGCTCGAAACAAGGTCTTCCCTGTATCTGGTCCTTTCAAGCAAGCCGTATATTTCCTGCACGCTTTTCGCTTCCACAAGCGCATTGAGTTCCATCCGGCTGAGCAATGAGTCCTTCATTGCCTTTACGCGCGCGTTCGCATACCCGAACCTCATTGCGCGGTACGCGAGGCTCGATTTCAAAATCGAAATCATTTGCCTTTGCCCCCGAAGAGCTCCCTGTACACCATGCCTCCCACGTCTTCCCTGCTGTTCTCAAAGATGGCTTCAAGCGAATTGTCAATCGTTATTTCGCCGCTTTTGCTGCTGATTATTGCGCCGCCTGAAATTTCCGCGGTTTTGGCTGAAACGTTTTTGGAGATTCTTTTTGCCGCTCCAAAATCGCTTTTGTTCACGGCCACAATTGCCTTTTCCCCGAGTTCCTTTTCTCCCTGCACAATGAGCTTTTTGAGCAGCTTCTCGTAGCCCTTTCCTTTTGCGGATTCGGAGAATTCGCCCCAAACCTGCTGCATTGCATCCTCGACAACCCTGTTGCGGGCTTCGCTCACAATCCTCTTTGCCTTTAATTGTGCCGCGCTCGCCCTTTCCTTCCTCTCGGCTTCGATTGATTTAGCGGTTTTTTCGCGCGCCTTTTGAACTATTTCTTTCGCGTTTTTCTCCGCTTCGGAAAGGTTTTGCTTCGCCTCTTTCTCCGCCTCGGAGGTTATTTTTTTGGCTTCGTTTTTCGCTTCTTCAATCATCGCTTTTTTGAGATTCTCAAGACTCATCCAATCCCTCTTTGAAAAAAATTCAGGGGCAAGAGCATAACGGTTTATGCTCCGCCGCTTATGTTGAGTGCCAGAAGCAACGCAACAACGAACCCGAATATTACGATTGTTTCGGGTATTGCAAGCCATATGATCAGCTTGGTTGCCTGTTCGGGCTTCTCTGCTATTACTCCCATTGCGCTGGAGCCGATTGCTGATTGTGCCCAGCCCGTGCCTATTGCACCGCCGAAAACGGCTATCCCTGCTCCGATTGCTATCAATCCTGCACCTTCCAATAACGCCATTTTTTCACCTCCGTTATTGCTTGGTATGCTTCCTCGCTGCCTTGAAGGGCGCAAATTCCTTTCCGCCCCCATGGAAAAACTTGGGGTAAAACTCAACAAAGTTGAGCCTCGCCCCCTGTATTAATGCTTCAAACATCGCCAGGAACGCGTTGAAAACGTGCCCCACAACGAATAAAGGAAGCAATAAGAATAACAACAATCCTTTCTCCGGGCTCGGAAAAGCGAGGTCATTGAGGATCATTGCAATCACAACCCCCACCAAACCTACGGCAAGAATCCTTGCAAATGAAAGGACATTTCCCACAACGCTCGGGATTTCCATTACGCCGATTATTCCCTCGACTTTTATAACAGGAATTGCGGAAACAACCATTAGCAATGCCGCGGGCAAAAGGTATTCCTGGGGAAAAGCCCTGAACATTGCCGTGCTGATTGTTATTGTCCCGAAAACCATGAGCCCGAACCAGCCGAGTTTTGCAATCGCGTGTTTCCTGTCATGGTGCTTCATTGCATTCACAAACCCCAAAAGGAAGCCCATTGAAACCGTGAAAAGCCCCAAAAGAATGCTTGCCGCGAGCAGCGTTTCTATGTTGTGCATCCTTTCAAAGCCGTGGTAAAGCGCCAAATTGCCAAACCCGAGGATTTCGAGGATGCGCTCGTGCGGCAATCCGGCAAACTCGTCAAATACCAAACCGAATATTATTGTGGGAATCGAGCCCCACATCCATATCATTCCAACGGGCCTGAGTATGCCGTCGGGCGCGGATTTTTTGACTATCCAGCGCGCGAGCAAAAATGAAATCACCCCATAAATGACGTCTCCGACAATCATTCCGTAGAAGAACGGGAAAAAAATGAGGAATATTACTGTAGGGTCGAGCTCGTTGCTCCTTGGCATTGAGATAAATTTTGTCATGAACTCGAACGGCGAAAGAACCTTGGAATGGTCCAGAAGGGTTGGGGTTTCCTCGTGCATTTCCTCGAGGCTTTGCGAACTTATTTTTTTCCGGAAAACCTTTGCGCCGAAATTCTTCTCCGCGAAGGCGCTGAATTCCGCGTAATTCTTTTCCGGCAAATAAGCCTCCATTATAAATGCGTTCTCGGTTCCCACAAAATTTTCCGTTACTCCGGAGCGCTCCACCTCCATTGCGAGGCTCTCCCTCAGCGCAAGCAGCGGAGAATAATCCTGTGCCGCGATTTTTGTGAACTCCTTTTCAACCGAAGCCCTTCCGGATTTTATTTCCTTCGCCCTTTTTTCGTTGCTTTTGAGCTCCGCATTGATGCTTCCGCTTATTTTTGGGATTGCGGCGCTTTCAAATCCGGTTCCCGCGAGCACGCTCTTCGCTTCTTCTGCTTTGGATTTTTCAATCGCTATTATTGCGAGGTCTTTTTCGCGGGAAACGCTTTTGTGCAGGACCTCGAACCTGTCCGTTATTTTCCCAATCCTCGCCTTTATTGAAAAGGCTTTCTTCGAATCAATCGTTCCCGCAATCAATGCGAGCGATTCGGTTTCAAGCGCGTTGAAGTCAATGTTGAATTTTGAGAACGTTTCAAGCGTTTTTTTGCTTTCCGCGAGCATTGAGGCCTCATTCGCAAGCCCATCCATGCGCGAATTGAGCCTTGAAACTTCCCTGCCGAGCTTCTCCGCCTCCGATTGCCGCAGTGCTGGGCTCTTTCCGTTTGCTTTTGTGCCGTTTGCGTATTTTTCGAGCGCCGCAACAAGAGCGTCGGCCTTCACGAGCCTTTCCGATATTTCCCCGTAGTTTTCCATTGCGCCGATGCTTTTCGCTTCCCCATCATCTATTTTCCTTATCTGCGTTCCGCCGTACTCGTGCAGCAGCCCGACAGTCCTGCGGATGTCGCTTTTGAGCCCGATAAGGCGCACTTTGCACATTGGTAAAGGCCAGAACATTTTTGCTTCACTCCATTATCTTTTCCGAGATTTTTTTGAGGCCCTGCGGCGAAAGTTTTTTTGCGGAAATCCTTTTTGCCTCCGCTTCGGCCTCTTCCACTATTTTTTTTTCTTCCTGCCCTGTTTTTTTCCTTCCTTCCGCAATCATTTTTTCCTCTGCTTCCTTTGTTTCCTCGCCCGCCCTGAAAACAATTTTTTTCGCCTTTGACTGCGCGTCGGAGAAAATTTTTTCCGCTTCTTTGTGCGCCTCGGCAAGCGTCTTTTCCCTTTCCTTTTCCGCTTCCTTCACTTGCTTAAGCTCTTCCCTGAATTCCTTTTCATCCATACATTTCACCTTTCCTTAGTTTCAATGCGCCCTTGTTTTTCTTTGCGGGCCTGAAAAGCATTATGGATTCGAGCACGCGCGAGGCCATGTGCGGGAGAAGCAGGTAAAGCGCGGCCAGCGCCGCGAGGAACACGAAAAGCCCTCCCTGAATGCTGATGTAATCAAACTTTTCGGCAAGTATAAGTATGAAAAGCAGCATCAGGAACATCGGGAAAATGACAAGCAGCACGAATGCGTATGAAAATGTTTTGAGGCTCGCCCTTGCCTTTGCGCCGAGCTTCATGAATTTTTTGCCGGCTTTTTCGGCGGCTGCCTTTGCTGAAACACCTTTGCTTTTCATTGAATCCAACCCTTTGTGCGGCTCTCGCCAAAGCGTTTTATTTCCGCATTAGAATTCAGCCGGGTAAGCTTAAAAAAGATTTCCGCGGTTTTCAGGTTTCCCCGAAATAGCGATTTTTCATGCTTTGATTGCATATTATTTGAACGCCCTCGATATGGCCGTGACTTGCTCCGCGAAGATGTCAATTTCCTCGATGGTGTTGTAAAAATAAAAGCTTGCCCTGTCCAGGCCTTTCGGATTTATGCTGCTAATAATGGGTTCCGCGCAGTGCAAACCGCTCCTTATCGCTATATTTCGGGACTCATCAACTGCGACCCCCAAGTCAACGGCGTCAATGCCCTCGACCTCAAATAACACTACGGCACCCTGTTTTTCGGGGTTTTTCGGGCAGTGCAATTTCACGCCGTTAATGCCCGACATTTTCTGCAATGCATGTGCCAATAATTTCCGGTCATGCTCGTGCACATTTTCCATTCCAAGCTTTTTCAAATAATTTACTGCCTCAGAAAAACCTATTGCTTCTGCAATCGGCATTGTTCCAGGCTCGAATTTCTGGGGCGGCTTCGCGAACAATGTTTTTTCGAAAGTGACTTTGCTTATCATTGCGCCGCCGAAATTGAAAGGCGGCATTTTTTCCAGCAGCCCGGCTTTTCCGTACAGCGCGCCGATTCCCGTGGGGCCGAGCATTTTGTGCGAGGAAAAAACCATGAAATCCGCGTCAAGTTTTTTTGCGTCAACCTTAATGTGCGGCACGCTCTGGGCGCAGTCCGCGAGGAACAATGCGTTGTTCTCATGCGCAATTTTCGCTATTTCCTGCGCAGGAGTTATGGTTGCGACGGTGTTTGAGCAGTGCGCAATTCCAACGACCTTTGTTTTGCGCGTCACCTTTTCCCGCAAATCATCCATGTCAAGCGTGTAATCCCTGTTCAACTTAACCACTTTGAGCTTTGCCCCCGTTCTCAAACAGAGCTGCTGCCAAGGAACGAGGTTCGCGTGGTGCTCCATGAATGAAATTACTATCTCATCTCCTGCGCTGATTCTTTTGCCCCTTTCGAGTGAAGTCGCAACGAGATTGATTCCTTCGGTCGCGTTTTTGGTGAAAATGAGTTCGTTCTCTTTCGCATTTATGAATTTCGCTATGTTTGCGCGCGCTTCCTCGAATTTCTGCGTTGCCTGCTGCGAGATGTGGTGATTGCCCCTGCCGATGTTCATTCCGAATTCGCAGTAAAAATCCTTTATTTTGTCAATCACCTGAATGGGCTTTAGCGAGGTCGCGGCGCTGTCAAGGTAAATCAAATCCTTGTGCTTCTGCAGCATCGGGAAATCTTTCCTGATTTTTTCGCTTATCATTTTCCGCCAACTCCGTTCCTCACTCCGTTTTTGCCAGCTCCGCATTTCATTTTGCCAGCTCCGCATCGATTATTTTCGAGAATTCTTCAAGTGATTTCGGCGCAACAAGCACCTTTCCGTTTATGAAGAATGTTGGCGTTCCGTAGATTCCCGCATTGATGTTCTCCTGCTTTTGCTGTTCTACATATGAATTGTATTTGCCTGCATCAATGCATGCATTGAACTGCCCTTCATTAAGGCCAAGGTCTTTTGCAAGGCCCTTGTAAACAATTATCAAATCCCCTGTTGTGGGCTGCTCCAGGCATTCAGCCTGATGCTCAAATAGCCGCTCTTTGTACTCCCAGAACTTTCCCTGGTTGCGCGCGCATTCCGCTGCCTCTGCGGCCTCGAAGGAGTAATTGTGCCTCGGCAGGGGGAAGTACTTGAAGTAAAGCGCAACTTTTTCCCCGTATTTTTCCATTACCTCATCCACAATCGGTTCAGTTGATTTCGTAAAGGGGCACGTGAAGCACCCTACCTCGATTATTTGTATCTGCGCATTGGGGTTTCCGCGTACGGGCAATCCTTGGCTCGAAACCTGCTTCACCTGTTCCGGAGTAGGTGGAAAAAGCCACGCAAGCGGGTTTGTGCCTGAATAAGTTTCGGGGTTCAATAAGCAGAGTTCAGAGCTGTTTGGGCCGTTGCAGTTCCCGTAAGCCCAGAAATTGTACAATCCTATTCCGCTGAACACAATGCTGCCTATCATGAGCAGCATGAAGAAGAATGAAATTCCTTCGAAGTTTTTGTGCACGAATTTTCCCGCGCCTTCGTGGCGCTTCATTACCTTCATTGAAACAATCATTTTGAGGCGCTTGTCAAGGCCCGTGTTGCACGGCCTGAAAGTCATTTTCCTGAATACGCAGTCGAACGCCTCTTTTGCAATTGCGCGGTGTGTTGCGGAGAAGATGCCCAAGAAGCCGAATACAATCAGCGCTATTACGCATACAACCATGTGAATGCCTCTTTTATTCTCTTTACTGAATTAATGTATTATTTATATTGTGCAAATTGTTCTATATTATTCAGGAATGGGTTGTTAAAATGCTCGGAAAACTTAGGCCTGCAATTTCATCTTTCGTGAACATCATAGCCTATCCTTTCGCCGCCGCGAAAATAAATCCTAACCTTTTCAGCTTCTGCGCGGTTC